>CANDMV010000051.1 GCA_947385875.1 uncultured Eubacterium sp. | reverse complement strand
GAGATCTGTATTAGTGACTGGAGTTCAGACGTGTGCTCTTCCGATCTCTCGTCCGGCGTCCGGGTTATCCATAAATGTAACAATTTATCTGTACTGTTACTTAGAATTGTATATAGATGATTGCATGTAACAGGTCGGTTCTTTGCAGCTGTTACACTCGGAAAGGAGATTGGGTATGCATTTAGTCGCAGACCGAAACGGTAAAATTATTGAAGAAAATTCTATTCAGGATCGTTTACTGGCATGGCTGTATGGACATGCAGTTGGACGGATTGTGTTAAAGCCGTTGATTTTAAAGCCATTTTCCCAGCTGGGAGGAAAAATCATGGATTCAAGGGCTTCGGCTTTGTTCGTTCCGATTTTGATACGCTGTCAATCCATTGATATGTCAGAATACGAACAGAAAAAATATAGCTCGTACAATGATTTTTTTACGAGAAAACTGGCCGCTGGCAGTCGTCAGATTGATTTATCAAAAAATGCGTGGATCAGTCCCTGTGACAGCAGGCTAAGCGTATACAAAATTGATGATGCGTGTGAATTTTCCATAAAGCATACAAGGTATACAGTGAAAAGCCTTCTGAGAGATGGCAGGCTGGCATCCAGATATGCAGGAGGTTATGTCTGGATTTTTCGATTGTGTGTAGATGATTATCATCGGTATATCTATGTAGATCATGGGAAAGCTTCTATAAACCGCCGGATTGAGGGCGTCTTTCATACTGTAAATCCTATAGCGAATGAGATCTGCCCGATTTATAAAGAAAATACGAGAGAGTACTGTCTGCTGAAATCCGCTAATTTTGGAACCGTACTGCAGATGGAGGTAGGGGCGCTTTTGGTTGGAAGGATTGAGAATCGTCCGGGCGGAACGTATGTATGCAGAGGGGAAGAAAAGGGGCATTTTGCTTTTGGAGGATCGACAGTGATACTGCTGACGCAGAAAGGGCAGGTGCTGCCGAATGGAGATCTTTTGAGATATTCCCGCAGCGGGATTGAGACAAAAGTCAGTCTTGGCGAGAGGATCGGTGTCAAGCGCAGGAGGTAGAGCATGGCGCTGTGTGCTCAGTGGCACACACGTTTAGCGCGGACTGAAATAGAATGTAGAAAGCCCGCTCGCTGTATCATGCCCTATGGGTACGTCTCATAAATTTGGGGTAAATTCTACATATCATGCCCATGCCTTGTGGGTGCATCTTATGGAAAGCATTTTTCAAACACACTTTAGTACTTCATCCAGACAGAAATTAGAGTTTATCACAGCCTGATTCACGCCATTGCTGCGTTAAAATTTTTAGTCGATGATCCGATCCACATCGCCGTTGAAATTTTCTCTGCATTGACGCGAATCAGCCAGTACTAAAGTCTGGTTTCTGTCTGAATGGAGCACTAGACTTTCTGATCCACTGAAAAACAATGGATGATTATTTGTTATTTACGATAGAGCCGCTGATTTTTATTTCTTTTCCATCTGCTGCTTTTATTTTTTTGACATATACGATATAGTCAGAATTTTTATCTATGGAAAAGGTATACATTGCAGAACCATTTGTTGAATAGATATATTTTCGAGCGCCATTTTGATCCTTAATCCCTACTAAAAAGGAATCCTGCTCGTTGTCAGAAAGCAATGCAACCCTAACAGAATTTCCTTTCTTTAATGAAGCGGACAAAAGATTGACTTCAATGCTGCTCGTTAATGAAACATCGATATTTGTAAGCGATCTTCCAATTAACTGTAGTTTTTCAAAATCCAGAATGTCTTCTTCTGTAAGTTCTTGGTATCCCGTATATTCTGTAAATACGGGAAGATGCATTTCTTCTACAATCGCATTTTCATATTCTACCGTTCTCGCAATACGGCCGTCAGCCATATAAACAGCCTGTGTTGCTGCGAGTGTCGCTGCCGGGCATAATACAGCAAAACATGCTGCCATAAATACTGCGGCAGGCTTTGCTGCCTTCTTTGTTCCCTTCATAATATGTACCATTCTCCTTTCTGCTTCTTTTTCATTCTTTCCTATAAATCCTGTTCTGATTTTCAATGCCTGATCCTTCCCGTCTTCTCCTATCATTTCCAAAAGCAGCTTTGCATAATGGTAGCGCTTCTTTGAATCTGCATGTTCTAGCACTATTTCGTCACAGGACATCTCGCTGTAATGAAAAAAATCCTTTTCCCAAAATCCTATCACAGGATTATACCAGTGCATTGCCCGTAACAGCGTCATAAGCAGATGAAAGACAACATCTTTTCTTTTACAGTGAACCAGTTCATGCTTCAGTGTAAAATATAACTCTTCTCCGTAGTACATCTTATCTGGAAAAAAGATGGAGGGGTGCAGTAGGCCTGTTGAAAACGGCGAACTGATAAAGCTGCATTGATAAATGTGGATATTTCTGTGGATGCCGAGCTCCTGCTGAATTGACGTAAAGGTTTCAAGGACTTTTTTATCCTTCCATTCTATGGATGCTGTCCGTATTTTTTTCAGAGTAATCAGTTCCCGTACCAGTCGGAATAAAAAAAGTGATAAAAACCCACAGAGCCAGATGACAAACATCAGAAATCTGGCTATATTCAGGTCCCGGTTCCAAATCATGAGAACGCCGGAAGAGCTGTTATAAGTGATGACATCAAAGCTGTCGTTCGGCTCTAAAAAGCCCCATATGGGGCTTGTGTTTGTGTAAATCGTAACAACTGCCAGCACACCCGCAGGAAGCAGGAGAAACAGAATCGCTGCCCTCATCAGCATATATAATCCGTTTGCCGCATACTGCTTATATATCATATCAGCCAAAAGCTTTGAGAAGATATAAAATACGCTGGCAGCTGCGGATGTCGAAAGCAGCACTAAAAGTATCAGGTTCATCAAATAAAGAGACATATGGTTTATCTGACATATCAAGGTTATAACAAAATCACTCATGATCTTTTAATTCCTCCAACAGCTGGCTAATTCGCTCTTTTTCTTCCGGGCGCAGCTTTGTTCTGCCGCAGAATGCCGCAGCTAGCCCTTCAAAGGATGTGATGCCGAACTCACGGGACAGTTTGTCTTGAAAAAATGCCTGATTATATTCCTCCTGCGTTATTTTGGGAATATAAATATAATGTCTGCCATCGCGGACAGTCGTGGCCAGACCCTTTCTGACAATTCTGTAAAGAATCGTAGATTTTGTGCCTAGCGCCTGATCGAATTTTGCGTAAAGTTCTTCACTTTTGATTCCATCTGGATGCTCCCATATGACTTCCATAAAGTCTTGCTCTGTTTTAGATAATTTCTTAATTCCAAGTGATTCTAAAGTTTTCAGTGGTGCACTCATATTCTGTCATTCTCCCTCTTTTTTCATATAATTACCTTACCATCGTTTGGAACTGATGTCAATAGTATAATTACAGCGATGTTGCAGATGTAAATTTAATGGTAACAGTTCAAATAATGTCAGTATTTAAGATACCATAACAAAAGAATATATGTATAATCCGGTCGTATTTGCCGATGCATTCCAAGAGATAGATCATCGCCAGCGCCATATTATTCTGTACAAAAAAGGCAGCCTATAGGCTGCCTTTAGAAATTAAGAAGTTATTTGGCAGGCGTCGCGGCTCCTGCATCTCTTTTGACCCATAGGGTGCGTGGTTGCAACGAAATTTACCACCTCAAATAACATGTCATAACTTTATAATTATTATAATACAAGAATGAAAAATGTTAAAATATTTCTCATTTAACAGTATTTCTAACAGCTGCAGCATTGTTTACATGCACGGCAGACAGAATCTGCAGACCCTGGTAAGACAGGAACACAACCAGTAAATTCATCATTTTCAGAGAATTTGGAATTATGGCGCGTTCAAAATATTGTGCGATAATTGTAACATGCATGAATTGTTCCTCTGAACCGGCAGCGATGATCTGACCTGTGTTACTGATGGCATAATAAATATTAGCAAAAAAAGAATTTTCTACTGCTCCATGATACCATTCCAACACAAAGCCGATTGCAACGATGCATATCGTACCGGCCGCAGTGTGTAAAAGCAGCTTCTTTCGATCAATTTCCCTCTCAGGCATCTGCTGCATATTTTTCCTGCCCTGCAGGAAAGCATAGAATAAAATACCCACAAATGCTGACCAGATGAAGCTGCTGTATGTCGGGTAGAAAGCATCTACATGATCCATCGGCATTCCCAGTGATGGGTCATACGATACGCTTCGTATAAAATAACCCATATATGGAACGAGGATGAGAAGGTACGCAATTAAAATACAAGCTGCTGATTTGAAAAATTTTTTCATAAAAGTCCTCTTTATTTTGTCGTTAAAGTCCTCCTTGAAAAATTAATGACACTGTAGTACGACAGACACGTTTATTGAAATTTATTTTGATGCTATTTAACACTGCTTTTCATAAAAAGCAGCATATTAATTTAATATTTACTGCTGAATAAATTGTCAATTTCTGCTTGAGATAAGTTAGATGGCTGTATTCCAGGGTCATTTTTACCCTTATATAAAATATAGTATATGTTGCTTTCGTATGTTATTGTAGGAGAAAGCACAGTTCCATTTGAAATTGCTTCATTAGTCCAAGTTCGTGAGCCTGGAGAGGAGTAATTCCATTTTAAAGGCTGTGTTCTGCCTGGTTTGTGTGCCCATGAATCTAATGAACTACCGTACATTTTCATAAAATGATAGTCAACATTATCAGTGTCCTTTCTGATGCAGATTACTCTAAATAGATTATCTGGAAGTGATGTAGGTTTTGTTGAAGTCTTATATCCCCAATATCCTGCTGCATCAAGATCTTTAAGTATCACGTCTGCAGTATTAGAAATAGACATGCTTATCTTATAATTAGTTTCAGATAGCTGCCCTGGCTGTAAACTGGATGTCCTTCCAATGGCATAAGCATAGCAGTTATAATTTAGATACGAAGAACTCCAAGAACCGATAGCTGTACTATCTTTCAAAGAATAACGAGCTGCGAGACGCTCTCTGCTTTCATGAAATGGAAATCCTATATTTTGAAGAACAGTCCCCAGATTGTATAACATTTCATTTGATTGGTCATAATTAAATTGGGCTATAGCAGGATTCAAATCCCCATTTAGTATTAATGGAGTATATTTATATACAAATGTTTCTGCTACATCTGTATACTCAGCATAATACTCTGGCAGTTTTAATCCGTTTTCCTTTAATGTATTCAGAAGTTCAGTTTTATCCATATTTAGAAGATTTACTTCATAAATTAATGGGTTCATTTCGTTAGCGTAAGCAGATACTGAGATCTGTAGACTTAGTACTGCAAATAACACAAGTAGAAACACTGAAATATTAGTTTTCATTTTTTTCATATAAGATACCTGCTCAGTATAAATTAATTACATATTTATCAGTTGGTTGTTTGATTTGGTGCATAATATTAAAAATAGTCCATTAAGGTTAATTTGTTTGATTGGTGAGCTGCTCAAAGACTCGATGCACTTCATCAGCAAAATCAAAATACATAATATCATTTCTTGCTATAGTACCCTGAGACAACTTATCAAATTCTAGTTTTAACAAATCTGCGATTTCATCATCTGAAAAATGCTGCTTCAAACGCTCATTTACAACTAAGCCGTTATCAATGAATAAATCATATAGTTGTCTGGGCGGCATAGAATATAGTTGTTCATAAGTATAAGCTTTCTTTTGGGTGAACGAAAAACAAATTACTAATAAAAGCAAAGGTAAAAAAACAGCTATGCCTATTTTGTAAATTCTTTTCAAATAACCAATCCTTTCTAATAATAAAATACAATCTCAGTGATTTTAATCTCCATTTTTATACCTTTGAGGATTTTTATAATTCATAGTGCGATCTCCTTTCGCTAAATTGCTATGGTTATTCATCTGTCATGTCCGTAGCTGTATCAATCAATCTTTTATGTTTATTATGCGAATTACCAACTATACAGTCACTTTACTATATATTTATAAAAATATCAATAGTATAATTACAAATAATACTATATTTTATAATTATATTATCGAATGCATGATACTCATGAAAAGGGATGCCGCAAAGGTAGAAGTAAATGCGGTGCACGGAAGTCGTAGAGAGTGAGATGGATACCGATGACGCTGAAGGAATATATGGAACTGCCGTACCGCATGGAGATTGTACCTGATAAAGAGGAGGAAGGCTATGCCGTGACATCCTTGGAACTATCAGGGTGCGTGACCTGCGGGGCAACTCTTCTTGAATCATTGGTAAGCAATGCGGAAAACACAAAAAAGAAGTGGCTTATAGCGGCGATAGAGGATGGGCAGGAGATTCCCGGACCGGATGGCTTGAATGAGTATTCCGGACAGTTTAAGTTATGGATTCCCAAAAGTTGGCACTGTCAGCTTTCTGAGCAATCTAAGCGGGTAGGGATCGGCATGAACCAGTATTGCTTATATCTTTATATCAAGGAATGACGTAATACATTTGTTAGGTTAGAAAAATTATAATAACAGAGTGACAGATGAAATGATGCTTTCAAAAACCGCACATAGGGGAATAAGGTATATCCCCCCTGTGGCGGAGAAAGATCTGTAAAGTATAATCCAATCTTGAAGTTTCACAATTAATTCGATTCTTAATCGTAATAGGCGGAAAGCATTCTTCAAAAAGCTTGTCAGATATATTCATATTTTTTTAGAATGCTGACACCAAGCGGATACGGGCCGGTATGGATGCCTGCCGTTGCGCCGATTTGATGAATTTCGATCAGCTGTGCTTTTTACAATGGATCATCCGGCACGCTATTAGCAGAGGCTTTTGTTAATGCCTCATAAACCTGACTGCGGAAGGCGACAGCTTCGTCATAATCATATCCGTATCCGACATGGATGGTGTATTGATCGATACTGCCGCCGGTTTCCTTAAAATGGTCACAGATCATTTCGATGACCTTGTCTTTTGATTTTTTACGGCTTCTTGCAAGGCCGGACGGGAAGATTTCGCCTTCTTTCAGAGTGATTAATGGGCGGATATTCAGCGTATTGGCGGCCAGGCCGACTAATTTACCTACTCTGCCGCTGTGTACGAGATATGATATGCCGCCTACGGTAAATAGGATTCTGCCGTATTCACGCAGCTTCAGCAGTCTGTCAATGTTTTCTTCATAAGATTTGCCGTCGTGTTTCATGCGGACGGCTTCCATGACGAACATTTCTTCTAGCACAGTGTTGAGCGTGGAGTCAATGACCGTAATTTTTGCTTCCGGATAAGTGTCTTTTAACAGGCCGGATGCCGTCATGGCTGAATTATAAGAGCCGGAAAATTTCGATGTAATGCAGATGCAGATGACTGGGATGCCGGATTTGGCATATGGCTCAAATGCATCGATATAATCCCGTACGGATGGCATGGAGGATTTTGGGAATGTCTTTGGATTGTCTGCCATCTGCTGGTAAAATTCCCGGATTCCTATTTCTTTTTGATAGGCTGTATCATCAAAGGGCTGATCCAAGTGCCCCAAAAATGTCACTGTCAATTCCTATACCGTTATAATTTAGGCCATTCCTGATAATCATTCACATCCAGAAACAGACAATCCCCGTCTTCGGTCACTCCCACAATCGATTGACCGGCAACCATCAGGTCCGCCACATCCGGCCATCTGCCAAGAGCTTTCTGAATTGCAGCCGTAGATTGTTCGCCATTGTCCGCGTAGACTATCCTTCCGTCACTCCTTAACCCTGCAACAAAATTGAACCCGTGGTGCACTGCCGTCAGATTGTTCCACTCCGACACGTCGGGCGCTTCGATATCCCTCCACCACAGCACCGCTTCGCCGTTTTCTTTCAGCCCTGCACACCGTGCCGCGTTTTCGGATGCGCTGATAGCAACAATATCGCCGCCGTCATACACGTTTTCCATCCCGTCATAGATGTGTTCATGCATGTTGTAAACGTTCCCGCCCTCCGTCAGCACGTAACTGCTCGACAGCTTTGCCGGTGTTTCACCGGGCAGGGAAACACGCTTGAAATCATCCTCATCTGCATAAAGCAGTTCCCCGGATTGGAGCAGCGCCATAAAACCCAGATACTCCAGGCTCCCGTTAACGCCAAGAAACGGCTCCGTTTTGTTATATTCCAGCGCTTTTTCAGCCATATGTCTGCCATAGCCTTCTGTGAGTGGAAGATTGTCTTCATCAGGCGAAAGATCCTGCCCTTCATAAAAAAGGCTTCCGTCCTCCATCAGCACACAAAGATGTTCACCGGAAAATACCTGCGCGGCCATCCCGTCCAATTTCATGGCTGACCATGCATGGGTGTCCGTATGATATTCATAGAGAACACCGTCATCAATTTTCAGCGGTATCACACTGGTGCTGTCTGTCTTCTCTGAATAGCGGAACAAAAGAGCAGACTGATTGGGCCTTGTGGGCTGGTTTTCGTTCTGCCGGAAACCGCTGTACAGCAGGAGCATAAACAATGCTGCCACACATGCTGTACGGATTGCTTTATTTTGGAAATTCCTGTTCATATGATGGTCCTACTTATAATTGTAATAAATGTTTCGTGAATAATCAACCGGGCTAAAGCTGTCGAACAACGTGCGGAATGATGTTACATTGCCATATCCTACAACATGTACATCTTTTATCAAATTTCCACCATATTTGAGTGTGCTGCTTGTTGTTCCGGTAAAGGGGCATGAGCCAGACGCATATTCACTCTTTGCTTTCGTGTAAGCATAGAAGTATAACTGTCCGGTAATATTGGTCGATACCAGAGATGTCCACTCAGATTTTGAAGTCGTTGTCAATAAAAGACATGCCAGGTATGTGGAGTGACTCCATCTCTCTGTCGTAGTTGCGGGTTTTCTGGCATATTCAGTACTTCCCGATCCTCCAGTTATTGAAGCAAATTGTCCGCTCTGCTTAACAACTGCTGCTGCCCCATCCGGAAAGCTTGAGCTATGTATTCTGTTAAGAATAACTCTCGCTACCGCATTTTCCTCACCTTTATATGCTGTCCCTCCTTCACAATATATTGCCCTTGTCAAAAGCTCAACATTCGATAAACCACTATACCACGATGAAGAATAATTAATTGCCGTGCCAAAACTATTACTTGCTAAACACCGATCAGCCCAAGCCTGTGCCGCTGCCTTGCTGTCAGCCGCTGAAAATGGAGAACTTTGATCTTCACTATTGTAACTAAAAGGATTTTCTTCCATGTATAAAATCTCATCGTCATCAGTACCATCCATATATTTTTTAAGAACTGGGTTATAATATCTGTCATTTACGTAATAACAATCTGTTTCCTCATCAAAAAACATTCCTCCTGAAAGCATTCTATTTTGATTACCAATAAAGTCCTCATCCTTATTTGAAACCCACCTGCCATTTTCAAATGCGAAAACTTCTGAAACCAAATCATTCTCATCATATACATACTTTACAATTTGATTTCCCTCCACATCGGCCATACCACAAATCATATCGTTTTCATTGTAAAGATAAGAATAATAGCTGTCTTTATAATACGCTCCGACTAATTTTTCATATCCATAATCCTGTGTTTCATACTTATAAGTCCAATCCTTATTTGTATAGTCGGCCGGTTCCTGACAATATTCTTCGCCTGATCTTTTCTCCGAAGCTGCTCCCGCACCAGAAGCCATTGCACTGGTCAAAGGCATATTAGACAAAGATAACATTACTGATAATAAAATAGCTGTTTTTTTCATATACTTTTTCTTCATTTTAACTTACATTCCTTTCACTCTGCTCAGGCACAAACAGGCAATGAAACAGCAAGCTTTGTGCCTGTTTTTACTTTGTTTCTGCGTTTTACTTTTCCATTAATAATAATTTCTAGGCGTTTGCGAAACACCAAAGCCCGCATTACAAAATAGAATATCTTTTAAATGGTTTATGATAAAATTTTGCAAACTTGTTTCGCAATTACCTATTCAGAACAATTTAAAATACTTATTAACCCTAATCTCAACCCTCCTTTTCTCTTAGATGATCTCTCGGAATCTCTAAGCCAGTAATTTCAAGGCTTTTAGATTCCATTTTTATAAAATCCCCTACTTTTTTGCCCAAAACACTTGACAAACTCATCAAAAAATGCGGCGCTCGCGGCGGCAGTCATTTTTCAATATGGAGGCAATTTTTATGTTACCTGTTAACTGCGGCAGAACGTTCCAACAAACGTGAGAAAATAGATTTTAAATTAGAAGACGGACAGGCACCGCTCAACTAAAATGTGGTACTACCGCCTCTATTACATCCAGATGCTGCAGCAATCTCAGTGATTACAATCTCCATTTTTATACCTTTGAGGATTTTCGTAATTCATAGTACAATCTCCCTTCACTAAATAACTATAGTTATTAATCTGTATTGTCCATAGCATCAATCAATCTTTTATGTTTATTATACGAATTATTAGCTTTACAGTTACTTTACAATATGTCTATAAAAATGTCAATAGTACAATTACAAATATTTCTATATTTTGTAATTGTATTATCGAATGCATGATATTCATGATAAGGGATGCCGTAAAAGCAGAAGTAAATGCAGTACATTGGGACGCGGGTATACAACCCGGCCTGCAAAGATGATCTGAAACTGGACAAACTGTCGGAGAAACAGAAAGACTGAAAATAGAGAACGTGTCTGAAAATTCATTCCCAGGCCGGTAGTAATTTTCAGACACGCTTTGGAAAATAGATCCGGGATAAAGCCGGGCGGAAAGCATTTTCAGACAAGCTTGTTAGATATATTCATATTTTTTTAGAATGCCGACTCCAAGCGGATACGGGCCGGTATGGACGCCTACCGTTGCGCCGATTTGATGAATTTCGATCAGCTGTGCTTTTAATGGATCATCCGGCCCGCTATTAGCAGAAGCTTTTGTTAATGCCTCAGAAACCTGACTGCGGAAGGAGACAGCTTCGTCATAATCATATCCGTATCCGACGTGAATGGTATATTGATCGATACTGCCGCCATTTTCCTTAAAATTATCACAGATCATTTCGATCACCTTGTCTTTGGATTTTTTACGGCTTCTTGCAAGGCCGGATGGGAAGATTTCGCCTTCTTTCATAGTGATTAATGGGCGGATGTTCAGCGTATTGGCGGCCAGGCCGACTAATTTACCCACTCTGCCGCCATGTACGAGATATGACATGCCGCCTACGGTAAATAGGATTCTGCCGTATTCACGCAGCTTCAGCAGTCTGTCAATGTTTTCTTCATAAGATTTGCCGTCGTGTTTCATGCGGACGGCTTCCATGACAAACATTCCTTCCAGCACAGTGTTGAGCGTGGAGTCAATGACCGTAATTTTTGCTTCCGGATATGTGTCTTTTAACATACCAGATGCAGTCATGGCTGAATTATAAGAACCGGAAAATTTTGATGTAATGCAGATGCAGATGACAGGGATGCCGGATTTGGCATATGGCTCAAATGCATCGATATAATCTTGTACGGATGGCATGGAGGATTTTGGGAATGTCTTTGGATTGTCTACCATCTGCTGGTAAAATTCCCGAATTCCTATTTCTTCGATTTCTTTTTGATAGGTTGTATCATCAAAGGATACGTAAAATGGCACGATATCTACATCATTTTCCCGTGCCCGTGCTTCACCTAAGTCGGAAGCGCCATCAGCTATGATTTTATATTCTTGTTTTTCCATAAGTACTCTCCTAAATTGAACTTATATGCCGCATATGGATTCCTGAACGGAATCGTCTTGCGATAGGATTTTTATTGTAAAAGCCGTATGACATAGTTTTTAACACTATATATTAGTATAACGCTTCTTTATAGAATTGTATATATAAACCTTCTAAAATTTTTATAAAACGATATCTTGTATTCGGAAGGTATCTTTTTCAAATGACGCTGAAGATCGGCTAGATCTGAGATCGTCTTGCTAGACGCAGAATCGTCCGAGAGGTCGCTGAGCTAATGACATTGGCCGTGAATCGTATCGTTTTTTATTTATCCCGAAATAATTGTGAAATATCCCATTCAGTAGAATATTACCATTAGAAATGCTATATTGAAAAAAACGGCTACAGTTTGGCCCAGTACTCTGCATGAATTGTGGGCTGTAACATAAAAAACAGGCAGCAATAGAGGAGGAAGAGGAGAAACATGAACTTTTTAGACGAATTTAAGCAGATGGCCTGCTGGTATTCAGACAAAACGGCGCTGACAGACTGTAATGGCACCAGGAAGACCACTTACCGGGAACTGTACAGTCTGTGCCGGAAGATTGAGGCAAAGCTGTCATGGTCTGGGAATTTTTCACAGAGGGCTGTCCTTGTATGCATGGACAGGAGGATGGAATACATAGCGGCAGAAATCGGAATTCTTATGGCTGGCGCAGCTTTTGTGCCTGTGATGCCGCAGTATCCGAAGGAGCGGATTGATGATATTAAAAAGAATTGTCAGGCAGCAGCTGTGATTGACGAATCATGGATGCTGGATCTTCATACATATCATTCGTTTGAAAAGATAAAAGTGCCGGATTCTGGCCGTGCGATGATTATTTATACATCCGGTCAGGCGGGACGGCCAAAAGGCATTGTGCAAAGCATGGAAGATATCACGCGGGTGGTGCGGCACGGCAGAAATGCAATAAATCTGACTCAAAAGGATGTGTTGGGCGCTATAGCTCCGATGTCTTTTGTCATCCTGCTCTTCGAGTATTTCAGTGTATTATCGTGCGGTGGATGTGTTCATATCCTGCCGGAGGAAGTATGCACGGATGTGAGCCGGATTGAGGATTATTATGCACAGCATGAGATTACCTGCGCGTTTATCAGACCGCAGATCTTAAAGCTGTTTAAGAAAAAAGGTACATCACTGCAAAAGGTGGCGGCAGGAAGTGAGAGAGTATCTATGGCTTGCGGAGACGGCTGCGAGCTGTATAACTGGTATGATTCCAGCGAGACAGAGATGATGGTTGCTTCTTATCGTGTGGAGACAGGAGAGACGGAAAGCCTGAATGAAATAAATTTATCGCCTGAGATGATTTTAAAGGACAGAACACGGGAAGCGATTGCTGAGCTTTATGTACAAAGACACGAAAGCAGTCTGGAAAAATTTATCGGATATAGGCAGGAGTATCCGCTTACAGATTCACAGGCGGGAGTTTATATGGATTATATCAATGATCCAGACAGCGTCATGTACAATATTCCTTTGATATGTGAGCTGCCGGAAGCAGTTGAGAAAGACCGCTTTGTGCAGTCTGTAAAACAGGCTGTCGCTATGCATCCTAGCTTTGGCGTAAATATTGTGCTGAGCAATGGAAATCCTATGATGTATATGCATGAAGAGTATCTGAATGCGCAGATCGAGGAATTTGAAGCGGATGATCTTGAGACGGTAAAAAAGACATTTGTACGGCCTTTTGCATTGGATGGCGAGCCTCTTTACCGAACGGCGCTTTGGCGGTGCAGAGGACGCATTTATTTTTTATTTGATGTGCATCATATCATATTTGACGGCGCTTCGGCAGAAGTATTTCTGGAAGAGATCTCCTTTTTATATAGCGGAAAGGAACCGAAGCCGGAAGAGATCTCCATGCTCGATTTGTCTATAATATGAAGAAACGATGAAGGAAGCGTCGAAATATTAGCGAGTGAGAGAATATTTTCAGCATTTCGATATATAATCGCTCTAGCTGAACTGGTACTTCAAAACAATATCTTCAGCCTGACAGAGCGTGAAAACTAATGTGCAAAGTCCCAAACTGTGTATCTGCAGAAAAATACTTGACACATCACCTTGCGATGTAGTATGATTACAAATATAAGATGCATTTTATATTTGTTCAATATTCATGATTATGTTTTGCTTGTGTATAGCATGGAGCAATTCTAGTTAGCATAATACTGAATGGGTGAAGATGAATGCTTCTAGCAATAAAAGGTTAGTTTGTTTGAAGAAGCAGGTTTGTTTTGAGAAGCAGGATACTATTTTGTTAAAATAGAAAAGCCTGCCTTAAGAAAGGAGATTCTTAATGAAAAAACGTTTATTAAGCATATTAAGTGCTGTCATTCTTTCTTCGACCATGCTCGTAGTTCCGGTAACTGCTATGGCCAAGGAGCAGACGAAAGCTGAAGAGAATGAGATTGAGCCGCGTGTTATGTCAATGTATAACGAAACAAAAAAAGATTCAAGGGGAAATAAGTATTCTATTCTTGGAATTTCGGAACGGGTAGGCAAAACAGCGTCCGTCTCTACTACATTCTCTATTAATGTTTATGGAGATGGCAAGTATACTGCAAATGGTTACAGAAAAATTATGACTGCTTCGGGAAAAGTGGGAATGATTGCTGGGGGCTCCGGAGCAAACAACACCTTGCCAAAAGAAACATATGATGAGACTGGAGCAGCAAGTGCAAGGGTAGCTTCTGCTGATTCTTATATTTATAATGTATCATTAGTTACTGGATCACACTATTTTAAATGTAATGGGATAGAATGTTCAGGGTCAAGTGTTAATAATTAACCTTACGTTGAAAGTCCCATCATGAAAGGTGCCGAAATGCGGTCTCCACTTTTATTTCCAGATGGTGCATAAAATTGGCATGTAGATTTTATTGGAGTCCTGTTGTATAGGTGAAATATTCAGCGGGACTTCGTTGATACGACATCCATGTATTATAAATATAGTATTTGCTGCTGGCAGGATGTAAAATTTATCAATAACGCTGACTCACGAGCACAAGTTTTGCTGCTTCAGGCTCCTAGGCTAATTTTACTGCCTGTGAGTATAGGTTTCGCCAGAAGAAAGGCAGATGATCATCATGAAAAAAAGATACTTAAAAACGGTGTGCAGTATCATTTTCTTTTCTGCATTATTCCTGCTGCCGTCCGGCTGCCAGAAAAAAGAAAGTATCAGTACGGCTGGCCTGACTGAAATTCCGGAACATGAGCTTGTTGCCGGTTCAGGTCCGGCCTATGCGACTAGCTCAAGTTTTTATGGCAGGTGCTATGCAGAAAATGGATACTATGAAATAATAGATGGTTTGATCAATTTTGTTTCTTATGATACTGGCGACAGTTATATTATTTGTTCGAGGCCTAACTGTAAACACAAGGACGGGAATTGTGCAGCCAAGACATGGTACCCTGGCACACTTGGGCTGGCCAGATACCAAAACCATATGTATATTATAAAGCATAATGCTCCTGAGTATTCCTATACGCTGAGTTCCTTTGATCTCGATGGAGAGAACCAAAAGGAAATTATTACACTTTCCTGTGGTGACCGGAAGCAGGATGGCTGGCATATAGTCGATGTGAGTCAGGTTTATTATTGCAGAAATATTGCTTGGTGTGATATCAGGAATGAATACATAGAAAATGGTGAATGTATTGACCGTTGTTCTCAACTGGTCGGCTATCGGTTGGATACTGGAGAAAAAATAGAATTAACTCAGCTGCAGATGACCGGTGATGGTGTCGATAATCCGTTTTCTTATAAATGGATTTCAGAAGACAAAATTGTTATTGAAGATTACAACACCCAGTCCATATTTATTTACGATATGGCATCCCAGACGATGGATACATATACAGAACAGCAGATGAGAGAGGCTCTTGAAACACTTGGCGAAGATCTTTCTGACTGTCCGGCCGCCGATATACGCTTTATCGGTTATGTTAAAGAGACGGGGATGTATTACTTTCAGGTGTTTGGTTATTCTGACAGTACAAATGAAAATACTGTTCGTAACATTGTTTTTTCATGGGATCTTGACAGCAGCGGAGCGATACTGGCAGATTTTGGAGGAGGAGGCATCATCTTTCAGATGGTTGGATATACGCAAACGATGATCGTCGATGATACGGATATTCTATATTCCGTAGATCTTGATAACGAGCGGGGCATGATCTATCGGCTGGATCTGATATCGGGAGAGAGCAGGCAGCTGTTCGAGGATGATACTCATATCACATTCCGTATCTTGTACTGCGGTCAGGATTTTTATATTGGAACCTTAGATGAAGGGGACAGGCTCTGCAGGATATCAAAGGAAGACTTTGATAAGGGCAATCTTTCAGCTGCGGAGACTATTAGCAAGTATTGACAGCTGCCGTTGGGCAGACAGATCCGGCTCTCGTCTTTTGATAGATGAGAGCCGTTTTTACATTCTATGCCTGCCGCTTTTCTTAAAGATTCTGTGGATATCCATTTTGTACTCCATACAGCAGGGATAGCAGTACATCATGCCAGCCCGAAGAAAAGTATCGCATGACCGGTCACAAACGGCAGCAGGCCCCATTCTCCGGTTACACCTAATAGATATGTCCCGGCTGGAAGAAGCAGCAGAATAAAGGAAAGCAGAAGGGCAGCGACACGGTTTTTGGTCAGACTCCCGCATAGATAGATCACAGCCGCACTGGCCAGGGCTCCAACTATCCTGCACAGCCAGTACAGTATAAAGAACATCCAGATCTTTAGACAGCCCCATTGTTTCCCAATCATCAGAAGGCTGCACATCCCTTCTGTCCAATTACCCATCTGATAGTAAGTAAAGACTCGTACAGTATAGGGAAGAAAGGCTATTGCCAGAAGAATGACGGCATATACAGCCATGACGCGTATCTTGGCGCGGCAGACGAGCGCAGATCCCCTATATACTGTGCTTATGATCTGATCCATATGGCTGTCCTTTTCCATGGTAACATAGCGGAAGGAAGATAACAAAAGGATCAGCATAAATAGTCCGGCCATCTGACAATCCTTCTGCCTGCCATATTCCCCTAAGTATCTCTCCCAGCCGGACTGGGAGAAGAAGGCCACTTCTAAGCCTGCTTTCTTTCGTTCCTCTAGCTTTAGGTATTGCTTATATACTTGATCTAAGGCTGCGTGCTGTTCTGGCATATTCAGGCGGCCTTCATCGAACTTTGATTTTTCCTGTTCGATAAATTCGAGCTTCTCCGGTGACAGCTTCCCTTCGATTTGTCGGCAGTAATTTTCATAAATGGCTGTCTGACTGTTCATGAACAGAGGTTCCCGGCGAGTGAGAATAATGCTGACTGCAGACAGCAGAATCAGAAGCGCAAGGCCTCCATTGGCTGCCAGAAGCTTATAGCGTTCAAATCCTGATAAGTGTTTTGGCTGGATACGGTGTTTCATTATGCTGTTTGGCATAGTCTGAGCGCTATGTCTCAGAGAAATGCGAATCTTACTGCTGCTGCCAAACAACCTGCAGCCGATCACTGCGCTGCCTGGTATGCTGATTCCGGCAAGGACCATGCAGATGATGATCTGGTTTACCGGATAGCCGGCCAGATTGATGTTCCGATAATCTCCCAGAACAGCCTGCGTATCCAGAAGATGGATAAGATTGAAATAATGCAGGATATTTAGCCAGGAATGCGGGCTGATTCCGCTCCAAAGCAGGAAGGAAAACGCCAGAAATGCCGCAGCCGACACAGCTGCCTGCAGCATTCCATCTCCTATGATGGCAAGCAGGAAGAAAATACTCATAACCGCTGCCATGCCCACGCATTTTGCAATCAGGCAGACGATCAGATAATCTCCGACACAAAACGAATACGGGCAGGTCTGGCAGCCATAGACTGATTGAATACTGCGGCCTGGATTTCCGAGGCCGACCGTCAGCTGTGCAAGGAGACAGTTCATTCCAAAGCATATCCCGGTCATCAGGACTGCTGCGGCTATAAGTATCAGGTATTTGGCCGCGGCCTGATCGCTTCCGCCGAGCTTCATAGGAATGGTCAGCCTGTGATACCCTTCCTCTTTCTCACGGGGAACTAAAATCAGGAGTAAACAGAAGACGAAGCCCAGGACTAGCAGGTCAGAAGCTCCAGTTCCAATCACAGCCAGTATGCCCGCCGAACATTCTGCTTTTACTGCAAGGCCCTGAAGATGCTGATAGGCCTGCCTGGTTCTGGCTATATTGCGTCCAGAATAGGAAGATTCATTTGCAAAGAGTACAGAAATCGAATTGCCCCCTGACATCAGGCTGCTCCAGTAATCCCCATAGCTGTTGATGCTCTCGGTCTGCTCCAGGACACTATTGTAAAGTTCCCAAGACTCATCCAGGCGGCCTTCCTCAATCTGGATAATTTTTTGCCGCAGCCATACTTCCGTTTCCTGCGGCTGATCTGCTCCCTCTGCTGTCATCTGCCTATAGACAGCAGCCATGTCAGCTGGCGAATAGCCTTCCTGATTATTTGCGTGCATTTCATAGATGAAAAGAAATCCGTTCATTACAATCAGCAGACCGAAGAGCATGATCAGAAAGGGCTGGCGGATAACTTTCAGGCATTCATATTTCATCAATCGTATCATATTTTTTCTCCAAAATACCATAAATAGACATCTTCTAGCTGTGGTGCAGCGGCATCGGCTTCCCTGGAAGGACTTGTCTCTGCAAGCACTCGTACTCTGAAATAGCTGCGCTCCTGTCGGATTTTGCTGATCAGATGATGCTCTTGGAAATTCTTAAATGCAGTCTTCTCGACAGATACTTCCCACACTTTACCCTCAAGCTCTTCTAGCAGCTGGCGGTATTCTTTCTGGCAGATCAGATGCCCTTTATCCATGAGCAGAATCTCATCAGCGATACATTCGATGTCTGAGACAATATGTGTAGCAATCAGCACGATGCGTTCTTGGGCAATCTGGGAAATCAGGTTGCGGATATCTACACGCTGCTGTGGATCCAGTCCGGCTGTGGGCTCGTCTAAAATTAAAAGCTGTGGCTCATGCAGCAGTGCCTGTGCAATTAAAAGACGCTGCTTCATCCCGCCGGAGAGAGCGCTTATGCGCCTGTTGATGACCTCACTGAGGTTCACCATCTCTAGGACTTTTGAAGTTCTCTTCACAGTCTCTGCCTTATCCAGTCCCCGCAGGGCGGATACATAACCGAGAAACTGACGCACGGAGAATTCCGGGTATAGAGCTTGCTGCTGAGGTACATATCCCAGACAGTCTTTGTAATGCTTGTCATTTACAGATGCCTTTTGGTCGTTTATAAAGATTTGTCCCTGATCAGCCCGAAGATTACCGGTAAGAATATTCATCAGAGTGCTTTTTCCGGCGCCATTTGGTCCCAGTATCCCATAAATCCCAGGCTTAAGGTGAAAAGACACGTGATCCAGCGCCTTCTGTCTGCCATACTGTTTCGACATGTGCTGTACATTTAAATACAAATTTTATTCCTCCTTCTGCTCGGTGTCAGAGATACTGCTGCTGTGTCTGCAAGCGAAGAGTTTTTCCGGATTCATTGGAGCTCGCGGGCATATATGGGCAGCAGTGCTGACAGAGCTTTGCCTGTGAGTATAAACACTACAATTATCAGTATATATTGAGTATACCATAGTTATCGATTGAAAAGCAAGCTGCACTGGCTTTCGCCTTGTAAAATCAGGAGGCCTATGGTAGTATGGAGATACCTCTCTCGTCAGAAGGAAGCCTGACCACTCCAGAGATCACAACAGATGGCGCATATGCAAAAGGCTAGAAAAGAGAAGAGGGGATTCTGTATTTATATAAAAAGGTTATGAATCTCATTTAGAGGTCATGGTGTCAAATCTGCTCGATAATCTGAATATCGTTCTTGTACCGTATTTTGATGCGGAGGATGACGGGGACTATTGCTGTAAATGTCCATGTATGACTAATGATACGGTAAGTATTGTGGATTCAGGGGTAATTGAGTCTTGGTGCAATCGAAAAGGCAAGAATTTTTTATCGTATATTCTGAATGTTGATAAAGAACATTTTTATCAAATGTGTGTGGCAGATTATTTAATCTCTAATTCAGACAGACATTCCAGAAATTGGGGATTTCTTTATGATACCGCTACGACGTAGATCCTTGGACTTCATCCGTTATTTGATCATAACAATGCTTTTGATACTGCGTTAATAAACGATCCAGATGCGGCTTACATTGTTATGTCGAATGTCACTATGCGGCAGGCTGCAAGACACGCTGTACAAAAAATTAATGTCCGTTACAATAGGCCGTTTAAAAGAGAAGATTTTATGACACAGCGACAGTATGATTCATTTATGAACAGGCTTAAGGAATTAAATATTAAACAGAAGGATTAGCGCTTCATTCGAACAGAAATCAGACTTAGGAACTGGAAAACCAAAGTCTGATTTTTGTTCGGATGGAGCCTGAGTGAAAAGTGATTTACGTATCAGGTTTCTTATATTTTTGGTTTTTGCTGTTCGGCTTGTCAGGTATTGTGCGCTCGATCAGCTGCCGCTCTAGTGCCGGATTCAGATAATTTTTACGGAAGGTAGGTCTGTGTGAGAGACCGAGCCGTTTCATAATCTCTGCAGCAGGCAGAATTTCGTCGCCGAGAACAGCAAGGAGCCGCTCTGGCGGAGTTCTATTTTGATCGGTTACTTGGTCGGTTACTTGGTCGGTTACTTGGTCGGTGTTACGGCCGACAACAGTAACTTCTTTTAAGCTGTCTCTTATAATTTCTAGCATCAGTTCTAAAAATTCTGCGCTGTCTGCCTGTGCGTCAGCTGCGCCTAGGGCATCATAGTATTCTTTCTGCCGAGTCTTTATCAATTCCTCAATCGGCAGCCAGTAGAATAGGTCTTTCCATCTGCCGAGCAGAAGGCTGTGCCACATACGTCCTATGCGCCCGTTTCCGTCTGTAAAAGGATGAATAAAATCAAATTCATAATGAAAGATGGCGCTTTTAATAAGTGGGGGCAGTTCAGACTTTTGATACCAGGCAAAAAGGTTATGGATGTGCTCTGCCACAAATTCAGCCGGAGGAGCCATATGAATGAGTACTTCTCCGTCAAACACACCCACGCCGCCGGAGCGGAACATTCCGTTGTCTGGTACAAGCCCTTTCATCATCAGCCTATGTGCTTTCAGCAGGCTGTCCACGGAAGAAGGGTCTAGGTGAAGCATAAGCTCGTATGCCTCATAAGCATTTTGCACTTCTTTGATTTCATTTGGATTGCCGAGGACTCGCTTGCCATCCAGAATCGCTGTTACCTGTTCTAGCGACAGAGAATTATGCTCAATCGCAAGAGAGGAGTGGATGGTTCGTATGCGGTTATCTCGCCGCAGGCGGGGATTGATGGTTCCTTCGTGCAGAACATTGATACGGCCGACTTGTTCACTGATTTCTACGACCAGAGATGTCATTTTATCCGTTATGTGGTATGGCGGTTTATAGCTATTCATGAAACTCCTCCGATACTACTTTATTTAGTCTGCGCAGCTTATAAAATATTATATAGAATAGTACAAAAAGAAACAATAATTTTCCTCATAGATAAATATTTTATGCTGCCTGACAGCGAAAAGACGCATGAACAGTAATTTGCAAGCCATGCGTCTTTTTTTCATTCAATCGGAGGAACATAGGTTATTTTTATGTTTTTTCTGATATTCTGACGGTGTCATGCCTGTGACAGATTTGAATACACGGTTAAAGTGGGTAAGATTGGAAAATCCGGTTTCCAGGCTTACCTGCGTGATATTCAGGTCTGTTTCCATCAGCTTCCTCTGCGCATTCATAATCCGGGTGATATTTAAATACTGGACCATTGTGCAGTCCATATGACGTTTAAATTCTCTGCATAGGTGATAAGGGCTTATGTAAAATTGAGTCGCAAGCTGTTCGAGGCTGATTTCTTCCTGATAGTGTTTGTGGATATAGCCGATGATCTGCTGCATCCGGTTAAACTGTTCCTTCTTTAGCGGTTCTTCCTTATGCTCCTGCATGATAAGGGTAAACAGCAGCATATTCAATAGTGTATGCAGGTATCCCAGACGAAATATGGATGAGTCTTCCTGTTCCTTCAGAAGATTTTTCAGCAGCTGATGGATTTCATGGCGGTGCTTTTGCTCTAAAAGATACATGCCGTTTCCTTTGTCAAGTGCGTCCTTTAATTCTGGAGAATCTATCTCGGATCCCTGAAAATATAATACGAGCCGCTTAAAAGGCACGTTCTGGTCTCCATAGGAGCGGTGCAGAATGTAGGGAGAGAAAAGAATCAGACCGCCCGGCTGCATGGTGTAGAGACTGTCCTGCATGATATGATGGCGTTCGCCGGATTCCAGAAAATATATCTCATAATAGTCGTGGTAGTGGTTTTTATGCATATTATCGTTGATGCCGCTGATGCGTTCACAGGCGATACGGTTTCCCTGTGCCATCAGAATTCCTGCCTGGTCAATCACGGTATTTTCCTCCGCTTTTTATATATTGATGGTTTTTTATGGGTGTTTTCGCTCGTTACTGTTGGAAATTATAACATTTTTTTGTTATTATGGCAAGATATGTATAATATTGCCGGAAATCTGTCAATATTTGTATGGATAATTGGATATATTTTTGGTATCGTATGGATATGCTGGCAGCGGAGAGCAGTCTGGATTATGGCTTATGATGCAGGCTGTTTTAATTTACGGAAGCATTTTAAGGAGGGAATGATTATGAAAATTTGCAGCACGGCAACAGCAGTAAGAAGGCAGGATCCATATTTTTCTGTTATGACGAATTGTGTCGAAATCAGGCTGTGGTTTCTGACAGATGAGATTCTGCGTATTCGGGCAGGATTTGACGGGGATTTTGCCGAAGAGTCTTACAGCCTTGTTATGACGGCATGGGAAGACAGGATGGATGATGTACTGAAAGGATACCGCAGACGAATAGAGACAGCCCATGCAGAGCTTATAGCGGATGAAGAAGGTCAGGCAGTCATCCAAGGGAAGGAATTAAAGGTGGTGATCGAAAAAGAGCCGTTCCGCATCTGTGTATATGACAGAGAAGGGACGATGATCCATGCGGATATTGTGGATCTGGCGTATCAGGAGGACAGCAACCACCGCAGGATCCATGTCAGTGAGATTGCAGCGGACGACTATTTTTACGGGTTTGGCGAGAAGAGCGGGGAGTTTAACAAGGCGCAGAAGTTTATGAGCATGAGCCCGAAAGATGCTATGGGATATGATCCGAAGGAAACGGATTCTTTGTATAAGCATATTCCGTTTTATATTAAGCTGAGCGGCAGCAGCAAAAAGGCGGTCGGGTATTTTTATCATAATACTTATGAATGTGATTTTGATATGGGTCGGGAAAAAAGTAATTACTGGAAAAGGCACAGCCGTTATCGGACTGACGGCGGGGATATTGACCTGTTCTTGATCGCGGGGCCTTCCGTGCGGCAGGTAGTAGAGCGGTATACAGACCTGACCGGCAAATCCGCAATGCTGCCTAGGTATGCATTAGGATATCTGGGTTCTTCGATGTATTATCCAGAATTAGATGCAGACTGTGACGATGCCATTCTGGAGTTTATTGACACGACCAGGGAAGAAGGGATTCCGGCGGATGGTTTCCAGCTTTCTTCCGGTTACTGCGCAGTGGAGACAGCGGAAGGCATTAAACGATGCGTATTTACATGGAATGACAAACGGTTTAAAGATCCAAAAGCGTTCTTTCAACAGATGCTGGAACGCGGTATTACCGTAACGCCGAATGTAAAGCCGGGAATTCTGCTGATTCATCCGATGCTGGAGGAAATGAAGGAAAAGGGGATGTTTGTAAAAGCAAGCGACAGCGACCAGCCGGGAATCGGAACCTGGTGGGGCGGCAAGGGCATGTTTGTAGATTTTACGGACGAAAAGACGAGGGAAAACTGGAAGGCGATGTTAAAGGAACATGTGCTGGATTATGGCACCTGCTCTATATGGAACGACAACTGTGAATATGACAGTATGGTGGATAAGGACTGCCGCTGTTCCTTTGAGGGAAAGGGCGGTACGATCGGCAGGCTTAAGGCAGTGATGTCCAATATTATGTGCCAGATTACAGACGAGGCGGTTCATGAGACATTTGAAAATACCCGCCCATATATTGTATGCCGTTCCGGGCACTGCGGTATTCAGCGTTATGCACAGACATGGGCCGGGGATAACCTGACCTGCTGGGAAGCATTAAAATATAATATTGCGACCATTCTTGGCATGGGGCTGTCAGGCGTAGCAAATCAGGGATGCGATATTGGAGGGTTTTACGGGCCTGCACCGGAAGGGGAGCTGTTTTTGCGTTGGGTGCAGAATGGTATTTTCCAGCCGCGTTTTTCCATACATTCCACGAATATAGATAATACTGTAACAGAGCCGTGGATGTACAGTGACTTAAAGAATGAGATCCGCCGCGCGATCGAGTTCCGCTATCAGCTGATACCGTATCTGTATTCCCTGACGGCAAGGGCGCATGAGCTGGGGCTGCCGATCATGGAGCCGATGTGCAGCGCGTTCCAGAACGATCCGGCGTGCTATGGCGAGGGCGTGGATTTTATGTTCGGTGATTCTTTGCTGGTAGCCAATGTAGTGGAAAAAGGAGCAGCGACCCGCAGTATTTATCTGCCGAAGGGTGATACCTTTTATGATTTCTATACAAGGACTGCTTATGAGGGCGGGCAGACGATTGAGATTCCGGTTACACTGAGCAGTATTCCGCTTTATATCAAGAGCGGGGGAATCGTTTCGATGGCGGCAAATCAGATGACAAATCTGATGACACAGCAGGCGGACGGAATTATTTTGTTATGTGCGGCTGATAAAGACGGGCAGTTTACGCTGTATGAGGACGACGGCGTATCTATGGATTATGCGAAGGGCGGATATTTAAAGACGCAGATCACGATGACGGCTGCGGAAAAGACCTGTCTGGATTTTAAGCAGGAGGGCAGCTATCAGACGTCAGCAGGCACCATGTATATCGATATGATCCATCGTGAGAAAGCGCCTTACTGGGTGACAGTAGACGGAAAACACATTGAGCATTTCCTGCATAGGAGAAAATTTGAAGAGGCATCCTGTGGATGGTATTACAGCCAGAGGTTAAAATCAGTGCAGATTAAGTATCCAAACCCGAAGAAAGATTATCAGGTAGTTGTGTCTTTTGAACAGTTTGACTTAATAGGAATGTGAGAGGTTAGAAAGTGAATGGCAACAGGTCAGCCGGTCTGAACTGTTACCGTGAATCGGTTTTGAAAGATAGATGAAGGAGGGTTACTGTTATGAAAAAATTTGTAGCGATCCTGATGGTATTTGCCTTATCCGCTATGGGCATGGCAGGCTGCGGACGCAGCAGCGTGTCTGACAGCCAGTCAGCGACGGCGGAAAATCCTTTGGTATTGACGCTGGCACACGGCTTAAGCGAGGTACACACGGTGCATATTGCCATGATGGAATTCGCAGAGCAGGTAGAAGAAAAGAGCGGCGGACGGATTCAGGTAAAAATACTTCCAAACGGCCAGCTCGGTTCGGAAAACGAAAATATGGAGCAGCTTATGGCAGGAGTCATTGCGATGACGAAGGTATCTGCGCCGGGGCTTGCGACTTATAATGAAGCTTATCATACCTTTGGGCTTCCTTATGTATTTGATGATACACAGAATTTTTATAAGGTCATGGATTCACAGCAGATGCAGGATTTTTTCTTATCCACGCAGGATGACGGGTTTGTGACGCTTACCTATTATACTTCAGGCGCACGGTCCTTTTATACGAAAAATAAGGCAATCCGAAAGCCGGAGGATTTAAAGGGATTAAAAATCCGTGTGCAGGATATGAAATCTCAGACAGATATGATGAATGCACTGGGCGGGATACCGGTAGCTATGTCTTATGGCGATGTCTATACTTCTTTGCAGACAGGTATTATTGATGGTACTGAAAATAACGAGACTGCGTTAACGACAGGAAAGCACGGAGAGGTGTGTAAAGTGTTTTCTACGGACCAGCACGCCATGATACCGGATGTCATGGTGATGAGTGCAAAGATATGGAGCTCACTGAGCGAGGAAGACCAGCAGATTATTCTGGAAGCTGCCCGTAACTCTACGGAAAGCCATAAGGTCGCATGGGATGCCGCCATTGAGGAAGCGGTTGCGGAGGCATCGGGCGAGATGAGTGTAGAATTTGTGAATGATGTCGATAAGGATGCGTTCCGGGCAGCTACGAGTGATATGATTGAGGAGTATTGCGAAGAGTATCCAGGCGTACAGAGTCTTTTAGATACGATTCGTTCAGTGCAATGAGGGAAATAAGGAAACAAGGTGAAGTGAAGCAGTATTAAGATGAAGTGAAGCAGTATTAAGATGAAGTAAAAGAATTAAGATGAAGTAAAGCAGTATTAAGATGAAGTAAGGCAGTATTAAGACAAAGTAAGGCAGAGTAAGATCTGGCAAGATAACATAAGACAAGTATTAAGATGAAGTAAGGCAGAGTAAGATCTGGCAGGATAACATAAGACAAGTTAAGTAATCAAGCAAGAATAAGGAAAAAGAGGAAAAATAAGATAGGAGCTTCCTGTATAATTCAAATATAGGGAATTCCAAGAAGGGTGGTTGA
>CANDMV010000050.1 GCA_947385875.1 uncultured Eubacterium sp. | reverse complement strand
ATTATCCGCAAAGTGGGGAGTGCAGATCGCGGGAATGATTTTTCAAACACGCTCTCGTGCATCGGTCATGAAATATCTCACTTGTCTATTTTTCCGATAGCACATGTCAAAAATCCGATGTGCTTCCCGGTACACCCTCGCTTTTTTGACATGCACTCTCGAAGATTTATCCGGTGCAATATAACCAGTTATTTATTTTACGGTATACTAGTGTACTGGCACATTGATATTTTAGCTAATATGATTATCCAAAAGCCATATAATAAAAGCATTGTGGCTGATAACGTTAGTTAAAATGTCATCGTGTCAGTACACTAGTTCGTGGATAATTTATCTCAAATTTAAGAAGCGCTGCCCGCTACATCATGCACTATGAGTACATCTCACGAAAGCATTTTTCAAACACGCTCTAACGCGCCGACATTTAAATTAGCTCGACCAATGTTCCGGCTTAAATATCTTTTCTAATTTCGAAACATTCTCTTTGTGATAAAAGCGACTGTTTTATAAATTGGATTTTCCATATGACGTGAAACATTTTCAAGTTCTTTTCGAATTGCGATTTTCTGCGGGCATCTCTTTTCGCATTTTCCGCACTTCACGCATAAAGAAGCATTCGTACGTTTTGCCCGTAAGGTAGTACACATCATATACTCACGCATTCCTACAAAAAAATTATCAGTATAACGGACATTATAACACCTAAAAACTCCTGGAATATCCACGCCTGCAGGACATGGCTGGCAGTAGCTGCAGCCTGTGCATGGGATTTTGATTTTCTCATTTATGGCATTCTTTACTTTTTGAAACATCTCTTTATCTTTTTTTGTAATTTCACCAGTCTTTACAGTATTAGCAATGCGTATATTCTCTTTCAGCATTTTTATGGAATTCATTCCAGATAAAACTACCGAGACCTCCGGCTGGTCCCACAGCCAGCGAAGTCCCCATTCCGCAGGACTGCGCTGCGGTCTGGCTTCTTTAAAAATCTCTTCTGCCTTTGGAGGCAGGTCCTTCGTCAGTCTTCCTCCCCGAAGCGGCTCCATAATAATTACCGGTATCCCTTTTTTAGCAGCATATTCAACACCTACGCGCCCTGCCTGACTGTGTTCATCCATATAATTATACTGAACCTGGCAGAAATCCCAATGATAAGCATCCAGCAGCTCTATAAACTGACCTGTGCCTCCATGATATGAAAAACCAATCTTTCGAATCTGCCCTGCTGCTTTCTTTTCTTCCAGCCAGTCTAAGATTCCCATGCGTACCAGTTTATTCCAGACATGCACATCCGGCAGCATGTGCATTAAATAATTATCTATATAATCTGTCTGCAGACGGCTGAGCTGCTCACGAAACATTTTTTCAGCTCCGTCCGTGGATTTAATCAAATAATGCGGAAGCTTTGTCGCTAAGATCACTTTATTGCGCCAGTTATTTTTAGCAAGTATTATTCCGAGTGCCTTTTCACTGCCTTTATAAACATATGCAGTATCAAAATAATTCACGCCATACTTAATCGCACAGGCTATTTCCCTCTGCGTCTCCCGCAGGTCTATGCTGCCATTTTTCATTGGAAACCGCATACAGCCAAAGCCTAAGATTGACCACCCTTCTTTTCTATGTTCCATTTAAATCTCCTTTCCTTTCAAATATACATTTCAGTATAAAAAATTTGTATCTAAATTACAATGCAGAATTGCAAATTTTAATAAACATGTTATAATTTGAATAAAATCAAGTAATTATACTGGATGCATAAAAGAATTGGAGCATTTAAATAACAAATTAATTATGAAAAATAATGAAGAAAAAAATTGTTTTATAGAAAACGAAATAAAATCACAAAGGTACTTTCAAAATGCTTTATCCGATTTTACTTTTGACGCAGCTAGCGGACAGGCAATCCGACATCTGGTCAATACTGGATATACGGCAGAACAAATTCTGCATCAGTTAGACTATCCTGTACCAATGACTAAAATCAGGCAGACCATTACGAAATACCTGTTGGAAAACGGCACCTTGAGGAAAGAGCTTCCTGTTGTGCAGAAACATTTACAACATATGTATTATGATTTTATGAATGAAAGCAGCATTTTCTCCTTCCTCTCAAAACAGATTGAGCAGGATGAAGAAGTAAATTCCTATATATCCTGTCCATTCGGCATAAACACTACAGATGCTGAAAGCCTGCTTTCAAAGATGACGCTTTTTCTAACTAAAAGAGAGATGGAATATTTATCAGGAATTATTTGGGAGCCGCAGATCATGTACCATAGATTAAACCGGCGTATGTTAGAAATTGGGATTCAGCTAGCCATAAATTCTGATTTATTTTCCTTCTATTTTACTAAAAGCTGTGAAGTGATACATGCCAATATGATCTTATGAAAACAGCTATCATGCCCTATGGGTACGACTCATAAATTTGGGATAAATTCTCCATATTATGCCTTGTAGGTGCAATGTGGGGAGTGCAGATCGCGGGAATGATTTTTCAAACACGCTCTAGTGCTCCATTAAAAAAATAGAAACTCTAAAACTCTTCCCAAAACAATTCATCTAGTGTTTTTCCAAGTTCACGACAGATCGCAATGCACAGGCGAATTGTTGGATTATAATCTCCCTTTTCAATCGCGCTGATGGTCTGTCTTGACACACCTACTAGATCTGCCAGTTCCTGCTGTGATAGATCTTTCGCTGCTCTAGCTGCTTTTAGTCTCAGATTTTTCACTATTTTTCTGCCTTTCTTTGGTCTGAACAGTTTTTTATTATTAATACTACTAAAATAATCAATATGCAGATTCCACAGATTAGATTTGATCCATTTATAAAAGTCAGCACGCCATTCTCAAATAATCCTTCATGTATCCGATATATACTGCATACAATATTTAGCACACCCACAGCTGTCAGCAGCAATGTAATCCTTTTAGGATTTTCATTCAGCGAAAAATATGCTTCATTCCAAATGCTGTATACAACATAGATGACAGCTCCAATCATTATACATAAAAACACCGCCATAGATGTATCCATATACTGCATTTTCAGCCCGACATCAGATAAAATATAAATCATACCAAATATCATGCATCCGAAAAATCCATATTTGAATCCTCGTCCGCGTACAAGCTGTTGTCGTTCATCATATCTGCACCTTATAAAACTATCCTTTTTTACAATCTTAAATAAGATAATGAACAGAATACCGCTGACCAATAATCCAACAAAAAATCCTAAGCTCCACATTTCATTGTTTCCCATCGTTTCATTCCTCCTAACTTTTTCCTTAACTATAATAGGAGTATATATCTATTTTAGCTTTTTGTCAACTATATATTGCATTTTTCTAAATATAATATTCAAACTCCATGATAATATCTATTGCGCAGATCTAAAAAATATGTTATACTATAACATATTAAAAAATGTAAATTAAATCTTATTGATTTGATCAAATTGTATAAGACAGTTCGTGACCATCCTGTCTATAAACAAAACTAGGGAAATGGCAGCTGATTTATGCTGTCTATTGATGTGATGGACACAAAGCTGTGTCCTTTTTTATTGCTGAAATCCTAATTTGTGCGCACTGTTTTATGAAACAAAGGAGCCAATAGATATGGAAAAACAATCGGAACTAAATCGATATTCAGTCATTACAGAAAAAAATGCTCGTGAAATTGTAATGCTAAGAGGAAACGGCTGTGCCTGGAAACGCTGCCGCTTCTGTGATTATCATCTGGACTCATCTCCCGATCAAAAAGCAAATTATGAGTTAAACCGTCATGTACTGAAAAAAGTAACTGGAAAGTACCATAAATTGGAAATCATTAATTCTGGCAGTTTTATTGATCTGGATGAACAGACCGTGCTTCTCATTGAAAAAATCTGCAAGGACCGACTGATATCTACAGTATATTTTGAATGCCATTGGATGCACCGTGAAAATATAAGTGCATTTAAAAACCACTTTCATGAAATGGGTATCTCGGTAAAAATTAAGACCGGCATTGAAACATTTGATTTTTTATTCCGGGAATGTTATTTAAATAAGGGGATTGACACTGATCAGCCAGAAGAAATTGCCCGATATTTTGATGAAGCATGCCTGCTGCTGGGCCTTCCAGGCCAGACAAAGCAAAGCATGGAAGATGATATAACAACGGGCCTAAAGTACTTTGAACGCATATGTATTAATATTATGACGGAAAACAGCTGCAGCATCAAACCCGCACCAAAGGTAATCGATGTATTTATCAATGAATTATACCCTATATATAAAGATCATCCCAGAACAGACATTCTTCTGAACAATACAGATTTTGGCGTAGGAGGAAAAGACAATGAATAACGAAACTTTACTAATTTTATCATTATTAATCACATACAGCACTGTTTTAATTTTATTTAAGCTGCTGCAGGAACAGGGCTTATATTTATGGACAATTATTGCTACGATCGCTGCAAATATTGAGGTACTGATTGTAATCCATGCCTTTGGCATGGAAATGACGCTCGGCAATATTTTATTTGCTTCTACGTTCTTAGTTACAGACATCGCCAGCGAAACATGCGGAAAACAGATTGCTCAAAAAACTGTGGCACTAGGTATTGTCACTTCTATCCTGTTTGTTGCAGTCACCCAGTCATGGCTGCTTTATCAGCCTGCCGACTCAGACTGGGCAGCACCTGCCATCCGGCAGATCTTCTCAAACACCCCTCGCATGATGCTGACTTCCCTGCTTGTCTATGCGTTCGTACAAGCTTTGGATGTATGGCTGTATCATGCATGGTGGGACTATACAAAGAAACATTTTGGTAATTCTAGCCGTTTTTTATGGCTGAGAAATAACGGCTCCACTCTGATCTCACAATTTGTAAATGCAGTGTTATTTACATGTGGTGCCTTTTGGGGGATGTATGATACACAGACGCTTGTATCCATTGCAGCTTCCAGTTATATGATCTTCATCATAACTAGCCTTGCAGACACGCCATTCGTATATGCAGCCAGAAAAATCGCGAACAACCATCACATTGGGATCCACACACCAAAGGCAAGCTATCAATGAAGCTGATTTGCAATGCAATTTTGATTCAAAAAACTGAAATGTGTCCACAATTTTCATTACTTGAGGTGCGAAATCAGTGCATATAGGTTTACTTACAAGTTAAGAATACGAGAAGAAGCCCTCTCGTATTCTTAATGATTTGAAAGTCTTATCAGTTCATTCAGAGCTTTTTCAAAATACTATCACCTTTGATGCTGCATATAAAAAACATAAGAATAAATTACTGGAACAATCACTGAAGCAGCAATCATCCCTCCTTCCAACCATACGCCGCAGACATCTAAAAATGCATTTACTATAATGAAAAATCCACACAACATCCACAACCGTCCGGCAATTCGATGAGTCTGATTCCAATTCTGCTCATCATACAGCGTCCATGGAAGTTTAATTCCAACAGTATAATTCTGCCTGCATTTTGGCAGATAATTTCCGACTATCATGAAAATGATTCCTAAAAATACTCCCGCTATTGTATCTATATTCATCTTCCATGACAGCGCGTAACCATAGATCGAAATACAGCAAAATATAGAACAAAGCGGACAGATGGTTAAAATCAAATTCCACATTTTTCCGTTAATGCTGTTTCGCTTTGGATCTGCCATAGTGAACAAAATACAAACTAAATGGGCTCCAAGTATAAAAAGAGGAAGTCCAAATACTGCAAATTCTCTGCTGCTCCAGCCATTCGGCAGATTATCGCTGCCAAAATGCGTAGCTACGCGTTCAGGCAGCTGCTGCCATATGCAGATTCCAACCAGCATCGGCAGCAGAACCGCTATGCTTGATCCAAATATATAGCCTTTCATCTGCGCACTACAGCCATTTTTTCTTACCTTATGATCTTTCATCATCATTCTTTCCTCCTCTCAATTTCGACAGCCATAACATAACCTCTTCTATGACGGAAGCATTCAGCTCATAATAAATATAATTTTTTTCACGCTGTTCGAAAATAAGGCCGGCTTTTTTCAAAATGCTAAGATGATAAGAAATCGTTGCACCAGTCATCTGAAAATGGCTGCCAATCTCACCTGCTGACAGGCGCCCATGCTTCAACAGAACTAGAATGTCACGTCTAACCTGATCTGACAAAGCCTTAAATGTATCTGCAAATCCCATGCCGACAGCCTCCAATCTGCTAAAATGATGTCGAAATCACAGTGTACTAATATTTAGAAGATCTTCTAAATACAGCATACTAAAACCCTACTAAAAAGTCAAGTAATATTTAGATATTCTTCTAAATACTTTCTTATCCTCTTACACGAAATCTAAGTTCCTGTTCTTGAAGCGGAATATTTTTTATATCCATATCATCAATCCTGATATAAGAATCACGGTGAATCATAGTCAGCATCTGATTAATCTGTATCTCACTTCCTTCTACTTCCATTTCAACACTTCCATCTGGATTATTCTGTACCCATCCAGTAATGCCAAGTCCCCGCGCTGCATATGATGCATGATAACGAAACCCTACCCCCTGTACTCTTCCTGTAAAAACAATATGCTTACGTACTTTTTCCATTTGATCCACTTATTCCTTTCGACCTATTCAGTTTTGAAATCCTTCTTTTCTAAACCCTTACATATGATAAATTATACTGCGAAATCTATTAAAAATGAATAATGACTTTATCTGCTGGATATGATATAATGTTAAGAAACTGTATAAGTTTGCCAATACAGCTTATGCTTTGAATTGAAAGGAGAATATAAATGTCAGTTATTACGGTCACATCTGAAAATTTTCAAACAGAGGTCATTGAATCCAGCCAGCCGGTTATTATTGATTTTTGGGCAGACTGGTGCGGTCCCTGCAAGCGGCTCTCTCCGGCAATCGAAGAGCTTTCTAAGGAAACTACAGAAGTAAAGCTATGCAAGGTGAATGTAGATGAGCAGCCAGAGTTAGCTTCCCGTTTTCGCATCATGAGTATTCCTACACTCATCGCATTTAAAAATGGCGAAGTACACAATACCTCAGTTGGTCTTATTCCCAAAAATGAAATTCTTAATTTAATCAAATGAAACTTATATGAAACTTTCCGCAGCAAGTGCAGAATGGAACACGGCCTGCTGCGGAATTTTTTTATCCAGATTCCACCGCATACCTATAAACTATTTTTCCTCATTTATTTTATTATAATATTCCAAAAAATGATGCTTTACACCGTTCTGCTTATAAGCAATGACCGTATTAAGGCTTACATTTTCTACACTTTTAAAAATATTTCCTTCTACATAAGGATTCGTCTTTTTCAAGATCTGAATCAGCTCTTTTACTTCCTGTCTTTTCGATTGTACTGCACCATCCCTGTTTTCTGCACATGCATCCGTAAAATGACAGGCACACTGCAAAAACTTGAGTCCATTGTAATCTCTCCAATGGATAATCTCCTTTTCACGTACTAAATATAAAGGCCGAATTAATTCCATTCCTTCAAAATTCGTACTATAAAGCTTCGGCATCATAGTCTGTATCTGCCCGCCATACAGCATCCCCATTAGAATCGTCTCAATTACATCATCATAATGATGCCCTAAGGCAATTTTGTTACAGCCAAGTTCTCTTGCCTTATGATACAAATACCCGCGGCGCATTCGGGCACACAAATAACATGGTGATTTTTCAATCTGATCGACCGCATCAAAAATCTGTGTTTCAAAAATCGTCAGTGGTATATTCATGGTATCCGCATTTTGTATAATCATCTGACGATTTAGTTCATGGTAACCAGGGTCCATAACCAGAAATACTAATTCAAAATGAAATTTCCTATGTCTCTGTAGTTCCTGAAAACATTTTGCCATCAGCATAGAATCTTTGCCCCCGGAAATACAGACAGCTACCCTGTCGCCTTCCTTTAATAATTCATATTCATTGATTGCTTTTGCAAAACGGCTGAAAATATTTTTATGAAACTTTTTTCGTATGCTTAATTCTACCTGTTCTGCATAATTATGATATTTATCATTGTTACTGTATATATGATTATACTCTGGATGAGACATGCTTCTTCCTTTCAATAATCCTCCATCATCAGACTGTCCCCACGGTCAATACATAGTTCATAGCCTATCGAACACATGTATTCCTCCAGACTATGCCTGCATTGTGCAGATTCTGCTCCAGTACTGATCTTATGATTATAAAGCTGATATTTTCCACGCACTCCAGCCGGAGATAAATTGGGCATCACAACATTTGCCCCTGCTAAGATACCGAGCTCTCTCCCTTTCGGGTGTATCGAGTTCAATGCTGTAGTTGCCGGCAGCAGTATTTTTGGAAACATCAGCCTTACAACTGACAGAATTTTCAGTGTCATGCTGAGTGTTCCTGCCTTCTCATCTGCAAAGGGTGTATCTTTATGCGGTATAAACGGCCCTATCCCGGCCATATGGGGCTGCAGCTTCTGCAGAAAACGCAGGTCTTCAACCATCATCTCCACTCTTTGTCCAGGTGAGCCAACCATAAATCCGGCTCCAACCTGATAGCCGATCTCCTTTAACTGCTTTAAACATTCCATGCGATGCTGCAGATTCATCTGCTCTGGATGCAGCATCTGATAATGTCCGGCATCAGCTGATTCATGCCGCAGCAGATACCGATCAGCACCGCATTGATACCAATATCGGTATGTTTCAACATCCCATTCGCCAAATGAAATTGTAACAGCACAATCTGAATGTGTCGTCTTCATCCGGCGTATTATCTGGCCTAGTCTTTCTTTCGTAAAATAACAGTCCTCACCGCCTTGAAGAACAAAAGTCCGAAATCCAAGCTCATATCCTTCATCAGCACAGCTGCAGATCTCTTCTTCACTCAGCCTATAACGTTCTGCCTTCTGGTTATCCCTGCGTATTCCACAATAATAACAATTATTACGGCAGTAATTCGTAAACTCAATGAGTCCGCGGATAAATATTTTTCTTCCATAATAACATTCACAGACTTCTCTAGCGCTTTTATATAAATATTCTAAAATCCAGCTGTCTTTTGTGATAATCAGTTCTAGAAATTCTTCATCAGACAGTGTTTTTTCCCGCCTTAGCTTGTCAATCAGATTTTTTTGATAACTTTTTTTTTGACTTATCTGTACGTTACTGAAAGATTGCTGATATATTTCTGCTTCCTTCTGTAATAATTTCTGCTCCATCCTAACGCCGCACCATCCTTAATTATCATCCTTCGACAACGCCAGCAGGTCTTCTAATTCTTCTACCGAAATCTTAGTATACTGACTCAGCTCCTCTATGGCCGGCATTCTCTGCAGTTCCTGTGCAAGAAACTTTTTCGCTTCATGCACCAAAGCTGCTTTTGCTAACAACGAATGATCCATATCCTCAGCTGCAGCTGCTTCTCGCAGATATTCCTCCATTGCCTCTTTCGCAGTCTGTTCCAAAACCAATTTAAAGTCAGTGTACTCACCAGAACCCAGCATATCATTTAAAACTAGAAAAACTGCCAGATTACCTTCTTGCACGGCATCGGCGAAGTCTTTGGGGCCTGCCGCACATTCCTTGGCTATTTTATAAATCCTAGGAAGCCATTGATCAGACAGCTTATGAACAGCTTCCTTATCACCTGCAATCAGCTGTCTGTACAGTAATTCCTCCTCTTGTGGCACACAGGGAGTAATTTGCTCCAGCTCTCTAAGATACATTTGAAAAAGTGGTGAGTGATACTGACCTGCCTGCTGGCTCGCTGCTTGATTTTTCTGTCCAGAATTTTCTATCGCATCTATTTCTTGCTCTGTCAAGCCATGTCCAGGCTCCTGCCGCTGTTGCAGATAATCATAAACCATTTTCTGCTGTGTTTCTGACAGATTTAAATCTTTAAAATATTCAGCAACCCTATCCTGAGTAATTACATTCTCAGATGCCTTCATAATTTCGGATACTGACCGAACCGTCTCAATAAAAATGTCCTGATCGATTTTGCTTTCAGATTGATTTATTTTACCTGACATACAATTCTCCTAATTTAGCAGTCATTCCATCTGGCTGAACTGCTTATGCAGAATATTAAGACCGTATTGTTCCATTATTCACATTTACATCAATCCAGTGCTTTTTTGCATACTCCCATAGCTCTTTCGAACCATCTGGTGTATATTTATTTCTGGCAAGTATCTGTGAAAGCTCGGTTTCGTGTTCCATCCACGATTTTCCACCTGTAACAGCATTCAGCATCATCGGCTGTAAATTATCCATGACGCGTGCAAATTTTGCTTCCGGAGTTTTTCTTGCTTCAAACTCTTCCCACAGCTGTCTCAGCTTCTCCCCCTGTTCATTAGGAAGCAATGCATAAATGCGGTCTGCCGCCTTTTCTTCCCGCTCACGCTGCGTTTTTTTTCCTTCTTCATCATATGCATAGGTATCACCCGCATCGATCTCTACAAGATCATGCAGCAGAAGCATCGTAACTGTCTTTAACACATCAATCTGTTCATTAGCATATTCACTCAATAAAATGGCCATTACCGCTGTATGCCATGCATGTTCCGCATCATTTTCCCTGCGTGAAGCATCTGCGATATAGCTCTGGCGGTAAATATTTTTTTCCTGATCTATTTCCTGAATGAACTCAAACTGCTGTTTCATTTTATCTAGTTTATCTTTATCCATTTGACTTACTCCTTTTTGGTTAACTTCTGTTAAACCCACATGAACTATTGTACCAGACTGTATCATCAAAAGCTATAGCAAAACCAATAATTTTAGAACCATTTGGTTCCAGTGTTACTTTCACATGTCATCCAGAAAGGAGGCCGCTGAAAAGTCCAAGTTATCTGAAATAGAACCTGTATATAAAAATATTTAGTTGTGTAACATCTATATAGTGTATTTACCTCGACTAAAAGCCAAATTTTTCTTTGCCCTCCCAAAAATCGGCTTTGCTGTGAAACGTAACCGCATCCGGTTTATTTAGTCTTACAACAACTTAATTGCTAATTTTCTTTATCTGGATTCACGTGTACCATAATATGCTTTACATTTGGAAACTCATTCTCTATACAAGAATGTACTGCTTCTGCAATAGCATGTGTCTCGCAGAGTGTTTTTGTTCCATCTGCGGCAATTTCTACGTCCACATATATCCTATTTCCAAACGCTCTCGTTGTTAAATCATCGATACGAACAACTCCGCGCTGCTTCAAAACAGCGCTCCTAATCTGTGCAATAGTATTGTCATCACAAGATTTATCAACCATTTTATCCACCGCATCTTTAAAAATATCATAAGCAGCTTTTAAAATAAATATACAAATAACCACTCCCGCAGCCGGATCCATAACTGGGAATCCCATCCTTGCCCCGCAAATACCAATAAATGAACCTACAGAAGATAATGAATCAGATCTATGATGCCATGCATCCGCCATAAGTGCTCCGCAGTTCACCTTTCTTGCATAATATCTCGTGTACCAAAACATCCATTCTTTCACAACAACTGAAACAACCGCTGCTGCAAGCGCCAGTGCACCGGGAACCGCTAAATTCTCGTACCTTCCAGAATAAATTTTCTGCATACTGTTAAATCCGATTCCAATTCCTGTTAAAAATAGAACAACAGCCAATATAATGGCAGCCACGCACTCCATGCGCTCATGACCATACGGATGCTCCTTATCCGCTTCTTTACTGGATATTTTTACACCCGCCATCACTATAAACGTACTAAAAACATCTGACGCAGAATGTACAGCATCAGAAATCATTGCATCTGATGATGCCGCGATTCCTGCAGCCAGCTTCAGTACGGATAATATAATATTAGCGATAATACTCGTTCTTGATACCTTCATCACGGTTTCTTCCATATTATATTCTGTCTGTCCTTCTATATTTTGCATTCCCATTCTCCTTTTCTGCCTCTATCTTTACCAATAGATAATATACATTGAACTTTCTGCCATTAATAAAAACACCTGTGGTGACAATAATTATTCAGAAAAACTACTGTCCCACAGGTGCATTAACCTGCTGTCTATTACGACCCAGCCCTATGACAATGTCATTGCCTGCTCAGTTTGTACTATACATCTTTAAATGTCAAAATATATTCACACTTTATATCATATGAAAGGAATAGCTGTCAAGATACTCATAAAAATATTTTTTCATTTCAAATAATACTTTATTATTAATTTACTTTATAACAATTAAAAAAATGAAATATAAAATATTAAGGTCTAAATAAATCAATGTACATTTATTATATCAAAAATTAAATTCTACTTCAAACATTATTTATATACTATATAATATCGAAATTCAAATTTATGTAAGACTTATTGAAAATTGTTAATTATAACTTTTATTTATTTTATTTTTTCGACAATAAATTTTAAAATTTATATTTCTAATTATATGTCATGTCAATGAACTATCTACTCTTAGTTCAGATAAAGCACTGTTTATTATTTGTAAATGTTTCTACCAAAGGCATGCACATTCCACCTCTAAACCAGAATTAATATGGACAATTTACTTAAAAATTTTGCAAAGTTTAGCATAACGAGCTATCCTGATAAAATTGTGAATGATTGCTCATAAATCGGTGAGTGAATACAATTATAAAAGTGCTCCGTCACCGGCAAACAAAATTTAAAGTAAAACCACATGCGCTTATCCTCACCGCCAAAAGCGGTTTGTGCATACAGATCCCTTGATCGAAACTCTTGATCTAAGTCACCTTGCGATGAAATTTTCATATTAAATAGACTAAATTCTTCTCAGAATTGAAAAGCAAATAACAAAGAAAAATATGTCATTTCTATCTCGATACTTCTACATACCTGAACAATTTATTTTCTTTTTTCGAAAACTGTTGACGAATGTTTAGTAAAATGGCATTGTTACTCGCAGAAATTCTTTAAAATGGTTATTTTTATACATTAATTTACAAAAAATGACAGAATTCTTTCTATCCGAAAATAATTTGCAGGAAATGATGCGAATTTAAGCATTTAAAAATATCTTATACAGCAGATACATAAATTTACAATAAAACTTTAAATACTTCTAATTCTTATTTTTATTACAATTCCAGCTTCAAATCATTCTTCTTAATCCATCCTATTTGCCGAAATACTATACCAAAACACCAAGATAATAATCCTGGTAAAACAAAGCTAATCAGCAGTAATCCAATCCAATCTGCTGCTGTTACCGCCATTTTCTCTCCTCTTACAACTTCCTCCAACCAGCCAGTATATACACCAATCTGTCCCACCAGTCCGCATGTCCCCATTCCAGATGCTACAGCAGCTCCATTCATCTGTAGATGAAAAAAACATGTTGCAAGCGGGCCTGTGATAGCCGATGTAAGAATTGCGGGAAGCCATATTAATGGATTCCGCACAATATTTCCCATTTGAAGCATACTCGTTCCAATTCCTTGAGCCAACAGCCCTCCCCATTTATTTTCACGAAAACTTAATACTGCAAATCCAACCATTTGTGCGCAGCATCCCGCTAATGCTGCACCGCCGGCAAGACCAGTTAATCCCAAAGCAGCGCAAATCGCTGCACTGCTGATCGGCAGTGTCAGAGCCATTCCAACAATAACAGATACTGTAATTCCCATAAAAAACGGCTGCAGATCTGTCGCCCACATAATGGCTGAACCAACTGCACTAGCTGCCGCTCCAATCGCAGGTGCAAACCACATGGACAGAAGTACTCCTGACGCTATGGTGATAAAGGGTGTTACAATAATATCGATTTTTGTTTCTTTAGAGACAGCTTTTCCAAATTCAGCTGCTAAAATCGTAACAACCAATACCGATAGCGGCCCTCCAGCTCCGCCCAATTCATTCGCAGCCGCCCCTACTGCTGCAAGTGAAAACAATACCAGCTGCGGACAATGTAATGCATAGCCAATAGAAATAGCCATTGCAGGCCCTGTAGCTGCCTTTGCATAGCTGCCGATTACAGCTAAAATCTCTAATCTGCATTGTTCTCCAATAGTTGCAATAATTGTACCTATTAAAAGTGATGCAAACAGCCCCTGTGCCATAGCGCTTAGAGCATCGATTCCATATCTTTTAGCAGAAATTATAATATCCTTTCGCTTTAGAAATGCTTTTATCCTATCCATTATGATACCTCCGCTGAATCTGCTGATTTTTGCCTTTGTCTGACTCTGAAATATACGCTCTGAGAAATGTTCTCAAGGGAAGCTGATTTTATTATAGGGTGCTTCTTACGCCTATGAAATGTCAGAGGCTTCTGATTACAAAAGCCTCTGTTCCGCACATAAAGCTTCAGCAGCCTGCTCAAAATCTGCCAGACGCTGAGCTTTTTTCATTTTTTTCATATATTTCTGTGGCTGCGTAAAATCCTGACACATATACATCCACAGTTCTTTCATTTTAAATAATACATCTTTATCCCCAGACATAATATTCAAATACTCATCTAACAGCTTACGATATAACATATACCGCCGTTTTCTCTCAGCTTTTTCAGCTTCTTCGTCTTTGAAACGCCTAAAATTCATTAAATCAGAATCCTTTTTTAATTGTCCGCCATTTTCTCTTACCTTTATTTCTTCAGCAAGCATTGGATTAATCAATATTCCACGTCCCATCATTATCGAACAAATATTAGGGAATATCCTGCAGATCTTCTTATAATCCATGATATTGAAAATATCACCGTTGTAACAAAGCTCCGATTCCTTATTTTCATATGCTTCATTTGCCATTGCAAATGCTTCCAGATTTGGCTTATAATTGTAAAAATCAGCTTGTATCCGTGGATGTATAATTAACTCTGACAGAGGAAATTGTTCAAAAATTTCAAGCAGCTGTGGAAATTCTTCCGCATTATTTTTTCCAATCCTTGTTTTTACTGACAGCTTCATTCCATATAATTCTAATTTATTTACAGTAATATCCAAGAATGCTTTCAGTTTTTCTGGATATGATAGAAATCCAGAACCACGTCCCTTCGATACTACAGTTTTAGATGGACAGCCCAGATTTAAGTTGACCTCCATATATCCGTATTCCTGATTAAGCATTCTTGCAATCCTTATAAACTCTTCTGATTTATTCGCCATAATTTGCGGAATGACATCAAATCCTTTATTATGCTCCGGAAGTACATCGTTTCGTTCCTTAGTACTTAAATATTTTTTTTCCTTTGGTACAATAAACGGTGTAAAATATCGGTCTATCCCTGGATAAAACATATGATGTGCCTGTCGGTAAATATAGCCTGTAATGCCTTCTAATGGCGCAAAATAATATTTCATATTACATTCCTATAACTGTGTTAAAAAGCTTTCCAAACGTTTTTGCACAATTTCTTCTCCAAGTACCGACATAATCGTATGCAGATCCGGTGAATTTTTATGTCCTGTAACCGCAATTCGAATCATAGAACACAAATCAGCAATCGATCCTTTATAATCCTGTGGATTCTTCTTATATTCTTTTACATTCGGACAATATCCCATTGTTTCGCCTAATTCCTTCATTTGATCGAACCAATTTTCAGCATTTAGAAATAAATCTTGCTTATAAGCTGTTACTGCTTCTTTCAGCTGCTCTTTTCCAAACTTTTCCTCTATTTCATAGGATACTTTTTTTTCAAATTTTTCCTGTGGAAGGTATAAATAGTCAAACATAGTCATTAATTCGCTCCACTTTGCAACATCTTTCCTTATTTTTTTTCCTGATACCTTCCATAATTGTATTGTCTGGTGAAATTGTTCTCTGTGATCTTCTATAAACTGATATAAATCCGGCTCATATTTTCCAGCCCAAACGCGAATCCGCTGCGCGCAATCCTCAACTGAAAATGCTGCAATAATTTCCCTGCTCACATCTGTCAGTTTTGCCATATCAAATAATGCACCGCTGGACGGAAGTTTTTTTATCGATAGATGAAATTCTCCTTCGTTCAAATCTGGATTCTTTGCGTGCCATTCTTCATAATTGGAATTTGCGATTGTAAGCAGATATTCTTTCACACTCTCTGCCGGGAAACCCTGTTCCAAATAATAACTGACTGCCGCTTCAGGGTCTTTACGTTTGCTCAGCTTCCGTTTTGCTGTGCCGTCCATCTTCATAATTGGCGATATATGCAGATATGCTGGTGCTTCAAATCCGCATATATCAAACATCTGCTTATGAACCGGATAAGATGCCATCCATTCATCTCCTCTCACCACAAGATTTGTCCTCATAAAATGATCATCTACAACATGTGCGAAATGATAAGTAGGCATTCCATCCGATTTTAGAAGCACAAGATCCATAATATTTTCAGGCATTTCAATGTTTTTTCGGATAGGATCTGAATACATTATACGATTCTTTGAACTGCCTGGAGACTTTAAACGTATCACATATGGAATACCTGCCTTTATTTTATCTTCAATTTCTTTATATGTTAAGCTGCGGCAGGACGCATACTCTCCGTAATAACCGGTATCTACTTTTTTTCCTTCCTGCTCTGCACGTATTTGATCTAATTCTTCAGATGTGCAGAAACAAGGATACGCAAAACCTTTTCGTATTAATTCCTTTACGCAGGCCTGATATATTTCTTTTCGTTCACTTTGTTTATATGGGCCATATTTTTTTTCACTGCCTGAAAATGGCCCTTCGTCAAATGCTATACCGTAACCAGCCAAAGACTGGATGATTTCATTTACGCCCCCTTCTACCTCACGTTTTCTATCCGTATCTTCAATGCGCAGATAGAAGATTCCTTTAGTCTGTTCTGCAAGCTTTCTTGAAATCATAGCTGCATATAAACCGCCAATATGCATATATCCCGTCGGACTCGGCGCAAAACGAGTTACATACGCACCATCAGGCAAATTCCGCTTTGGAAATTGATCCTCTAATTCTGCTGCTGTCCCTTTTATATTTGGAAAAATTAATTCTGCCAGCTTATTGTTATCCATCTTCTTATCCCTTTCTATTTATGTATAAGCTAATACAATTTATTTTTAAGCAGCACTTAAATTATCTGCCATGTTTGATCTTGTATAATTACAGAATAAAGCCAGCTGCTGTTGTACTATTGTTATCATTTTTCTTATACCTGTTTATTTTAAGCAGCTGCTGTACTCTGAAATTGTCTCACTCTTCCTTCCGTAAACTTATTAATATACTAATGAGCCATTTGTCTGCATAGCAGCCCTACATTACTAATATACTATTGAGCCATTTGTCTGCATAGCAGCCTTACATTACTAACATACTATTGAGCCATTTGTCTGCATAGGCCTTGCAATGCTAATATACTAATGAGCCATTTGTCTGCATAGCAGTCTTACATTACTAATATGCTGAAAAGCCATTCATCTGTGTAGCGGCCTTTCAATACTAAATATAACGAATAATATGTTTCTGACTCACGAACATCCCGAAAAGGATAATAAATCAGGCTCTGCTAAAAATAAATCTATCAGGAACTTAATTTATGCTGTACCAATATTATTGAAGAGCCATTCATCTGTGCTGCCTTTCAACATAACTTCCTGTTTAAAAAACGGAAAAATAACATAGATGATGATCCATCAAAAACCATGCAGCTGTTTCACTATTACATACAGCCATCATCTGCTTTAGATCTATTAATTATCTAAGGAATTTTGTAAAAATATACAATTTTAGAATGTTCACATAGAAATAAATTTGAAGCTATAAACTTACCCTGACCGGGGAGTGCCGCACGGTTTTAACTCCGCGCGGCTTGAGTTATGAAAAATTATATCAGCTAGTCAGCTAATACATCATTTATTTTATTTATATCTTGTGATAACTTTGTGAACAGATTCTAAAAAAATAATTAAACTGCATGTACGTTCTTTATTACAAATTTACATTTATATCTGTCTGTGACTTGACGAAAACTTACAAAGCTCACTCATACATCTATGCTTAATTAAAATGCTTTGCATCTAATCATAAGCAATGATAAGTGCTTAAATTTCTGCCGTTACTATTTTCAGCCATTCACGCTCTTCTTTCTCCAAATATGGATTAATTTTTTTCCATACTTCTGCATTATATTCATTCAGCCATTGCCGTTCAGCTTCACTGAGCTCATCTGCTTCAATCGCGTCACGCTCAAACGGAACAAGGGTAAGCGTTTTAAATCCCAAAAATTGTCCAAAATCATTCTTTTCGATTTCTGTACATACCATAAGATTTTCAATACGTATGCCATATTTTTCTGCAAAATATATACCTGGTTCATTTGATGTTATCATTCCTGGTTCTAACCTCACACATTCATCACCGCTTTCACTGATTCTGCTTCGAAAACTATTCGGCGGTTCATGCACATTTAATAGGTATCCGACTCCGTGACCAGTTCCGTGGTTATAATCAAGTCCTTCTTGCCATAAAGCTTCCCGCGCTAAAAAATCTAAATTAATTCCAGCGCAGCCGTATTTAAATTTCGCAGAAGCTAGTTTTATATTTCCTTTTAAGATAAGCGTATAATAGTGTTTTTGTTCAGATGTCAGTTCCCCGAGTGCAATCGTCCTTGTAATATCTGTCGTTCCCTCTAAATAATGTCCTCCAGAATCAACTAGTACAAAATTTTCTGGTTTCAGTTCTAGATCAGTATCCGGCACTGCGCTATAATGAACAATCGCACCATGATGAGCGTACCCTATGATCGTATCAAAGCTTGGCCCTAAATAATGTTCCTGCTGCTGTCGAAGCTCCTCAAGCTTTTCTGCAGCTGAAATCTCTGTAATTTTTTTCTGCTGATTCTTTTCTGTCTCAGGATATTTCTCTTTTTCCTTTGAATCATCATAACGCTTAGGTTCTGTTGACAATTCCTGCCCTTCTGACACATGACGCTTGAGCCAATATATAAATTTTGTACATGCTACAGCATCTTTTATGTGTGCACAAATTTCGTTTTGTATCTCGACAGAATTTTTAACAGCCTTAGAAAGTAATGTAACATCTTTTCCCTCTAAAATTTTACGTGAAGAATTCTTCGCTTTTAAATAAACTGCCATATTAGTCCGATTCAGGTCCAAATATATACTATTACAATCTGTTTTATATAAATAAGTATAGATTGTATGATATTCATGAATTGTAATTCCATCCTGCTTCAAGCTGTTCTCTAAGGATTTACATACTGCTTCTTTCTGCACAAACCAGCATACACGTTCTTTTTCAACAATTAGATAACTCAACACTACTGGCGTACATGATACGTCGTTTCCCCGTATATTTAACGTCCATGCTATATCATCTAGAGATGATATAACAATACAATCAGCTTTTTTTTCCTTTATTTCTTTCTGTATTTCAGCAATTTTTTCTTTCCGAGGCTTACCAGTATAGGAAAGATCCAATTCCCACGCTGGTTCGCAGGACATTTGAGGCCTATCCAACCAAATACTGCCTACTATATCATGTTCTAAATCAATGGTAATATTTTTTTCCTGCAGTTTTTTTTCTAGTTTCCGATAACCAGCAACACTGATTGTCCTTCCATCAACACCCAGACGCGCTCCATCCGGTAATGACTCCTTCAGGTACTCTTCTAATGTAGGAATACCTTCTTCTTCCATACGAAACAGCTCTATCCCGCTTCCTTTTAATTCCTGTTCCGCTTGTAAAAAATATCGTCCGTCAGTCCACAGACCTGCTTCCTTATTTAAAACCAAAACACTGCCGGCTGAACCAGTGAAACCAGAGATATATTGTCGGCATTTAAAATAATCACTTACATACTCTGAATTATGAAAGTCATTGCTTAATATTAGATAAGCATCTATTTTTAATTTACACATACATTCACGCAATTTTTTCAGTCTATCTGATATTGATTGCATATCTTTTTTTTCTTCTACAGTCATTGCTCCTCCTGCATTTTCAGTCCATAAATTTTTTATTTCATTTATTGAATTATACATAATATTTCCAAAACATTCAATATATTTATATATTTTTCTACATATAGTAATCTGGCATATAATTCTTGACAAAAGAATATACGTTCTTATTATTACTTCTTGCTAATATATCAACTAGCAGATATACGTTTTGCAGAGTGATGATTATTTTCTATAAGGTGCCGTTAGTTATGAGTATATTCATTTTATATTTGTGCTGTTATAGGATTGATATATAAATACTGCTATTAATTTTTTATATAGATAACAATATGTGGTATTTAAATATATTTTATAACTTTTTGATTTTATAAATTCTTATATTATATGTTTATTATAATTATGTTACATTTTTTCTCTGTTATATTATATGTTAGCTATTAGATATTTATTGTTTAAGTTTAAGTATAAGTGAAGTGCTTCATCTAACAAAAATAAAATTATTTTTTCATCAAGTAAAAGCGTTTTTAAAAAATGATATATAAGCTGAAGCAATTCAGTTTATTATATTTTTAAATATATTGAAAGGAACCTCTATTGGCAGTTTTTACTCTTTTACATTTTATAAATGAATATACTTGCACAGATTAATAATTAGCGTTATTTTTTAGTTAGATAACAGTTTACTCTACCTATCAGAATTTCGAAAAGCACAAATTGAAAACCTTGATATACTGCTAAGCATAAAAAATTTATTTTCAATAATTTGTCTCCATAATATATCTATCTGATTATTCATATATTAGTTTCTCTAACTATTTTATCAGCCCAAAAAACTTTGTTAATACTATTTATTGTATTCTATATACTCTTAAATAATATATTTATACTGCAAATGTTTTCTAAAGACATGCTAAATATATTATATAAACTATTATATATTTAAAGTATTCACATAAAAATTTTTAACTCAAAAAATTACTTATCATACATGCTAAATATAATCCACTAATTATACTGCCTTTATAGGCTTTAAAATATATAAACTGATTGAACTCAAATTAACATTATTTGCTGATACCATCATAGACTGTTATCTGTCACTATTTAAAATCCACTTAATAAAAAATTCTAGATGAAGTCCTTCACTTATTTTCTATTTCCATAAATAAAGACTGACTTCACGAAAACCAGGATGGCTAAGCTAATTTGAACACTTTTCTAAAAAGAATATAAATTACTAAGTCGTTTATAAACTATGAGTGGAAAGAAAAAGTAATACTATTTAAATATAAGTGATGCCAACTTATTTTATATCAATAAATAAAAAAAATCTTTAATATTAATTGTACACAAATACAACCTACCTTACATTTCATTTTAGTATAACCAACTTCTTATTTATAAAATATGTTTACAGTTTTAAATTGCAATTTTTATTGTTCCAAATTTTATAAAGAATAAAATATTATTGTTTCACTCATATAAATTATACAGCTGAAGTTCTTCACTTATAAAAAAAGAGGAGGGAAATTAATTGCATAACTGAAGCACTTCACCTAATAAGAAAAAAAGGAAGACGCATTTATTCATGTTTATTGTTTGACTAATGCCTTTATTAAATATAGCATAAAAATACATACCATATTCTAATTTTTTAACCAATGCTGCATTTAACTAATAAAATCATACAAATACACATCGTTTCATCATTTAATCATTTTATATCATTTAGAAATCAATAAAATAGAAATATTAAGAATTCTCTTTAAACTAAAGAATTATTTATGAATCTAATAGCAATGTAACATTTATTTTTCAAACAACGTTTCAGAAATTTTATAAAGCATTATTCTTACAAAATTTCATAACTACTTTCACAAAAATTTATCAAAAATTTGATAATTTTCTATTTGAAAAAAATCGTAAAATAAAGTATAATAAATTAATAAATACATAAATCATATAATTAGAACGTATGTTCTTCTAATAATTTTAAAATTTATAATAATGCACTGGCACGTTGTAATTTTAACTGCAATACTGTATAAACATCACTCTGCAAGCTGGAGGAGGGAGGCGAAACGATCACTTGTTAAATGATAATATCATACTCTATGGTATATGGCATATGACGATATAAGCAGTACAGTCAGTCAAAATACCAACTTGTCAATACATCAATGCAGCATCTCAATAATGAACCTCGCCTCGGGTGCTACAAAGAAATATCCCCACCCCAGTGTACTGACACGACGAAATTTGAACTAACAGTACTGAATATATTGTCAATTTGCAAGATGGTTTTTTGACAGTGTAATGACAGCTACGACTAGTAAATACAACGCATCATATGGCGATATAGGCAGTTTTTTAACCAAATCTCATCGTGTCAGTACACTAGCTTTGCTCGACGTAAAAAACAGCTACAGCAAAGCTGCATGAAATTAAAGATAATTTTGAGAATTTATTTTCAAAATGAGCAGCATAATAATTTTGAAATAATTTAACTGAATACCAATATGATACCACTAATTCTATTCCACAAGGCTGTCTGCAGTAAATATAGCATCTAATTTGAACATATTCTATCAAACGTACTGCTGCAGTACTCTGTATAGATGAAACGCAAATTATAACTATAAGCAGTAAATTACCCCTTTTAAACAAGATGATATTTAAATCATCACCCCCCTTCAATTAATCAAACATATTTTATCAATAATAAAAAAAGGAGATCAATAAGGTGTCAGAAACTATTAGTATCAACAACTCAAAAGGCGGTGTAGCAAAATCTACCTCAGTTATTACAATTTCACAAATATTAGCAATCGCCGGTTATAAAATACTTATCATCGATCTAGATCCACAAATGAATACAACCAAAATGTATGGACAAGATGAAAATCCAGATGTAAATATTGAACATTTGTTTTGCACAAAACAGCTTAGAAAAACGTCTGTAGAAGAATTTATTTCTGAAACATCACAGACCGGTATATCCATAATTTCTGCTAGCAGAGATTATTATGAATTAATTTATAAAATACATGCTGCCAGCAAAGATTATCCTGTTGAGCTGACATTCCGAAATAATCTGGAATACATAAAAGAAGATTATGATTATATCTTCATAGATAATTCTCCGTTTAAATCAGCACTTTCAAACTGTTCCCTATGCGCGAGTGACGGAGTGTTAACTCCAATTAATGCCGATAATTTTTCATATGATGGATTAATGGATCTGATTGAAACCATACAGCTCTTAAATGAAAAATATTCGTTATCAATTAAATTTTCAGGTATTTTTATGACCCGCGTATCCAATCGAACGAACTTATTTAAACAAATGTTCGAAAGTTATGAAGAAATGTTTGAAGATAAATTTATACCTGTATCTATTCGCCAGGCGGATGCTGTCAATCAAAGCAACACAGCGTTTATTCCACTGTTAAGTTATGATAAACGCTGTACAGCCGCACAAGACTATATAGAGCTCGCAAATTATCTTGGACTTATGGACAATAAACATTACAAAAAGCTCGTGAAATATATGAAAGGAGAGAAATGATGGCAGCAAAAAAATCGTTCAAACCAGGACAAACAGCATCCGGAATTTTAGATTCCAAAGGCGGAGACAAACTTAAGCAGATGCAGGCAAACTCCAATTATAATTTCAAATTCATTCCTAAAGATAAAATTACGCCAAATGAAAAAAATAAAAACTATTCACAAGACAATATAGAAGCACTGAGCGAATCGATTGTTGTTAACGGCCTTCGCCATAATCTTTCTGTGATACACGATGCCGAAAAAGACACATACAGAATTGTTTCCGGCGAACGACGCTTCCATGCTATTAATCTATTAGATGAAAAAACATATAAGGAACTGTTTCCTGCCGGAGTTCCTTGTAAAGTAGAACGCTCAAGTATCTCAGAAATAGATGAAGAAATTATGCTGATTTCTGCCAATCATGACATCCGTGAAACAACAACAGAAGAAAAACGCTGGGAAATCCGAAGGTTAAAAGAACTATACGAAGCAAAAAAATTAAGCGGAGAAATTACTAACATATCAAAAGAAATTGCAAAGCAGCTCAATATTTCTCAACGTCAGGCAATTAAATATGTAAATGCAGAAAAATTAATACCAGAACTCAGCGATTTATTAAATCAAAATGGCATCAGCCTTGAGGATGCAAATAAATTCAGCCGTCTTGATGAGTGGGCCCAGCTTAAAATCGTAGAAATGCTCAATGAAAAGGGCAGTATAAATACTGAAGAATTAGAAAGCATAAAAAAAATTTCTCAAGAAAAAGAACTTGAAAATCAGCATAACCGCCAGGAACTTGAACGAACTCTGCAAATGCTTAAAGAACGTGATAAAAATATAGAATCTTTAGAACGCAGAATCCAATCTTTAACAAACACTGACACAGAAATTCCTCGAAATGATCTTGAAGATGAATTAAAATATGTAACAGATGCAAAAGAAAAAGCTGAACGTGACAAGCAAAAATTGGAAAATCAGATAGAAAAAATGAAACAACAACAGAAAGAACGTGAATTACGTAATACATCAATTTCAGATATTGAACTTAAACGTATCTCCTTAATTGCAAAAACAGAACAGACATTACAAATGTTTGAAACAAATTTTTCAATATTAAAAAATAACAAATCTTTAATTAAATCAGATGAAGATTTAAAAACCCGGTTAGAAATTTTAAAAAATAGATTAAGTGACTTATACATCGAAATCAACAGCTGACGTAGTATAAAAGCTTGAATGACCTAATAAAAAGCGCATATGGCTCTTTTTATTAGGTCATTCAAGCTTTTATATGCTAAAAAAATTTTTGTTCTTATTTAGCAAAATAACGTCATCTGGGGGACAATACATATTTATCTGTCTGCGTCTATAACGTATGCCAAAATTTAAAACTAAAAAGAATTATACTATCCGAAAATGTACCATGCGACTTTTCTTCCTATACTAGTGCCTTGTAAAGTCAAAAACTGTATCAAAACAAGGCACTATAATATAAGCTATTTTTCAAAGATGGGTGTTGGATATAACCGCTTGAGCTTTATTCTGGCATCCTCCGCAGTAAAATGCCAATTGACGCCAACCTGTTTCTGGTTTCGGTCATGTTCCCAATCAGAAATCATGGCATTCATTTGATCAAGCGATTCAATCCTTTCTGTTCCCAAGACACTGCCCAGTCAGGGAGCTTAATTCTGTTTCAGCGATATTAAGCCAGCTTCCGTGTTTTGGAGTATAATGCATTTCGAATTTTTGTGACAGGCGGTATGCAGTTTCTGGTGGAAATGCCTCATAAAAGGATGCCTTATTATGAGTGTTGAGGTTATCTGAAACAAGAATAATCTTATCGCAGCCAGGATAAAATTCTTCTGCCGGCTGGCTGCCTTACCATTTTTGCATAATCGCCTTTTTTACGGTGTCCAAGCGCATATGCATGTCTCCAACCGCCAAGCGGCTCTGTAAACATAAATATGCTCGCCGTCCCACAGCGGACATACTCGGAGTCAATTTTCTCACAGTAGCCATGCTTTGGAATCTGGGTGTCCGGATCTATATGCATAGGGGCGGCACCAATGCGTTTTCGGATCTCCCCGAGGAACTGCACAGGCTTTTCATCCATGCAGATGACAGGGACAGACTTGGAGTACGCAAGCTGATAGATTCCAAGAATGTCTTCCATGTTAGCAATATATGCAGGATCATGCTGTTTGGGGATACACCAACACTTGCTTAGGCGGGACTTTAATTCATTTGAATTGATCAGTTCCCCGGCAGCGGTATGGGAAATAGATATAACATACTGTTCCTCCATGCAGTGTTCCGCTAACAGCCTCAGCATCCATCTGGCATACCCATCCGGCGGAGGGCCGAGTGCTGCGGCTATGATTTTTGCCTCAATGTCCCCGGTGATTTTTGAGGCAACGGCTGGCGTAATCCGTGTTTTGCGGTATAAGGCAGCATCCAGCCCGCCGGCTGCATAAGACTTTCGTATCTTGTTAACTGTGGTCGGGGAAATGCCAAGCCAGTCTGCAAGCGCACGGTTATCTTTTTTGTCCTGTGGTTTGCTGTCGTTACTGTGCAGAAGATCTTGTGCATGAATAATTTCTCTGGCTGAGTATCCTTTTCCTATATGGGTAATGGATTTCAAAAAAGATTCCTCTGCAGGTGAAAGTACAACTTCATATTTCTTCTTTGGCATGATGCTCACTCCTAGTATAATAATGGTGTAGTCAATCAAGACTACTTGGTTAATATGTTTCTTTCTATAAATCAGATAACAGAAGAAGGGGTTCTTCCTTCATCAGATGTTATCCATAATAATCATGTCTGACGGCTCCTGATGGACACCAGATAAAACATAAGGTATCATCTCTTAGGATAGGACAAATAATGTATCACTCCTTGGGATGCTGAATTATCAGCAGATACCTGCCAGAAAGTCAATTAGTCCATTCGACAGGGTTTTATGTTTTAGCTGGTTGGGAGCCG
>CANDMV010000049.1 GCA_947385875.1 uncultured Eubacterium sp. | reverse complement strand
AAGTGCGTACAGTTGATTTTGGAAACGCCCTCGCTGACATCTTGAAGAAAGCAAGAAAACAGCAGCTTAAAAACCGTATGCAGTATGGCGGACTCTATCACAGGAATTTCTACAGGGAAGTTACAGAGAAAAACAGGGTGCATTATGAGTATTACAACCTGCCAATGACAGAAGATGCACCGGAGGATTATACAGAAATCTTCTTTGTATGTCTGAGGGAAGATGGCTGTCTTGAACTTCCCGCCACCGTAGAAACAGCCTGCCGGACAGCGGCAAGGAAAGTGCCGGAATTAGAGGGTTTTCACTTCCACACACTAAGGCATACTTACACGTCGAACCTGTTATCAAACGGGGCGCAGCCAAAAGACGTGCAGGAACTTTTAGGACATTCGGACGTAAGCACTACAATGAATGTCTATGCACACGCTACAAGGGAGGCGAAGCGGGATTCCGCAAAGCTATTGGATAAGGTTGTGGGAATGAGTTATGCAATGAAAACTGAATAAGAAAAACTTTCCCTTGTAATTTGCTGATAAGGGCAAAAACAAGGGAAAAGGATACATATTTTAAGGCTGGACATACCGAAAAGCCTTGAAAATAAAGGAAAGTTAGGACAGTTAGTAGATAAATCAGAATTTATCAGACTGCATGAAACTCTAATTTATGCCCGGATGGAGCACTGGTATAGATTGGGAAGGAGATCGCTTATGGAATTGGTTATGCAGACAGAATCTACAGCCTGTGGTCAGGCATGTATTGCGATGATTACTGGGAAAAGCATAGAGGAAGTCATTAAGGATATGAAGACAAGCGGGGCTACGAGCATAGGACAGCTGATTGAAATATTGGATGTATATGGAGTGAAACATGCTGAAAGAAATACGCGTATCTCTAAAAAGAATCCTATGCCGTATGAATATACTATTTTGACAGTGCATACCAATGCGGGTTATACTCATTGGGTAGTGCTGTATGATGGAAGGTATTATGATCCTGAATATGGAGTAATTGAGGGTGAATATCCTTATGGTAAGATAACGTCATTCTTAGGAATATATCAATAAGGAGCTTTTGTATATAAATTATGCCTATGCTGGAAGCTGTTTTAGTATTTATATGAGGATGATTGAAGGAGAGTGAAGTATGCCTATGCAGGAAATAGCAGCGAAAATAGAAAGAAAGCAGCTTATAGAGGAGTATAAATTTTTGAGCAGGCTTGTTGAGGCGGGGCCGGAAGCGTTTGATCGAGATGCAGCGCTTCGAATCATGGAGGAAAGAGAAAAAGAGCTTTTGGATGAGATTAGTTATTTAAAACAGAAAGAGGCATCTTTAGTCGGAGGCGAGTATGATAGGTCTTTATTTGATAAAAACGTTCTGTGTGAGGATTCAGAGATAATTTTAAGGAAGCCTGTAGATGAAGATTTGGAGCCGTATTATCTCCTGAAAAAGGAATATGCGCTTATGAAATCTTCATTTGCAAATCCTGAATATAAGGATAAGTTATGGAAGGAATATTTATCAGAGGAAAGCTTGTATTATACGGTGGAGAGGAAACAGGATTATGTGTTTCTTGGTTATTGCGGAGTGAAGAATCTGGACAGGAAGATCTGGGAAATTGCGATCGAAATTAAAAGCGACTGCTGTGGCAGGGGATATGGTTATCGAGCGTTAAAAATGTATTTGAATACGGTTGCTGATATTTCGAAACGGCGTGAGTTTTCGAGCAGAGTAGATGCTGATAATCTGGCGTCTCAAAAATTGATGGAAAAATTGGGATTTCAGCCATATGGTTTATCAGAATTTTTATTGCACAAGGAAGAAGATCAGCTGGCTGCGGAAGAGGAATATAAGGACAGGCTGGATGAGAGATATATGGCGCTTGCAGAGAAATTTCATGTAGAACCAAGAAAACTACTGAGTCATGTTCTAGAATATAGAATTATTGTGTAAAGAATGCTGCAAGAGATAGAAAGAGAAAAATGATAGAGTGATAGAGGAGGTAAGTTATGTTATTTATACAATATCCAAAATGTTCAACATGCCGGAAGGCGAAAAAGTGGCTGGACGAGCATCATGCGGTATATGAAGATCGTCATATTGCAGAGAAGAATCCTTCTTATGAAGAGCTGAAAGAATGGTATGGGAAAAGCGGGCTGCCGCTCAAGAAGTTTTTTAATACAAGCGGGGTGGTTTATAAAGATCTAAAGCTGAAGGACAAGCTGCCGGAAATGAGTGAGGATGAGCAGTTAATGCTTTTAGCATCTAATGGTATGCTAGTGAAGCGTCCGATTCTTGTGAATGAAGATATAGTGCTTGTAGGGTTTAAAGAAGCAGAGTGGGAAGACAAAATAAAAAGGTGATTGAGGTATGCTGAGTTTTGTAATCGGTGGTGCTGATGGGCCGACATCGATATTTTTGGCAGGAAGCATTGGCAATATATTTATGGCTCCGGCGTTTATAATTTTGGCGGTATTTTATGGAATATATTTTACGAAATATTTTGTGCAAAAACATCAGGGGATACAGACGAGGCAGCTGGGGAGGAGGAAAGAGAAAGCGGTTCATTTGACAGAATGTCTGTTGTCATGGGCGACGTATTTGATCGTTCCGGTTCAGCTGCTTTCTATCGCTTTTGACTGGAATAGGATATCGTCAGTATTGAGGATGATGGGGATTGGTCTGGGTGTATTGGGAGATTTGCTGTTCTTGGCGGCGGTCGTCACTATGAAAAATAGCTGGAGGGCCGGGATACCTGATGAGGACAGGACGGAATTTGTATCTGGAGGTATTTATCGATACAGCAGGAACCCGGCTTTTTTAGGATTTGATCTGATGTATATAGGCATCCTGATGATGTATTTTAATGTGCTTCTGATGATTTTTACGGTCTGGGCAGCTGTGATGCTGCATTTACAGATTCTTCAGGAGGAGAAGTATCTGGAGGCTGTATTTGGGGAAGAATATAGCCGTTATAAGGAGTGTACGGGAAGATATTTTGGGAAAAAAGAAGGTTAGTATCATTTGTCTGTTGTTTATAAATGTTAATGCATAAGATGTTTCACATTGCTATTTGTGAAGATCGATTAGAGGAGCTTTTGGATGTAAAGTCTGCAGATGAGATGATCGCGTTGGGAAAGGCAGTGGAATGGAACTGGCAGAGGTAAATCCACCCCCTCCTTTTAGTGAAGAAGCGCTTTAGATGGGGTGGATTTAGATTGTAATATGCAGCGCCTATTTATGCGTTTAACAGCGAATGAAACTCAGCCATAGCCTCGGATATTTTAATCTGCTGCGGACAGACAGCCTCACAGCTGTGGCAGCCGATACACGCAGATGGCTGTTTTTCCTGTGGGATTGCCATCAGCGCCATAGGAGCAATAAAGCCGCCGCCTGTAAATTTGTGCTCGTTATATAGCTGCAGCAGAGTAGGAATATCGAGTTCTTTTGGGCAGTGAGAGGTGCAGTACCGGCATGAGGTGCACGGCAGGGAGCTTTTTTGTGACATATCATCCGCGATGCTTAGTAAAGTATCCATTTCCTGCTGATTCAGGCCGTGATCAGTTTCAAATGTCTTGATATTGTTCTGGAGCTGTTCCATGCTGGACATACCGGACAGGATTATTGTTATGCCGTCAATGCTCTGAAGGAAACGGAATGCCCATGCCGGGATTTCTTCATCTGAGCGCAGCGCGGTCAGTTTGTCAGAGTCTTCTTTTGCCAGCTTTGCCAGCCTGCCGCCGCGCAGTGGTTCCATAACCCAGATGGGAAGATCGTGCTCTTTTAAGAGAGCGACTTTTTCTTTTGCGTTTTGGAAAGACCAGTCTATCCAGTTTAACTGAATCTGGCAGAATTCCATGTCAGAGCCGTAGGCATCTAAGAAGCGTTTTATGATGTCATAGCTGCCGTGGGCAGAAAATCCCAGATGACGGATTCGGCCGTTTTCTTTTTGTTTTTTCAGATAATCAAATATACCGTATTTTGGATCCAGATAGGCATCTATGTTCATCTCGCACACATTATGGAACAGATAAAAATCAAAGTATTCTACACCGCATTTTTTTAGCTGTTCCTCAAAAATTTCTTCTACTTTATCCATATTCGAGAGATCGTATCCTGGAAATTTTGTTGCAAGATAATAGCTGCTGCGCGGATATTTGCTGAGTATGCGGCCCATGACTATCTCGGAATTGCCGCCGTGGTATCCCCATGCCGTGTCATAATAATTAACGCCATGCTCCATTGCATAGGAAGTCATTTCTGCGGTTTTAGCTTCGTCAATATCGCTGTCTTTTTCGCTGCCAAGAGGCAGACGCATTGCACCGAAGCCCAGTGCAGATAATTTAAGTCCTTTGAATTCTTTGTAGATCATGTGCTTTTCTCCTTATTATTTTATAAAAACAGCCTTGCAGATACAGTATTGCAAGGCTGTTTTTGAGGTATATCTACAGTTCATTTAAATCTGGATTTGAAGTACTGTCATACTATTTGTTTTCCCAAAGGTCTTTATTTTTGTAGTGAGTATCCAGATCTCCGCTGAACCAACGGCCGTTCAGTACATTGGCAATCACGCCTGCTTTTGCATCCGCAGAGAGTGTAGTGTCTGCATCCATTTCGGCAATAATTTCTGCGTTTGTCTTATATACGTCAGCAATTTCTGCTGTTGCGGCTTTGGTTTCTTCGTCAGCGTCCAGGATTAACGTATTTTTGCTTTCTGTCGTCCAAGGTGCCCAGTTGGTATCCAGACCTTCGCCGTTTGGATTTCCGGTCAGCATAAAGTTTTTCAGGTACTTGTTGAATATGTCTGCCATTGCCTGATAGCCTTCGCTCTTAGCAAAGTCATGGAAGTTTCCATAATTATGGCTGTTTGTAAGCATCGGTAAAAAGACACCGTGGAAAGAGCCCATGCCTTGGATTTTGCTCTTGGAGTCTGCACCGCCATAATTAATCTGGCACACGTACATATTGGATTTATAGTTTGCGTCCATTGTTTCTGCGCTGAGCTGAGTATTGAATGTACGGTAAAAATCACTGCCGTATTTAATGTTAAAAGCAGTAGCTGCTGCCGCTTCATCGCCGAGGGTGGATGCGTATGGATCAAAGCTGCAGAACAGGGTGAATTCGTCCGTGCCTGTCAGCATAATAACCGGTACATCATTGCAGTATTGGGCATTTTTAAATCCTTCTTTTGGAAGAGTTACGCCGTCTCCGAATAAATGAGGGAAAGCGCTCATTCTGATTCCGGCATCGCCTACTTCTTTCGCCAGTCTTTCAGAAGAAATACTGTATAAATATTCCTTTACATCATCGCCGTCTCCAAGGAGCCATTGAGCGGCTTCTTCTTCCGTAGCGAAGCGTCCGTCTTCTACAGCCAAAGATGCCATAAGGGAAGCTATTTTCTTTGCAGCAGCATCTTCATCACAAATAGTCATGCCACCGGAAAATGCGACTGCTTTGTCAAACAGTCCTTTGAATATAGGGCTTACTAACAGTGCCATTACGTTTCTGCCGCCTGCAGAGAATCCAGATACAGTGACATTGTTGGCATCGCCGCCGAAGCTGCTGATATTGTCGCGCACCCATTGCAGGGCAAGTGCAATATCTAATAAGCCGTAGTTTCCGGTAGAATTTTCATCCTTCTGTAATGCAGGGAGGCAGTTAAAGCCCATTAATCCTAAACGATGGTTAATCGATACTACGATACAGTCATCCTTTATTACCATATCGTTTCCTTTTAAGTCCATAGAGCTGCCGGTCTGATTGTTGCCGCCATGTAAGAATACAAATACAGGCAGGTCTTTTGCATCACTCTTTGTGTAAATATCCAGATTCAGGCAGTCTGTAGAGCCTTTCAGGGATGAAGATGGTTTTCCGTCTGCACCATAACTGGTTGCCATCTGCATAGCCATTTCAGCCGGCTCGGTACAATCCTTTATATCCGTCCACTGTGCCGGCTTTTCCGGAGCCTTCCAACGGTTTTCTCCGGCGGTGTCAGCGCCGTATGGTACTCCGTAAAATACCTGAACATTTTCCTGCGCGGTTCCTTTTACCTGACCATAAGAGGTATTACGTACGAGGCTTTCGGCTTCATCAGTTGTATCAGGGTCTGGAACTTCTGTATGATCTTCAACAGTATAGCTGCATTTCAAATTTTTGGTTTTCTTTGAAGTCGTTTTCTTAACCTTTACTTTAACGACTGCGGTTCCAGTGCTTTCTGCGGTAACTTTTACCGCTTTACTAGTTACTTTTGTAACCTTTATAACATCGGTATTATCAGATGTAGCTTTTGTAATCTTCCAGTCGGTGCCGTTTTTAAGCTTTAGCTTACCTGACTGGCCGACTGTCAGTTTCTGGGATTTTGATGTTAATTTTACTGCTGCAGCTGCGGATACCGGCTGAAGGGCTGCTGTCGGTACCAATGTGCATGTAATTGCGGCAGAAAGAGTGATTGCGGATATTTTTTTCAATAAATGTTTTTTCATTTCAAGCTCCTTTTCGGTGTTAGGTTTCCAATAAATATCTATTTACAATGAAAACGGTTTGTAATAAATAATTAATGTGAGGTAGCTAATTTGGAAATATATGTGTATACAGTTCTAATAGCGAAGAGTGCGCATATTAATTTATTTCTTTACAAGGTCTGCCATCCACTGCCAAGCACCTTCCTGATGCTCGTCGCAGACAGATTCATTGTTGAAGAAATGAACCCATGAAAAATGTCCCATATAAGCATAAGGGCTTCCGTCTTCCTGTTTGAATCTGCCGGAAGTATCTGTCACGTTCTCAGTCGTAGCTACATGAAGATTTGAAGCGCCAAGCTTCTTTAATCTGTCTATTGTCGGCTGTTCGTGTTTAGTTGGATCTACGATGTTATCATCTTTGGAATAGATGAAGTACAGCGGCAGATCTTTGATTTCTTTTAACTGTTCTTCTTTGATTGATTCATCAGGTACTGCTTCACAGACCGGAACATATCCGTCATATTCATCCTTATAAGTTAATGCTAATACTAATGTCATGTATCCGCCGTTGGAGCATCCGGTGATAAGTACTTTTTCTGCGCCTGTCTTCTTTACGCTGTCTGCAATCAGTTCGTGAAGAGACTCTGTATAGAAGGATGTGCCGTCTGCTGCGATTCCGCCGGTTTCTGTAGCGTTGCCTCTTTTCCCGTCATTGTCCATCCAGTAGGTCGGGCACTGAGGAGCCAGAATGTATGCGCCGTTCATCATATTCTGGAATGTTTCTCCGGCCAGCTGGGTTACTTCTGCGCCAAGCAGTGCGATCGTTGGGTCTGTCCGGTCTGTACCGCCTTCGCCCATTCCATGCAGCCATACAACCATAGTCTTTGTTTCCTGCTTTGGTGTATAGAGTGCATATTTATAGCTGGTTCCGTTTGTTGCCGTGAATGAATCGATTGCAAAATCGTCTGCGTTCGTTGTTTTTCCGGTAGGTTCTTTGGTTACATTAATAGCAGAAACGTCTTTTCCTGCTGACGTAAGAGCTGCACCGTCTGCAAGATTGATTGTCAGATAATATGGATCAGACCATACATTAATGTTGTTTTCATACAAGAATGGAGAACCATCGTTCGGGCTGATGTACATCTCAATCGCTACATATTTGGATGGCTCTGTTACTTTATTGCCGTCTGCGTCGCACAGATAAGCATCTGTAACCTGACGGTCAAAGGTTCCTTCGTTTGTTGTAAAAGTAGTCCAGTCCATAGCCTGCTTTGTTTCTTGTACCGTAAAATCTTTTGCAGATACGCTGTCTACGACATCACTTAAGGAAAGGATTGCTTTGTCAACGCCGCAGCCCCAATCGTCGCCCTGGATATGGATTCCATAAGTAGCAGTCAGTGCGCTGCCGTCCGGCGTATCGTCTGCGCTGGAGACGGGTGTTACAGTTACCTGACAGGTCAGTGTTTTTTTCGTGGTCTTAGATGCTGCTTTCTTTTTGTATTTTACGATGCATTGAATGTTTGCGCTGCCTTCTTCATTTGCCGTTACGGCACCTTTTTTTGTAACAGAAGCAACTTCGGCATTGTCAGAAGACCATTTTGTGGATACGACTTTGCTGATGCCTGTTGTTTTTACTTTCAGTTTTTTGCTGGCGCCTTCTTCCAGAGCAAGTGTTGTTTTGCTCAGCTTTACAGAAGCTTTGGTGGCTGCACATGATATGCTGATTGCTGTGCTGATGAACAGGACAAATGTCAGCAAGGATATTACTAATCGGTTTTGAAATTTTTTCATATGAATCTCCCCTAACGGTTTGGTTTCATTTCCTGCAGCTATATTATTAATGAAAATGTGTTATTCATGAAATATAAAGCTGCGAGAAGAAATTAAATTTTGTTATTGTATTATGGTGTCTGTAAAAAATAATGATTTAAGCTGTATAGGTGCTAGACAGCCGCTCGTTATTTTGCTTCTCCTTCCGGGAATATGATCTTAAATACGAAGAAGAAGATAATCATGGACACACCGCCCGTAATAAAGGTTACTAAAATATTGTAAATAGCAGGTGCCACATAAGCGGAAGCAATCGGCATCCACAGGTTATTGAATCCATTACAGATTAATGAAATAAGTACCCATGCGATAAAATACCACATTGCCTGATATACCGGATTACCGTGGCTCTTAAAGGTGATGTTTCTTTGAAGCGGGAAGTTAATACACTGTGCGACAAATGAACCAGTCTCATAGCTGATAAAATATCCGAGTCCGCCGCCGATAATGACTGCGCCGGATGCATCACGCAGTACATTGTATCCAAGCAGGCTCCATGTAAACTCAACTCCAAAGATCTTCATATCTACCTGAGGCCACATAAACTCTGTTCCAGCAAGTCCTATGCCAAGGATTCCCGGCATGAACGTAAAGAATAAATACTGTACGATAGTAACGCCCATGCTGAATACAAAGAAGTAAAAGATCTGGTATACCCACTTGGCAAGTTCCGGGTGCTTTTCTTCAAAGCCCTGCCACTTTGGCCCCCACCATTCCATAATTGCATTCATAAGCTAGTTCCTCCTACTTCATTTTATTTGCGTTTTTCATTACTTTTCGCTGCTTAAAGAAACCGGATATAATCTGTCCCAGACCAGAGAAGAAATGTCCGTTGGCAGCTTTTACGATACCTTCTACCATATACTGGCTGCACATGCCGCCAGCCATCTTGCCGATGCCGCGGAATGGCATGTTGTATATGAACATGATGTTTAAGTCCGGCTTGCCCTTTTCCATGCTTTTGTTCAGCATATTGGTTAAGATCTTATAAACAAATCGGCAGATAAAGCCTTTTGCGTAATACATCTGGCAGATGGCATCATTAATGTCCAGATTGCCGCTCCAGTGGCCGTTTGGAATGTCATGTCCTAACAGTTCTTTAAATTCTTCATCCGATACATGCAGAATATCTCCTGATGCATAGGATGGCAGCTTGCCGAGGTCTGCAGGAACCGGCGCGTTTGTTCCTTTGACAGTTACTGTCTGTGTCAGCTTAATGTCCGCGCAGCTGGCGCCGATTTGAATCTCATATTCTCCGCCGTCTACTTCGAACTTATTTGTCTTAGCATTGAAATAACGGAATGCTTTGTCATCCAGCTTAATTGTGACTTCTTTTGATTCTCCGGCCTTTAAGAAGACCTTGGCGAAGCCTTTGAGCTCCTTAACCGGACGGTATACGCTGCCGCTCTTTGCACTGATATACAGCTGGGCTACTTCGGCACCGTCTCTGGAGCCAGTATTTTTGATGGTAAAGACTGCCTGCTTATCATCTGCTTTCAGATCGCTGTAAGCAAATGTAGTGTAGGAAAGCCCGAATCCAAACGGGAATCGAACTGGCTTCTTTACGGTCTCAAAATAACGGTAACCGACATAGAGTCCTTCCCGGTATTCTGCATTACGCTCTTTCGATGGAAAATACGGTGCGCTGGATACGTCTTCGTAGCTCATCGGATAGGTCTCGCTGAGTTTGCCGGAAGGGTTAATCTTTCCAGTGATGGCATTGAGCATTGCGGAAGCGCCTGCCTGACCGCTTAAATATCCGTGGATCATTGCTTCGCATTTGTCAATCCAAGGCATTTCTACCGAAGAGCCTGCGGACATGACCGCAACGACATGTGGATTTACTTTTGCGATTTTTTCAAGCAGCTGTACCTGACTTTCCGGCATCTTCATATTCGGACGGTCAAGGCCTTCGGATTCTGATATTTCATCCAGACCGATATAAAGCAGAATGACATCTGCTTTTTTTGCAAGCTCTACTGCTTCGGATTCAAGTGCTGCATCAGCCGGGCCGGTTCGGTGGTAGCCTGCCGCAAATCCTGCCATCTCAAGCGGATAACTGCCGATCGCGTCTAAAGTGGATTCCAGCTTTGTCGGATTTACGACTGAGGAACCCGCACCCTGATAGCGCGGTGTCTTGGCAAAATCGCCGATGACTGCGACTTTTGTGCCTTTCTTTAGAGGCAGAATGGAGTTATCATTTTTCAATAGGACAATACTGCTCTCAGCTGCTTTTCTGGCCATCTGGTGATGAGCCTTTGTGTCAAATGGTTTCCCTTTTGCTGCATCGACTGCTTTACGTGCCGGAAGTACTGCAAATAACAGTTCTTCTACACGCTGGTCAACCATTTTTTCACTGATTTTTCCGCTTTCGACTGCTTGTATTAATTCTTCGTCAGAGTCGCCGCCTGTGGTAGGCATCTCCAGATGGGAACCGGCAGCAACGCCTGCTACGTGGTCATTGGACGCGCCCCAGTCAGATACAACAAAGCCGTCAAAGCCCCATTCATCCCTTAGGATGTCCTGAAGCAGATGCTTGTTTTCATTTGCGTAGACTCCGTTGATACGGTTATAGGATGACATGATCGATCTTGGAGAGGCTTCCCTGACTGCGATTTCAAATCCTGTTAAATAGATTTCACGCAGTGTGCGCTCGTCCATGACAGAATCGCTTGCCATACGCCGCAGCTCCTGAGAATTTGCAGCAAAGTGCTTTGGGCAGGCTCCGACTCCCTTGGACTGGATGCCGCGCACATATCCGGCTGCCATTTTGCCTGCCAGATAAGGGTCTTCGCTGAAATATTCGAAGTTTCTTCCGCACAGAGGGCTTCTTTTGATATTAAGGCCCGGCCCTAACAGGACGCAGACATCCTGAGAGGCTGCTTCTGTGCCTAAGTGGGCGCCGATTTCTTCGCCTAATGCGGTGTCCCAGCTATTTGCGATCGTCGCCGCTGTCGGATAACAGGTGGCAGGGACGCTTCCGTTTAATCCTAACTGGTCGCTGGCACCTTCCTGCTTGCGGATGCCGTGCGGGCCGTCAGACAGCGTTACGTTTGGTACGCCTACGCGTTCTACGGAGCGTGTCTGCCAGAAATCTTTTCCGGATAGCAGATAGCACTTCTCGCGCAGGGACATTTTTTCTACAATTTTTTTAATCTCTTTTCTATCCAAGCTTGATTCTCCTTTTGATTAAGATTATCGCGAAGCGGTTTCGATCCAAAGGTTCAAAAGGCGCGGCGATTGTATTTTGATGGTGCGTAAATGGTGCATGAGGTTTGATAAAATTACCAGATATGTATATACGGCATTGGAACTATCTATTTCGCACGCTTTTTTTAGATGCAGACAGATGCCTTTGCCGTATATACAGTCTTTCTTATTATGACAACAGAAGGTTAAAAAATGTACTTTCTATTGTTTATTTAAAATAAATTTCAACTATTTATTTAAGCGTTTTTCTTCTTTTTTAAGAAGCGCAGGATTAGGATTGCTTCGATTGCAATAATAATCAGTGCGACGATTACATCAACCACGATAAAGATTTTGTTCATGTTGGTCATGCCGCCTGTCGGATCACCGTCAGCATAGTATCCGCTGTTTGCAACCGTATAGAGAATATTTTTGCTCGCCTGGCGCATTGCCTTTACTGCTGTCGCGCTCTGATCAGCGAGAACATTTGATTTTGCGTTGCCGTAACCAAGCATCAGGTCATTTCCGTTGCGGATGCTGCTGTCAGTAATCATGTAGCCGTAAGAACCATTATAATCTGTCTCAACGAGTCCCACAAAGCCCCATTCGTCACGCAGAACGTTATTCAGCAGATGGGTGTTTGCACAGCTAGGAATGGTTCCGATCCAGTTGAAGGATGACATAACTGCACGGGCTTTTCCGTTGAAATCTTTTACTGCAATTTCAAACGGCTTTAAGTAAATCTCACGAATTGCCTGCTCGGAAGAATACGTAAGAAGTATAGAGGTACGGTTAATCTCCTGGTCGTTTAAAGCAAAGTGCTTGATATATGCATAGACACCTTTTTCAGCGGCGCCGTTTACCTGATTTGCAGCCATATAACCGCCTAATATGCCGTCTTCTGAATAGTATTCAAAGTTACGTCCTGCAAAGGCAGAGCGATGTGTATTCATAGCAGGGCCATACCAACCGTAGTTATTCGCATCAGAATATTCCTGTCCCATAGACTGACCGATTTCATAAGCAAGTTTCTTATTCCAAGTCTGAGCCATGAGTACTTCTGCTGGATATGCAGAACCGGTTGTACCAGTAATAAAGTTGTTCAGTCCGGCAGGACCGTCACAGTCTGAGGTTGCGACTTTGCCGACAGAGCTGACTTCAGCTGTTTGCCATCCGCCGATATTAATCAGCTTAGTCATATCTTCAAAGCTTAGCTGGTCAAGCAGGTCGTCCCACTTTGCATCCGTGTAATCCAGACCTACCATATCATAAAGGGCAATACCGTTGTCTGCTCCCATAGTTGGCATTTCATCAGAATCATTATTGTATTTTGTGCCGTCATAATGAGCAAATACAAACTCTTCTACACCGGCACGAGTCTCTGCGGACATTTCATACTGTTCTTCAGATGGAGCTGCGCAGGCTTCTTCATAGTTTGAAAATGAATCTTTTCTGGAGAGCTGTACAAAATCTCCACGAGAATAATCCTGGAACTGGTTTGCAGCTGTTACAAAATCACTTTCGCGTTTATTTGAGCTGTAATCAATATCATCATCAACTTTAAAAGATTCTTCAGCAATGACGGTATGAGAATCTGAACGTATTGAGATCGTATAATCTCCAGCTTCTAAAATGTATCCGCCTCCGTTAATTTTGATGCCTTCGGAATCATAGGAAGCCAGATCTTCTTTTGGAATTTCAAATGAAATAGTCTCGGAAGCGCCCGGTTCCAATTCTTCTGTTTTACCAAAATCAATCAGGTTAACGGAAGCTTTTTCAATTCCACCGTTGTTATAAGGCGGTGTAAAATAAACTTCAACGACTTCTTTGCCAGATACATCACCGGTATTTTTTACTTCTACATCGAAAGATACAGAACTGCCATTATCCTTGAAGTTTGTCATGGACTGTTCGAAGGTTGTATAGCTTAAACCGTATCCAAATGGATACTGAACATGATCCTCATATTTGAGGAAGCCTTCGTCTGATGCTGTCTCGTAGAATTTATATCCTACATAGATACCTTCTACATAGTTGACAAAAGACAGATTGCCGATTGCTGCAGCATCTGCTGCTGTGATCTGGTCATTTAAGTCTTTTACGTTTGTATAGGAATGATTGCCAATGTTGTTGATATATGGTGTATTTAATAAATCTTTGACATAAGTATCAGCTGTTTTTCCTGAAGGATTGACAGAACCGTTGATAATCTCGCCAAGAGCAGTAAAGCCTGTGATACCTGCGCCTGGAGCGAGGATGACAGCGCCGATCTGGTCGTATTTGTCTACCCAGTCCAGTTCCATTGCATTGTTTGCGTTGATGACAACTACGACTTTATCAAATTCTGAACAAACTTTATCTACCAGATCTTCTTCTGTCTTTGAAAGCTCCAGATAAGACTCGCCTTCTTCAAAGTCGTCATAAGATCCGTTGTTTGTGTACGAGCTGTTCATATAAGTAAAATTATTCGGAAGGCTGGCTACCTGTTCTGCAAGATTGTAGGTTCCTTTAATAACTGCGTTCATATCTGTAGGAAGGTCGGCGTTTTCACCACCTGAACGGCCGATTACTAAAACTGCCGTATCGGAAAATGATTTTGCTTCGTCCATAATTGTATCTGTATAAGCATCTACAGTCGGTTCCGGCAGTGTCCAGTCCTGCTGCTGCATACTCATAGGAGGGCGGTCTGCGCGGTATTCGACATACATATCAGTCAAGGTTTTGTTTGTTTCATAGCCGGCGTCCTGCAGGGACTGGAGAATGCCGACTGCTGTCGAGGAATCTGAAGCTCCTGAACCAATACCTCCCAGAATAGGATTTGTAGAATCCCATCCGAAGACATTTAATGCTTTTGTATCCGAAGCCAATGGAAGCAGCCCGTTATTTTTTACAAGAACCATGCCTTCTTCACCGATCTTCTGAACGGTGGATTTGCTCTGGGCAATCGTTTCATCTGAGAGATTTGCTTTTGAAGCATTCAAAAAGCCTGATACATTACTGTACATCGGGCCATAGCAGATCATATTTACAACGATGGTTATGATAGCTACAAAGGCAAGTACAGCCTGCCAGCGTACTATGTGCTTAAGCCCCTTCTTAACTTTCATTGCAAGCACGAGCACGACGATCATCGCGATCAGAGCCGCAAGGATAAAATACACATATCCGCTTAGTTGGGTGAGATACATTTGTAAATCTGCTTCACTGACGCCGAGGCCGGTGAAGATCGGTCCTAATATACCTGCCAAAAAATCGATCATTTCTTTTTCCTCCTCTTTATATTTTATTCACGGCCATGAATATTTTTACGAAGAAATTCTAGCATACTTTTGCAATTTGTATATAATTTATGCACGAACTGTACGAATTTTGCATAAATTGTTCCGGCTTTTGGGTGAAGTGTAAAAAAGAACCGTTTTTTTGTGCGGTTTGATTAAAATAGCGGGTGGGATTTGTGCAATTTGCATATGCCTGGGACGGATGACGTTACTTTTTTATAGTACAGCCGATGAAAAATAAAGATCACGTAAATGGGTGCACAACCTGGTTTAGCTGCAAAGAAATCCTGCGAAAATTTATTGAAGCTTTGCCATTTTCGTGATAAACTAGTATCCAATGGCAATTAAACAATAAATTACCAGATAGAAAAACATATTAGGAGGTCTTACTATGGCATGGTATGACGAAGCAGTATTTTATCACATTTATCCACTGGGGCTTGCGGGTGCTCCGAAAGAAAATACTTATGGAGAGCCGCAGCACCGTTTGAATACATTGGTTCCGTGGATAACACACATCAAAGACATCGGTTGCAATGCGATTTATATCGGCCCGCTGTTTGAATCGGTAGGGCATGGATACGAAACAACGGATTATAAAAAACTGGACAGCCGTCTTGGGACAAATGAAGATCTGGCGGATTTTGTGGCAAAATGTCATGAGCAGGGAATCCGTGTCATATTAGACGGTGTATTTAACCACACAGGACGCGACTTTTTTGCATTCCAGGATATAAAGAAAAACAGGGAAAATTCACCGTATAAGGACTGGTATTGTAATGTAAACTTCTGGGGCAATACAGAATATAATGACGGATTTTCTTATGAGAACTGGGGCGGATATAATCTGCTGGTAAAATTAAACCAGCATAATCCGGCAGTGCGGGATTATATCTGCGATGTCATCCGCTTCTGGGTCAGTGAATTTGATATAGACGGGATACGTCTGGACGCGGCGGATGTACTGGATTTTGAATATATGAAGGCGCTTCGTCATGTGGCGAATGAAGTGAAGCTGGATTTCTGGCTGATGGGAGAGGTCATTCATGGCGATTATACGAGGTGGGTAAATGAAGGCACGCTGCATTCAGTTACGAATTATAATCTGCACAAAGCGCTTTACTCCGGGCATAATGATCACAATTACTTCGAAATTGCCCATACGGTAAAAAGGCTGTATGACATGGGAGGCAGCCGCCCGGATGGACTGAAGCTGTATAACTTTGTAGATAATCATGACGTAGAGCGTATTTATACAAAGCTGAATAATAAAGCGCATTTTACGCCAGTGCATATCCTGCTCTATACGCTGCCGGGTATTCCTTCTATATACTATGGCTCTGAATTTGGTATCGAAGGAAGGAAAGAGCGTTTTTCCGATGATTCTCTGCGTCCGGCGATTTCATTGGATGATTATGCAGATGCTGTAACGAATAATCCGTGCACACGCCTGATTGCGGCATTAGGAAGGATCCGCCAGAATTCAGCGGCTCTTTCGTATGGGGCGTATCAGGAGCTGCTGCTGACAAACAGACAGTATGCATTTGCGAGAAATCATAATGGGGAATCGGTAGTAGTCACTGTGAATAATGATGACAGTGATTATGTGATGACTCTGCGTGCAGGAAATGCGGCTGAATATATCGGTGCGTTATCTGGAGAGAAGGTATCGGTAAATAACGGAAATATCGTAGTCAATGTAAAGGCAAACAGCGGAGATGTCTGGCTTCCTTTGACAGATGGAAATGAAAAGGCTGTGTCTCCGGTAGGTCTGGATACCGTTAAGGCAGAACAAAAGCCGGCAGAAAAGACAGATTCTCCAAAAACAGAATTTAATTGTGCTAAAGAAGCGGTCAGCAAAGCAGTGTCAGAAGAAGCAGCCGGTGCGGCTTCAGGTAAGAAAGCGGCATCAGAAAATGCAGGCAGTGCAGCTTCAGACAAAATAGCAGTGTCAGAAGAAGCAGCCGGTACGGCTTCAGATCAGAAAGCAGTGTCAGAAAATGCGGGCAGTGCTTCAGACGGCACGGCTGTAGAAAGTAAATCAGCTGTACAAAATGCGAAGAGCCAGACCTCAGAAGATTTTGAAAAAGGAAAAATAGCGGGTCTTCAGGAAGCGATTCTCGCAATTATGGAGAAAAACGGTCCTGTTACAGACCAGATGCGCAGGGATGTAGAAGCGAATGTATATCATGATTCACTGATTGCATGGGTGAAAAGCTTCCGTTAATGAAAGTGAGTAAGCTGCCTTGCTGTATACTATTGTTCATTTCATGCTGAGCATTCTGCTGAAAGCATGGAATGAATGGTAAGTATTTTAGGAATAGAGGGGGCATACATTATGAATTTGAAAAAATCATACGGACGAAGATTCGGGATTTTATGCCTGTCAGCAGTTATGTCTGCCATGCTGCTTCTTGCATAGACATATTTTATAAGCTATTGGGAATCCGGAAAGCCGAGTACGTCTGCAAAAACAGGCAAAGTATATCTTTCAAATACAGCCTGCCAATAAGCTGCGCAGCGGTATTCCGCTGAAAGGCCCGCTGAGTACGACTGCCAAAGTGGAAGGAGCGCCGAGTGCGGCTGCTGTGAACGGACTTGAATTTTACAATATTCAGCAGGGGCATTGTTCTTTTTATATTGAAGGATTATCCGATATTTATACATCGCAGGTACAGCTGTATGATGCTTTTGGAAATCTGCTGGATGAATATGATGGAGAAGCGTCGGGCGCGGTATTAGAAGATCCTGTGATCAAAAACAATGGATTTTATGCTGTGAAAGTACGCGGCTGCTATGAACAGGCAGGAGGCTATGCAGGCTGCGGCGAATGGACAGACCCTTATTATTTTTCGACAGCTGCTAAGCCGTTTAAGCTCAGTCAGAAAAATGGCAGAATTACAGCGAAATGGACAAAAGTGCAGGGCGCCGGACAATATACAGTATACATATCAAAAAAGCCGTCCGGCGGATTTAAAAAGGCTGCTTCGACAAGCTCTGTACCAGCGTCTGTTCGAAAAATCGGTAATGCAAGCCTGAAATCCGGGAAAGCTTATTATTTGAAAGGTGAGGAGGAGCTGACGGCTGATGGAGAGACCTATACGGCATCCGGTTCTGCGCAAAAAATTAAAATGAAATAAGGATAGCTTTCACATGGCAAAAATCCGAGGTGCTTTCCGGTATCTCCATGGTTGTACGCTCGGAAATATATCCTGTTCCTGCCTGTGGGGTATTTTGTTATACTCACGAGCGATGAATTTTGCATATAGATTTTAAGCATTAACGCTCGTGAGTCGGCGTTACTGGCATATTTTATTGCTCGTCAGTATAGTTTATAACGAAATATGAATGGAAAGAAAATTTTATGAAAAATATTAAAAAAATTTTTTTCAGGGATGTGACAGCGCTTTTAAAAAATCCATTGGCACTGATCATTGCGGGAGGATTGTGTATTCTTCCGGCATTGTATGCGTGGTTTAATATCTATTCGAACTGGGATCCTTATGGGAACACCGGAAATATTAAGATTGCAGTTGCCACGCAGGATCGAGGCTATACGGATACAAACGGCAATTTTGCAAATGTATCAGATACTGTAATGGAATCTTTAAAGGATAATGAAAGCATCCACTGGGTAATGCTTCAAACACCTGATAAGGCAGTCGATGGCGTGTATAACGGTATGTATTACGCAGCGGTCGTATTTTCAGAAGATTTTACAGAATGCATGTATCATGGATTTTTAGACGGGCTCAAGCGTCCGACAGCTGTATATTATGAAAATGAAAAAAAGAACGCGGTAGCGACGAAGATCACGGATACAGCAGTATCTACACTTTTGACAAATATCAACGAACAGTATATATCTCTGGTTGTAAGTACTTTTTTTGATAAGCAGCAGACCGTGGTCAGCGATCTGGAAGAGGAAGATCTTTTGGAAATGATGACTGAGAAAATACAGCAGGCGAAGAAAACAGTGGATAATTTTTCAGTCGTTGTAAAATCTCTCATACAGGCAAATGATAAGCTGTCAGCTTCTCTGGAGGGCGCTGACAGTGATTTAAGTACCATACAGGGACAGTTGGACAGCATTCAGGCCGGAGTGGAGGATGTGCCGGATGTGCAGGCATTGTCTGACAGGCTTCATGCGCAGAACAGCCAGACGCTTCAGGCAGTCAGCAATGCGCTGATGCAGCTGAAACAGGCGCAGAAAGCAGAGACGGCATCGAAAAAGAATGAATTTTACCAGAAGGTAAGTTCAGATCTGTCAGGTGCGAAAAGCTCTTTAGATCAGCTGATAAATTCGCTGCAGTCTCTGAATGCGGCAACGGTGAATGTATCACAGGGAATTGTACTGACACAGCTGGAAAATCAGTCGCAGGCGTTGGAGGCGTTAATCAGCCGGGCTGCGAGCAGTCAGGAGACAGAGGATGAGGGAATACTGGCAGAGATGGAAAGACAGCTGGAACAGCAGATCACGTCTGTGCAGCAGGCTCTGCAGACATCGATCAGCCAGTCGCTTACTATGCTGGGGAATGATCTGCAGAAGGTATCTTCAGATATATCCAGTGTGACTGAAAATGTCAGGGAAGACATTGATCTGTTAAGCATGATTTTGGAAAATGGTTCGAAAACTGTCAGCCTGACTAATCAGAGCTTTTACGGTATGAAAAAAGAATTAAACGCGATAAGCAGCAGGCTGGATGAGGCAGCAGGACTGATTCGCGGAGTCAGCGAAACTCAGTTTATTCAAAGCTTTTTGGATTTTATGCAGGGAAATAGTGCGGAGTATGGAGCTTTTTTTGCGGAACCAGTTCAAATCGAAACAGAAGCCATCTATCCGGTAGATAATTACGGGTCAGGCGTGGCTCCGTTTTATACGACACTGGCATTGTGGGTGGGCGGTGTTGTGCTGGTATCGCTGATTAAAGTGAAAGTACATGAGGATGGACTGGAAGAGCCAAAGCCTTATGAACTGTTTTTTGGGCGGTATCTGCTGTTTTTTGTATTAGCGATTGTGCAGGCGGCGATTACGGTCTGGGGAAATTTTTACCTGCTGCATATTCAGTGCTTGTATCCACGCAGGTTTTTATTTGCGGCATTTGTTACGAGTTTTACTTTTTCATTGTTAATTTATTCATTGACCATTTCATTTGGGGATGTGGGAAAGGCAGCGATTGTCGTGCTGATGGTGATTCAGATCGCGGGCTCCAGCGGTACCTATCCGATAGAAATTCTGCCGGCGTTTTATCAGAAGCTGTATATTTTCTTTCCATTCCCGTATGCGATCAATGCCATGCGAGAAGCGATTGCTGGAATGTATGAACACGATTATACACTATACCTGCTGCGATTATTGATTTTTGCAGCTGGGGCGCTTTTGCTGGGACTGGTAATCAGGCTGCCGTTTCGTAAGTTTGCGCATTTTATGGAACGGAGAATGGAAGATACAGAGATGATGTGAGAAGGTCTGCATTTTAATAAGATTCGATGCTCACGGGCGGATTGTGCATAGCTTGAATTAGCTGCGTTCGTGAGCCGAGATATTGGCAGACTTAAGCGACGCTGCTATATAATTGTGAGTGTAACAGGAAAGGTGTGGATAGCATGGAGGTTTCGCGGCAGACAGACCGGGCAGGCAGGATAGGACGTGAAGAGGAAAGCGCAGGGAATGACCGATTTCAAGACCGGGCCCAATGGGGAGAGGAAGGGGCAGGAAAAGGCCGATTCCAATGGGGAGAGGAAAACGCTGATTCAGGCCGATTCGAACAGGAAGAGGAAAACGCTGGTTTAGGCCGATTCCAATGGGAAGAGGAGAACGCTGATTCAGGCCGATTCGAACAGGAAGAGACAGAGCGGTTTGAGCGTGGAAAGAGAGATACAGATTCGGAACGAATTGAGCAGACAGAGCATCTGCGTGAAGAAAATGAGCAGTTCAGGAAGCTGTTCCAGCAGCTGGTACGTGAAGAGGAGCAGCTGCATGAAGAAAACCAAAGACGAATCAAAGCAGGAATCCAGTGTTTATTCTGGGTGCCGGCGCTGTTTCTTATCCTTTTGTTATTAACAGAAAGCGAGAAAGCGATTTTTCTGGTATTATGGATTGTTTCCTTATTTGTGATTGCCGGCTATTTAATCTATATAGAATATTTGGATTTTCAGTCAAAAGAGCGGCTTCAGCGTTTTTCAGATCAGGCAGAAAAAACGAATTTTGGACTGATCGGCTCAGATCTTGAGGCATTTGAGGAAATCGTGTCCCGGATGCTGCTCCAGATTAGGGAAAAGAAAGCAGAAAACCGTCAGAAACTTATGGAGTTGTTAGCGCTGGAGAAAGAAAGCAGCGGTGCCGGCTGGACTGAAAAAGAAAAATGAAAGCAGAATGAGGATTGGCAATCATGGGTAACATTATAAGAATTATGCTAAGGGATCTTCGAAGCATCAGTACAAACGTAGTGGCGCTGGTCATTATCATGGGGCTTTGTGTCATTCCATCATTGTATGCATGGTTTAATATTCATTCTAATTGGGATCCTTATAGTGAAGCGGCAACATCTAATCTAAAGATCGCAGTATTTTCCAAGGATCAGGGAATGAAGGTTTCTGACATGATGCTGACAATCGGAGATTCGGTTGTGGATGCGCTGCATGAGAATACCACAATCGGGTGGGTATTTCCAGAAGATGAGAGGACAGCAATCAATGGCGTATACAGCGGAGAATATTATGCAGCGCTTGTGATACCGCAGGATTTTACGAGGAGTATTGCAGGGATTATAGAGGGCCGGCTGGACGGCGGCAGGATTGCTTATTACGAGAATGAAAAAAAGAATGCGATAGCTGTAAAAATTACCGGAAAAGCTAAGACAGCAGTAGAAACACAGGTGAACAGCACTGTATTTCGAACGATTACCGAAATGGCTGCCAAGATGGGAAGCATGTTAGAAAGCACAGACAAGGATGCGGTAATGCGACAGATGATACTGCGGCTGGAGGAGATAAAGGCAGATATAAAGGGATTTCGGCGGACACTGGGCACAATGCAGACGATGACCGATACAGCCGGACAGTCGATGACTGGAATGAGTGAATTAAACCTTAAAATGATCGAAGATCTTCGGGAAGATTTGAATCTGGTTTCCTCCTCTGTGGCGCTCGGCATATCTGGTATTGAAACTGCAAATTTACGCTTGCAGGATTATATTTCATTGCTTGAGGACGGACAGGGCGACCTGAGCAAAATGCGCAGGCTGTTAAATAATTTATATACAAAAATAGAGACATTAGAATCGGAATTATACGGCATCGGAGACAGTGAATTATTGCAGCAGATCGTGCAGGTTCTGCAGAATGAGCCGGAGAAAATCGGCACATTTTTTTCGACACCGGTGAATTTGGAGACAGAGCGCGTATTTGACATAATGAATTATGGCTCGCAGATGGCTCCGTTTTATACAGTGCTTTCGATCTGGGTTGGCGCTCTGATACTCGCAGCGATTGTTCATACGAAAGTGCATCCGTCGGCAGGGATTGAAAACGTAAAGCATTATCAGGAATATTTTGGACGTTATGCAGTATTCTTTTTTGTAGGGCAGATACAGACACTCGTCTGCGTACTGGGTGATCTGTTTTTTCTGGAAATACAATGCAGGCATCCGTTTTTGTTCTGGTGTGCGGCAGCATTGGCAAGCTTTGTGTTTACTCTGCTGATTTATTCATTGACTTATGCTTTTGGAAATGTAGGTGAGGCGCTTGCAGTTGTGATTATGGTTATTCAGGTAGCCGGAGCAGGAGGAACGTTTCCAAAAGAAGTACTGCCGGTGATTTACCAGCGAATTTACGCTTATCTGCCGTTTCCATATGCAATGGATGCGATGAAGGAAACAGTCGGCGGCATATATGGCACCGCTTATCAGGAAGACCTGCTGCATCTGGCAGCGTATTTGCTAGTATCGTTATTTATCGGCTTAATACTAAGTATACCATTTCGGAAGCTGAATGAATTGATCGAAAAGAGCAAAGAAAAAACAAAATTGATGGTATAGAGTTAGAACGCCGTAAAGGAAATTATCATTATAGAAAACGCAAACCGATGTCATTAACGAAAGCCTTTCACAGTCAGATTCTGTGTCCGGCGGGACGGATTGATCCGGCGGCTCATGCTCTGTAAGGACGTTTAAGGAGCGAAGACTAATCCGTCCCGCCAGACATAGAATCGTCCGGGAGGTCAAATTAATGACATTCATGGTAAACTAGAAAGAATAGAAAAAGAGGAATGTAAAATGGCAGATAAGAAAAAAATCATTTTAACAGGTGATCGTCCCAACGGCAGGCTGCACGTAGGGCATTATGTCGGTTCTTTAAAGCGCAGGGTAGAGCTTCAGGAATCGGGGGAGTTTGACCAGATCTTTATTATGATTGCCGATGCGCAGGCTTTGACAGATAATGCGGATAATCCGGCTAAAATCCGTGACAATATCATGGAAGTGGCACTGGATTATTTATCTGTGGGAATTGATCCGGAAAAATCCACGATTTTTGTACAATCCCATGTGTCGGAGCTGACGGAGCTATCATTTTATTATATGAATCTGGTAACAGTATCCAGACTGCAGCGCAATCCGACTGTAAAATCAGAAATACAAATGAGAAATTTTGAAACGAGTATACCGGTTGGATTTTTTACTTATCCAATCAGTCAGGCGGCAGACATTACGGCATTTCAGGCTACAATTGTGCCGGTAGGAGAAGATCAGGCTCCTATGCTGGAGCAGACAAGGGAGATTGTGCACAAATTTAATTCGGTATATGGCGAGACACTGACAGAACCGCAGATCCTTCTGCCGGAAAACGCGGCGTGTCTCAGGCTTCCAGGGACTGACGGAAAAGCAAAAATGAGCAAATCACTCGGAAATTGTATCTATCTGTCAGAATCCGAAGAAGATGTGCGAAAGAAAGTCATGTCCATGTATACAGATCCTGACCATATTCGAATACAGGATCCGGGCAAGCTTGAGGGCAATACAGTATTTACTTATTTGGATGCGTTTAGTAATGACGGTCATTTTGCGGAATATCTGCCGGAGTACGCGAATCTGGATGAATTAAAAGAGCATTATAAGCGCGGCGGGCTGGGTGATGTCAAGGTCAAGAAATTCTTAAACAGTGTCATTCAGGAAGAGTTAAGCCCGATACGTGCGAAAAGGGCGGAGTATGAGAAGAATATTGAAAGGGTCTATGAGATCTTAAAAAATGGCAGCAGGACTGCAAAGGAAAAGGCGGCTCAGACTCTGTGCGAAGTGAAACATGCGATGAAGATTGATTATTTTGATGATGCAGCGTTTTTGGCGGAGCAGAAAGAAAAGTTTTAAGGGAAAGCATAGAATGCCCGCTGATCAAAAATCACTCTAGAACTTTAAAAATTCGTTACAATGTTCTAGAGTGATTTTTATTTTCCTCTTTTCATAGTTACCACAGCAAAATATGCTTTCCTCTCAAATGCATAACTGCTTCTGCAAAAAAGTAATCTCCGTAAATAATCGGAACATTTGCATTTTCTTTGCTATGATAAAGGACAGTTCCTCCTGTAACAATACCATCTTCTTCAGGGTTCCAATTACAGAACTTACTTTCACAGGCTTTCAAAATTTTGACTGCCGTTTTATCATACAATTCCTTCTCATATTCATCCATGTGTTCCGCCAATTCAAGCAGTCCTGCTGCAATCGCCATTCCTGCAGTTGAATCGAATTTTGCAAAATGATCCGGAGAACGAAAATCTACTACTGGCAGCCAATCATTCAATGGCAGATTGGCAATACAATAGTGAGCAGAACGTTTTGAAGCGTCCAAGAACCTTTTTTCTCTTGTATATCGATAGCTTAAGGGAAATCCGTATAATGCCCATGCCTGGCCTCTGCTCCAGGATGAACCGGAAGCAAACCCCTGTCCCCTTGGGTGATCTATGAACTTCCCTGTCTTTGGGTTTAGCACAATGATATGATTTGTGCTCCCATCTTCTCTCATACCATACCGTAAAATTGTATTTGCATGGCGGACAGCGATGTCTCCAAACCTAGAATCACCTGTTTCCGAACCGGCCCAATATAACAGCGGTAAAATTCATCATACTGTCAATGATCACCCATCCTGATACATCTTCTTTTGTCCATGAAGGCTGATTCCATGCCCGTATGCATTCACCGGTAGGATTATATCGTCCGGCTAAAATTGCAGCTGCATGGAGCCCGCGTATTTTTGACTGCCTGTTCTCTGTGATACGGTAATCGGCAACTGCAGATAATGAAAACATAAACCCTGCATCATGATACAGTCCTTCAAATCCATTAAGAGCTTCATCTAATCTTGTTTCAATTTTCCTGGCAGTATCAGCATAGATACAATCCCCGGTCTCATAAAATAAGTGCCAGAGAATCCCTGCCCAAAAGCCGTTGGTCCACATATAGATACCTTCCCCGGTATCAAGATCCCTATACTTTCCATTTTTGGGTATATACGGTATGATGTCATCCAGCCTCATGGCTTCTTGCTTTACTTTTGTCTTTAGCTTATCAAATACACCGTCCAGCCAATTTGGAACTTCCATTTTCAAAAATTCATCCATCTGTGAATCCTCACTTTTTTTCCTTTGCTATTTGAATTAACTTTCCATTTAATGCTCTGCATTGTTCATCCGTAACTTCTTTTTTCATATAGTTCAAAATGCGTTCCAACGGCATCATGGACTGCCGTTCTCTCATCTGCTTTGCTAACTCTGCTGAAAAATCTTCTATCACCGCCATTGCCTGTTCATTTTCCAAAAGGTCTGTGCAGGAATCTCTGATAGAAAACATACCCTTGGGAAACATTCTTTCTTCTTCAACTATATCAACAAACCAATTTTTTACATTAATACTTGGGCTGGAATCAACATAGACATACGAGGGTTCTTTTTCCGTTACTCCAAAGAACACCGCCTCGTCTTCCCATTCCCCGCTTACTGCTTTTACCCTGTTTTCTCCCTGCCAAAGAGCAATCTTATGAAAATGAAAAACTCCGGACTCTGAATAAGCTTTATAGCAGTTTTGATTTACATATAAATTTATTTCTTTTTGATTGGAATATACGGTAATGCATATTTCAGGCTGTTCCCGCTTTATGAACCGGCTCTGGGCTATTTTAACAAATGGTTTCGATGACCACTGGGCCATATAATAGTAGTATGCGTCCTTCTTTATTTTTCTGTCAAATGTAATGAGTCCCTTGCCATTTTTATGCTTCAAACCACCCTCATCCTGAATCTCGCTGCTAAAATCATACAGATTCCACACATAAGTCCCCCATATGTATTGTCTGTTTTTGAACATGGGATAAACTGTTTCATGATACAAAGCCTGAAATTCCTCTGAATAGTCTTTTACCTTCGGGTCTTGGGAGTGAAATGCCAGATTGCAGTCTACGCCATATTCCGTAATACCTAGCGGTATGTGAGGATTATCCGCATGAAATTTTTCCATGAAAGCCTCGCTGTCTTTCATCTCTCCGTAATACCAGCCGAAATAAATATTATATCCTACCGCTTCCGTAAGTTGGTTTAACATGCTGTCATTTTTTACACAAAACAGATTTGCACAGGAACTGATTCGAGAAGGATCCATCTGTTTTGCCAAATCCGCAAGGCGTTTCACCCGTTCATACTGCTCCTGATTCTCTCCAAACATGGCAATCTCATTTTGGATTCCCCAGAAGCAAATAGAGGGATGATGGATATTCTGCAAAATCAGTTCTTTCAGCTGACTGCACGCATTTTCCA
>CANDMV010000048.1 GCA_947385875.1 uncultured Eubacterium sp. | reverse complement strand
AGAGGAACAGAAAAAGAGCGGAAATATGGGCTTTAAAGAGTTTCCGAGACCGCTCCATACTTAAAATGGAGGAATCAGTATGGGGAAAAGAAAGATTTTAAAAAGAGGACTTGTGTTAGGGCTGTGTATGGCTCTTGGAATTTCGTCAGGCAGTGCTTTTATAGGAGACACTCATGATGGGATCGCTGTTTCGGCGGCTGAGGATTTGAATCTCCCGATAAGTGAAAAGCAGGAAGATGTCCCAGGCTTAAAAAATGTATCGTATTCTAGACCTGAGTTGATGGCCGATATAAGAGCTTTTGCGGATGATGATGCTGCACTTGATAAAACTCCAGTAGACCATTTTTTTGAAGATCATACACGTCAGATCAAGGCAACAAAATCGACGATTCGTGTCTATGCAAATGGCGGTACAATAACAGATCCAGAGACAGGAACCAGGACTGACACAAAAAAATGTGTTCTATATACGGATATTATTCCTTCCTATTTGTACACAGTGAATGAGAAGACCGGCGTGGTAAAGCCATCGACAGGAAAGGTGGCTGTAGGGATTACGATGTCTGATGAAATGCCGGATGCAGCCAAAGGAAAGATTGTAGACAAAGAAGCTGCTAAGATTGCATCGGCTACCATTAAAAGCGGTCAGATTACGGTGACTGCCAAACAGCAGCCGGGAACAGTCTATTTGTGGGCAATCGATACAGGTGAAATAGGTACGGCTGCGTGCTGTCCGGTTACAGTAAAGGTATCGCCGTCGGCGGCCAATTTATATGAGATACCAGATACGGATAGTGATTTTGAATATGGAAAAACGAAACCGTATAAGAGTGGAGAAATTAATGTCGGTGAAACGGTAAAAATGTATGTATATCCATATTATAAGGCGGGAAAGGAAGTAGCTAAGGTGTCAAATGCTGTGTATACAGCGCGTGTCGATGCAAAAAATCAAGACTATTTTTCCGTTGTTCAGTCGCAGAACAATCCGCATTGTTTTGAGGTAAGCGCTCTCAAGTTAAAGGACGGAAAAAAAGTATCCGGAAAGATTGAATTTGTATGTAGTCAGAATGGCAAGAAGGTTGCTTTCCAGGCATCTGCGGTCAATCGGGTATCCCGCATTACGGTCGGAAATACAGAGGGATTGGATAGGCGGTCAGACCAGGAGCTTGCCATCACGGTATCCGAGAGCGAAAAAAAGACAGGGACGTTTCAGGTTGTACCAGAATGCAGAGTCCCAGATGAGAAAACAACGGACAGTTTAAGGTTCTATCCTATGGGGAGCCAGGATGGATATGACGCAGAGAAGCTCGCACAGGGTAAAGTGCAGGTTACAGCAAAAAAATCAAAGGAGCAGGGTATGATTAGCATGAAGCTGGGATCAGATAAGGAAACTGTAACTGTAACAGCTGCTAAAAAGACTCCGGCAGGGGTTACTGCATATTTTCTGCTTGTATATAACACAGACAGCAGCAATGGGAAGAACGGGTATTCGGTTATTTCCGTGAGTACACAATAAAAAGCTTTTGAATATTTTGCAAATCAGGCATAAACAAATGTTATAGATAGAAAACTAAAATAGATCGGCCGGACAGTATAGTGAATTGTCCGGCCTTTTTGTTATGCAATTTAGTCTGCCTAAAAACAGCGTAAAGACGCATGGAGCAATAAATAGAAAACCATGCGTCTTTTTTGCCCAAAAGGAGCATGGAAAACAAGGCAAATTAAGAAAGAGTGATGAAAAATGATGAATATGTCCTCGACAAGCAGCAACAGGCTGACAGGCTGTGCTGCGACAAGTAGTGTCAGATCTTTTATAATATTCAATTCGATATTTACAAATTCCAATATTAATGATATTATCATGTAGTAATCAATACTATATATAAAAATGATTAATGACACATGAAGCCGCATAGAATATGATAAACTAATGATGCGAGGGTCAATTAAATATTTCATAATGCTTGGAAATCCAACAGGCAAAAGACGAATTATTTTGGCATACTGTAGTGACCGGTACCGAATGCATAAAATGCTTTCACCGTAGCAAAATGATATTATTCCTAGACACATGCAGACGAAATCATCGCCTGTGCGGCAATCAGCAAAAGCAAAGAGCAAAGAGCAGAGAGCAAAAATGAAAGATGCAGATTGTAACAGTGAAAGTCAGGCCTCTCGTATTCTGACTGTTTCAAATATAGGACTGTTACAATGGATTCAGACTGGAGGAAGTTATGAGCTATAAAATTATTGTGGACAGCTGTGGGGAATTGACAGAAGAATTAAAACAGGACGGGCATTTTCTATCAGTGCCATTGGAACTGGATGTAGATGACTATCATGTGGTGGATGATGAAAGCTTCTGCCAGTTAGAATTCCTGAAGAAAGTAAAGGAGAGTCCTAATTGTCCGAAATCGGCCTGTCCGTCTCCGCAGAGATATTATGACGCATATTCAGGAGATGCACAGCGTATTTATGCTGTAACATTGTCTGAGAAGCTGAGCGGTTCCTACGGCAGTGCATATACCGCAAAGCAGATGTTTGAGTCGGATTTTCCCGATAAGCAGGTGTATGTATTCAATTCCTGCTCTGCTTCCGTCGGCGAAACGCTGATCGGCATCAAGATACATGAGCTGGAGCAGGCCGGACATACTTTTGAAGAAGTGGTCGAGCTTACAGAACAATATATCAGCAGCCAGCAGACATTTTTTGTGCTGGAGACGCTGGAAACACTGCGAAAAAATGGCAGGCTCAGTAATCTGAAAGCTTTTGTGGCAAATGTGCTGAATATAAAGCCTGTCATGGGCTCTACGCCGGATGGTCAGATCTGCCAGCTTGCGCAGGCACAAGGCATGAATAAGGCGTTGGAACGCATGGTGGAAGAAATATCAAAACGCACCCAAAACTGCGCGGAAAAAATTCTTGCCATCTCACACTGCAACTGTCCAAAGAGGGCGCTTAAAGTAAAGGAACAGATCGAAAAAATCATGAGATTTAAGAAAATTATAGTTTTAGAGACTGCCGGCGTCAGCAGCATGTATGCGAATGATGGAGGAATTATTATCGCAGTATAGTATGAATAAGCAGGACTTTATCGAAATAACGCAATGCGGATTTTGATCGATGTTTAGGATAATCTTGACGTGTAAAAGCAATAAAAGATAAGAGGAAATGCTTGAGAACTTTACACAGGGATCTAAAGCATTTCCTTTTCCTGTTAATTTGCAAAGGCTGCCTGTTTTTTAGAAATCATAATATGACAAACACCTTTGTATATTCCGTATAGAATTTTATAGGTGCAGGACACGGTCTTTAATTTCCTGTGTCCGTCCCTGATTCCAAAATTGTGTTCCGATATAGCCGCAGGTTCGCCTTGTAACTGACATAGTATCCTGATTTCGGTTGCCGCAGTTTGGGCATTCCCACACAAGCTTTCCCTCGTGATCGGTAATAATTTGTATTTCGCCGTCATAGCCGCACTGCATACAATAATCACTCTTTGTATTCAGCTCCGCATAGACAATGCTGTCATAAATACATTCCATAACCGCCAGTACCGCCTCTGTGTTATTTTGCAGATTGGGTACTTCCACATAGCTGATTGCGCCGCCGGGAGATAATTTCTGGAATTCGGATTCAAATCTAAGCTTGCTGAAAGCGTCAATTTCTTCTGTGACATGAACATGGTAACTGTTCGTAATATAATTTTTATCTGTCACGCCTGGAATAATACCAAAGCGTTTCTGCAGGCATCTGGCAAATTTATATGTTGTGGATTCCATCGGCGTTCCATAGACTGAGTAACTGATATGTTCTGCCTCTTTCCATTCCTTGCACTTGTCATTCAATTTTTGCATGACTTTTAAGGAAAATTCACGTCCCTCAGGTGATGTGTGTGTTTTCCCGATCATGCGGACACACATTTCACAAAGTCCGGCATATCCCAATGAAATTGTGGAATAACCGTTATATAAAAGCCTGTCTATTTTTTCTCCTTTGGCAAGCCTTGCCAATGCTCCATGCTGCCACAAAATTGGCGCAACATCCGACGTTGTACCGAGCAGCCTTTCATGGCGGCAGCGTAATGCCTTGTGGCATAGCTCCAGCCGTTCCTCATAAATTTCCCAAAAGCGTTTCATGTCTCCTTGTGAAGAACAGGCGACATCCACCAGATTGATAGTCACAACACCTTGATTGAATCTGCCATAATATTTTCTTGTTCCGTCAGGATTTCGCTGTTCGTCCTCCACTGTAGGAAAAGAACGGCAGCCCATACAAGGGTACACATCGCCTTTTTTTAGGTTACGCATGACTTTTGCAGAAATATAGTCCGGCACCATTCTTTTGGATGTACACTTTGCTGCCAGTTCTGTAAGATACCAATATTTTGAATCTTTTTTAATATTATCTTCATCCAGCACATAGACCAGCTTTGGGAAAGCAGGGGTAATCCAGATACCTTTTTCATTCTTCACTCCCTGCATACGCTGTACTAAAACTTCCTTAATAATCATGGCAAGATCATCCCTGGTCTGTCCCTCAGGCACTTCATCCAAATACATGAACATTGTTACAAAAGGAGCCTGCCCGTTACAAGTCATAAGAGTGATTAACTGATACTGTATAGTCTGGATTCCGCTTTTTATCTCTGTCTGTAACCGTTTTTCTGTGATTTTTTCCACGGTTTTTTCGTCCAGCGAGTCCCCGCATTCGGTTCGTTCTTCAATAATAATCTTGCGAAGCTTCTTCCTGCTGACATCTACAAACGGTGCCAGATGGGAGAGTGTAAAAGTCTGACCGCCATACTGGTTGCTTGCCACCTGTGCCACAATCTGGGTTGTAACATTACAGGCAGTAAAAAAGCTGTGCGGTTTTTCTATCATTGTTTCACTGATGACGGTTCCGTTTTGCAACATATCTTCCAGATTGATTAAGTCACAGTTATGTTCTTTTTGGGCAAAATAATCCGCGTCATGAAAATGAATGATGCCATCCTCATGTGCCTTTACGATTTCTTCCGGCAGCAAAACACGCATTGTCAAGTCTTTGCTGACCTCTCCGGCCATGTAATCTCTCTGAGTGGAATTGATGACCGGATTTTTATTTGAATTTTCCTGTTTGACATCTTCGTTTAGCTGGTTTAGGAGAGAAAGGATTCCGTTATCTGTCGTATTTGACTTCCTTGTCAGTTCCCGCTTGTAACGGTAACGGACATACTTCTGTGCTACTTCATAGCCCCGCATTTCCATAATCCCTGTTTCTACCATATCCTGAATGTCTTCCACAGGGGCAATGTGCGGCAGGGACTCAAGCTTTCGGGCGACGATATCCGCAACTGCCTGAATCTGATACTCATTCAGACGGTAAATGGGTTCCACTTCTTTGTTGGCTTTCTGAATGGCATGGATAATTTTGGATAAATCAAATGGAACTTCTTCTCCGTTTCTTTTAATTACTTTCATTTTCTGTTCTCCTTGCTTTTTTGCCCAAAAACCATACTAGTGTTAAAACATTGAATGGTGTATGGTTTTTTAGTATACTACATATTGTATCATTGAAAGCTGATTTGTCAAGATTTTGTGGATAAGTTTGACGTTTTTCTTATTTTGGCATTACATTTCTAAGCAAAGCCGCTTTCTGGATGGGGTGTGATAAGTAATGAACTATTACGGAAAATACTATAATAATGGAATTTTTGTTTGAAAGACTGTACAGCATATGTTATCTTAATATAAGGTAGCTGCAGATTAGAATCTGAATGACCATTGTAGAGTTTTTTTAAATGAAATACAGCTGCAGCCAAACCAGAAATAATTATTTATTGCAGGATGCATGGCGTGGAAAATAATATCGATGATAGAAAAAGGAGACCGATTGATGGATCATATAGTATCAAAAATATTAATGTATGGAGATATGCCGAAGGATTCTATTTTAATGGAGCTAAGCAGTATCTGCATGGATCTTCGTGAGGGCGGACAGACGAAAGACAGGCTCGTCACAAGGGTATATAAGCAGGTTAAGCGTCTGCTGGTCTTAGCGACGGACTATGGATTTGATAAGAATCTCTGGCATAATTATTTGACGTTCCTGCTGATTACAGATGAAAATCCTTTCAGCATTACCTGTGAAAAGATCGGAGCACACGACGGCAGCGTGAATGTTTTCGCGAAAAATGATTTTAAGGCATTTAAAGAGCTGTTTGACTATGATTTTTCATGGCTGGAGAATAAGCTTGGGATTGACTGTTTTTCAACGCTGTCTGAATATCGAGCGATTGGAAAGCCAGAATTGATGTATAATAAAAGCGTCAGCGAAAAGGTTCAGGGATTAAGCCGGAAATTAGAAGCTGCAGCAGATGAGGAAGAATTTTTTACATGCGTGACTGATTTTTACAAAGCCTATGGTGTAGGCATGTTTGGACTGAATAAAGCATTTCGGATTTCTTCGGATGAATCCGGCCGGGATATCGTATTCCATCCGATTAATAATATGGACAAGGTGATGCTGGATGATCTGATTGGCTATGAGATTCAGAAGAAAAAGCTTGTGGATAATACCCGTGCGTTTGTAGAAGGGAGAGGGGCAAATAATGTGCTGCTGTTCGGCGACAGCGGAACAGGCAAATCTACAAGCATCAAGGCGATTGTCAATGAGTTTTACGATCAGGGACTGCGTATGATTGAGATTTACAAGCACCAGTTTAAAGACCTGTCCGGTGTTATAGCAAAAATTAAGAACCGTAATTATCGGTTTATCATTTATATGGACGACCTGTCGTTTGAGGAATTTGAGATTGAGTACAAATTTTTGAAGGCAGTGATTGAAGGCGGTGTGGAGACGAAGCCGGAAAATATCTTGATTTATGCGACATCAAACAGGCGGCATCTGATTAAAGAAACATGGAGCGACCGCGACGATGTCAAGATCGAAAACGGAATGCATCAGTCAGATACAATGGAAGAGAAGCTGTCGCTTGTCAATCGGTTTGGCGTAACAATTAATTATTCAAAGCCGAATCAGAAAGAGTATTTTCACATTGTAGTGGAACTGGCACGGCGTGCGGGAATTCCACTAAGTGATGAGCAGCTGTGCGCGGAAGCAAATAAATGGGAGCTCAGCCACGGAGGTATTTCGGGACGGACAGCGCAGCAGTTTATAAATTATCTGTCAGGAACGACAGGTAAGGAACCGCAGTAATTAATAATTTAGGATATAAGGTATTGTCAGGTCAGGGGGGATCAGATAACTCTGTTAAGATTTTCTGCGTATTTCATGGAACACCTGTGACTGAGCATCATGGGGAGTATGATTCATGATAATGAGTAAGATTTACTGCGCATTTCACAGGAACATCCATCACTGAGCGTCAGCAGGGAGTATGATTCATGATAATGAGTATAATTTACTGCGCATTTCACAGGAACATCCATCACTTGCCACAGTGTATGGAATAATATATGGAGAAAGTGAGGTAAGGATATGAGTGAAGCTGAAAACAGGAATTATTCTGTGGAAACAGATTTTCCGGAGAAAAGAGATTACGAGAAAGAATTAATTTGCATTATCAAAAGCGGTGAGCCTCCTCACATCATACGTGAAAAGCTGCAGGATTATCATGAGAATGATATAGCCTCTGTATGGGAGGAGCTGACGAAAGAAGAGCGTATCAAGCTTTATCAGATCCTTGGCAATGATACCGTGTCGGAGATCTTTACGTATCTGGGGGACGAGGCAAGCATCTATCTGGAAGAGCTGGGGCTTGAGAATGCCGCGGATATTTTGGAATCTATGGACGCGGATGATGCGGTAGACATTCTCGATGAGATGGAGGATGAAAAATCAGACCGATTAATGCAGCTGATGGATGAGGAGTCCAGACATGACATCGGCTTGATTCAGTCCTATGAAGACGATGAAATCGGCAGCAAGATGACTACTAATTTTATTGTCATAAAAAACGGGCTTGCAATACCGGAGGCAATGAAAGAGCTGGTCACACAGGCGGCAGATAATGATAATATATCTACGATCTATGTGGTGGACGGAGCAGAGAGCTTTTACGGGGCGATTGACTTAAAAGATCTGATCATTGCACGCAGATACACAGCGCTGGAAGATTTGATTACGACATCTTATCCATACGTATATGCGAAAGAAACGATCGATGAATGTATCGAGGATTTAAAGGATTATTCCGAGGACTCGATTCCAGTATTAGATAATGATAAAAAAATACTGGGTGTTATTACAGCTCAGGACATTGTAGAAGTCGTAGACGAAGAAATGGGAGAGGATTATGCACGGCTTGCCGGCCTGACAGCAGAAGAGGATTTGAATGAGCCGCTTTTGGAAAGCATGAAAAAGAGGATTCCGTGGCTGGCTGTGCTGCTTGCGCTGGGGTTAATCGTTTCCAGTGTGGTAGGTATCTTTGAGCAGGTTGTTTCACAGCTTACCCTGGTCATCTGTTTTCAATCGCTGATACTGGATATGGCAGGAAATGCAGGCACTCAGTCGCTGGCTGTAACAATCCGTGTATTAATGGATGAAAATCTGACAGGTACGCAGAAGCTGCGTCTTATGTTTAAGGAGATGCGTGTCGGCGCGGTAAATGGGCTGATGCTCGGTACGTTGTCATTGCTGTTTATCGGTTTTTATATTGCGTTGTTTAAGGGGCGGACGCTTGGATTTGCATTTGCAGTCAGCGGGTGTATTGGATTTTCACTGATGGTTGCTATGATTATTTCCAGCTTTACGGGAACGGTGATACCAATGTTCTTTCATAAGATCAAAATCGATCCGGCCGTTGCTTCCGGCCCGCTGATTACGACTGTGAATGATTTAGTCGCAGTTGTGACTTATTATGGGCTGACATGGCTGCTGCTGATAAATGTCATGCATATGACAGGGTAGCAGCAGGGAAAGGAAACGCGGATGCAGACTTCTCAGTTATTTGTGAAAGCAAGGGATTCATGCATATGACGGCCGCAGTAAATGTAATGCCGATTTCTCGTTACAGTTCAGCCTCCGGCTTCACTGTAACGGAATCCGGCTCATTGAAAGTTCGCCTTTGGCGAAGAGCCGGATTCCCTCTTGGCATAATTTACACGTTCTTACGTACTTTGCGGTAAATGCAAAGTACTGGGCTGAACTGTACGATTTCTCCTTAATTATTTGTGAAAGATGACGATATGTAATATAGAGATTTACTGCAAAGTATAGTAAGAACATGCTTAGTGCTGGGAAAATCAGGCATTTCGCTTCAGGCGGAACTGTAAAAATTTTTTCATTGCATGTGAAAGTCGAAAATTCATTGAAAAATTAAATGGAATTTTAGTAATATTACAAGGATGTGAGAGTATGAAAATAGGAGAAGCACAACAGATTTACCGCGATCAGGTCAGTTCTTATCGCAAACAAAAAAATGTCCTGTCAAAACAGCTGGAAGATGTGCGCGGGCGGATGAAGTATTTATCAGGCATTGAGAAAGAAGATTCTGAAAAAAGAAAAGCCTATGAATCAGAAGCAGCGACGCTGCAGCTTACTCTGGATGCACTGGATGAAAAGCAGGAAGAATATCAGGATTATCTAGACAGACTGGCTGACCAGTACTGTGCATACTGGAATGCCGAGGTGGAAAAGCAGCAGAAGGATGCGGCAAAAGAATATGCTGCGGATATGGCAAAGCTTATGGAAGTAGCGCGGCGTATTATGAAAGGCGATATTGTTCCGGCTTCTGATGAAAAAAAGCTGATGGAGTACAGTGAGGATCTGTATCAGACTGCAAAAAATATCGGCGCTCTTGCACGCAGGGAAAAAAGGGAAAAGCATGATTCGCTCTGGGACGATGAAGAAGAAAAGGAGAACCGCGATCCGAGGGATGCGGCGGAAAATGCCCATGCTGCATCTGACGGGCCTGAGATTGTGGATGCGGCAGATCTGACAGCGTCATTCAGCTCCGAGTGAAAGAGGCTTGTACAAGTATCTGATGTCCAAGATGATGTAAAGAAACCATCCCCAATTTATGAGGTACAGCCCATTGTACCTTATAAATTGGGGAATGGAAAGGATGATTCGCATCGCCGTTGAAATTTTGTACTGACGCGAATCTGTCTGCATGAAACTTTAATTTCTGTTTAGATGGAACGCCAATTCAGTTTTTACGTATTTGGTGTACGGATTTTCAGTTATAATAATCACGGTCTCTATCATGTTCAAACTGTACATGGTCTTTGTTAATGATAACGACGATGTGTTCACTGCTGTGTTTGGATGCCGTCTTTTTCATATAGGCGATTACATCTTTTTTGCTCATGCCTAATAGATCTTTTAAACTTGTTTCTTCCCAGAACCGGTTCATTTCATTTTGAAATTTTCTGATTGTCTGGTCGCGTTCTCTGACAGTCAGACTGCTCTGATCTTTAATTTTGTAATACATCTGATACCAGAAGGAGCACCATGAATCATTGACTCTATTATCAACACATTTTGTCCCAAGGTCGGTGTTGAAGCATATAGGTTCTTCCGGGGCATTTTTGTGCATACTTTTTATTTTTTCGGCATTTTCCAGATTCGAATACAGATAAGTTGTCTGCAAAAATGATTTTTCACTTTCTGATAGTGTTACTTTGTAATCATCCCATCTGATGTCTTCGTAGATGCCTTCCAGATATTCCTGATCAATGGAATTGACACATTCGAGTAATGCAGCATTAAAATCTTCTATGGTTCGGTCTTTATAGCCGGCTGTTTTGAGGGCAAGGACTGCCTGATAATCCTGCTTTCTGCCATTTGGGAAGTTTCGCATCTTGATCGGTTCTCTGGCCGGACAAATTATGATTTCTTTATTTTTGTCGTCTGGAGATTCTGCCGGCTGTTTTGAGGGCTCCGGCAGAGAAGGCGTCTGCTCTTCCTCATAAACAAAGAGCGGGGAATAATACCAGTCGGTTACCTTGACAGACATTGTTTTTGGACAGAAATCGTTTTCAAAATGCGGGATTTGTGATTGAATGGCGGATTTCATCCACGTTTCATCTTGTAATTTGTCCAGAGGTATTTCCATGAGGAATTCTTCGACTGCATTCTGGATTCGTATGTGTGTGTCAGAATACTCGCCGACTGTCAGCTTTTTTGCGTTTTTGATGGTAAGGCGCGTCGAGTATTCCAGTACAGCATCATCAGTTGCATGATCGCATGTTCGAAGCGCGTATCCGCCGGAATTGGTAGATCTCCATTTTTCAGCGGTCAGTGGTTCGAAAATATAAAATAGGAAGCCTGCGGTAGGGTTGGAGTCTTTTAGATCATACAGTTTTTCATCTGTGGAAAAGCGGTTCAGCAGGTTGATATATTCTTCTGTATCAATGATGTCCCAGATTTTTTTTCGGTATTCAGCGACTGTCATACTGCGTAAATCATAAAAGCACAGATCAATTAGTTTTTGATATTCAGAATCTGTAAAATCAGTGTCTGGGATGGGCGACAGTTTCCGGCAGTCTGTAATGGCTGAATTTATATCCGCCATGGATGAGGTGCTGCCTTGTGATGCATCTGCATCGCGTGATTTCGAAACAGATAATGCATTTCTTTGTGATACCTCAGTATCATTTGAATCCAATACAGAGTTCTTTTCGTTCATATGGCCCGTCTCTGAAGCAGCAGTGGCAGATTTTGCTGTGTCTGATGAAATGGCGGATACAAATATGACACTGGTGAACAAGATACATGCAGTGGCGGTCTTATAGATTGTATTTTTTTTCGTTTTCATAATGGCTGTTATCCTTTCTTCCGCGGTATTTTTGCTGAATCTGCTGCATAGCGGAGCAAACCCGGACTTTGTCTCTTCCATGCGGATTAATGCACAGGCATATGCAGATCTGCTCATTTCTCCAAAATGCTGTACGACTGCTTCATCACAGGATAGTTCTAGATCACGGTTCGCAAGCAGATACATGACCCAGACAAATGGATTAAACCAGTGAATACAGCAGGAGACCATGAGCAGAAGCTTGTATAAGATGTCAAAGCGTCTGATGTGGACATATTCATGTGCAAAAATATACTGCAGCTGCTCAGTATTATCCCAGTCAATTCCTTTTGGCATCAAAATCACAGGATGCAGCATCCCGTAAGTAAGAGGAGCAGCTATAAAACCAGACTGCCGGATGGAAATCGGCCGCTTGCTTATGTGTGTCTCCAGCCATGTTCTCGTATAACGATTGTCAATCGGGAGTGACATGGAAAAAATCCGGAGGCTTCTGATATAAGTAACCGTAAAAAATAGTGTACATCCAATCATGCCGACAAGCCATAGAATCTGCCGAATAGGAGGATCTTTTCGTCCTCTGTCTGGAGTCTGGCCGGCAGCTGTCGTCTGCTGCTGCGAATTTTGTGTCTTTACAGCAGAAGGGTTCGTCTGCTGTGTAGAACTCTGTACTTGTATAGAAGGAGAATCCGTCTGCTGTGCAGGAGATAAATTCGACTGCTGTTGTACAAAAGGATTTATCTGCAGCGCAGAAGAAAAATTTGACTGCTGTTGTACAAAAGGATTCATCTGCAGTGCAGAGAAAGAATCCGGCTTCTGCTGTATGGATGAAAAGCCTGGTTCCCACAGCGCAGAGAAAGAATCCGGCTTCTGCTGTATGGATGAAAAGTCTGATTCCCGCTGTGCAGACGAAGAATCTGGCACCTGCTGATGTTTGTCAGATGCGGCCTTCAGGATCGTACTTAAATAAGAGCTGACCGTGGCAGGCATAAATTGTTCTGCGTAAGAGTAGATACTGTACGTGCCTGGAATTGAAGCTGGGATCAAAAGGCGCAGCATTACAATACCCCACAGAGCTGTAAATGTTGCTTTAGGCAGCCTGTGTAAAGCTGCTGCTCGAATCATGATAATCACCAGAATTATGACAGTGCCTGCGAGACTCATCGACAGCAGGCTTGTGTGCCCAAATCCCATATGCTGCAGTGTGACAGATAGCAGACTGGTAAACGGCAGATTCGAATGGACCATAATCATATAAATCACCTCGTTCCTTGCTTGATTATTTTTGGTTTTCTACGATTTGTTTCAGTTTTTCGATCTGTTCGGCAGATAGTTTTTTCCTGCCAAGCAGAGAAGCAAACAGCTTATCCGCAGAACCGTCAAACATCTTGTTAATCAGCTCATCTGTTTCTGCTTCTTGTACTTTCTCTTTTGGAATCAGTGCATGACACATGAAATTTGGCTCAGAACGCTCAATAGCGCCTTTTTTGATGCATCTTTTGATTAAGGTGTATGTCGTATTCATGTTCCAGCCGACCTTTTCTCCTAGTACGTTGGAAATATGCTTGGCAGTAGAATCACCCTCCTGCCACAATACATCCATTACTTTTAATTCAGAATCAAATAGTTTTATTTCCATTGGCATATTCTCCCTTCCTATATTTCACAAGACTGCAGTAGTGTATATTCACACACTACTACAGTCTTGTGAAATTGTCAAGGGGTGAAAATAAAATTTGGATAAAATGGTAACAGTGAAGCCGAAGGCTGAACTATAACATAAAATGATTTCCCATGCACCTTTGCAGGTTTACATTAGAAATAAAGTCGGCCCGATGAACAGATTTACTTTGAAAACTTTTTGCAATCCTCTTGACTGATGGTAAAATTATGCTATAATAGGTTAGTGCTAAAAAATATAACCTAACAGTTGTATGCACAATACGCAACTGGAGGGAGGTTAGGTGTGAGACTATGTCGAATGTGATCGTAAAAGAGAACGAGACTTTAGATTCCGCTTTACGCAGATTCAAAAGAAACTGCGCAAAAGCAGGAATTCAGCAGGAGATTCGTAAGAGAGAACATTATGAGAAGCCTAGTGTTCGTCGCAAAAAGAAGTCTGAAGCTGCGAGAAAACGCAAATACAACTAATTATTAAAAATTTATGAAAGAGCTGCTGCCGATGCAACAGCTCTTTTAAAGTGCCAAAAGCTGCTTTTCGCAGCTCAGCCGCTTTCTGGCTGAAGTGTGAAAAGTAACGGCCAAAATTAATTGCAAAATGGATACGTGAATTTTGTTGACGTTTGAAAAGCACTATGATAATCTGAAAAAGCAGGCTAGAAGATTTCTCGTGAATATAACAGCAGTAAGGCATAGATGGTGATTCAATCATATAAAAAATTCGTAGAAAGTATGGAAAGGAAATAAGATTTTATGGAAAATAGAATATCAGGAACTACGGGGCTGCTTGCGCTGATCGGTTCTCCGGTAGGGCATTCAGGTTCTCCTGCTATGTATAATTATAGTTTTCAAAAGCTGGGGCTGGATTATGTATACGTCGCTTTTGACATTCAGGTAGGGGAAGTAGAAAAGGCAGTTGAGGCTATGCGATTATTCAAGATGCGCGGATGCAATGTAACAATGCCGGATAAGACAGAAGTCGTTAAATATATGGATGAGCTGTCTACAGCTGCACGCATGATCGGAGCCGTGAATACAATCGTCAATGACGACGGCAGGCTGACAGGATACATTACGGATGGAGAAGGGTTTGTCAATAACCTGCGTGACCACGGGATAGAGATCGCAGGGAAGAAAATCACTGTAGCAGGCGGAGGCGGAGCAGCGACTGCCATTCAGGTACAGTGTGCGTTAGACGGAGCCAGAGAAATTACAATTTTTAATATAAAAGATGCATTTTTTGAAAGGACGCTGGAGACGGCTGAAAAAATACGCGGCGCAAGACCAGAATGCTGCGTGAATGTATACGATATTGCTGACAATGCAAAAATGAAAGAAGAGATTGCTTCCAGTGATATATTTGCGAATGCGACAATCGTGGGTATGAAGCCGATGGAAAAAGAAAGCGTAGTCAAGGATGTATCTGCATTTCGAAAAGGTCTTGTTGTCTGTGATGCAGTATATAACCCAAAGGAAACAAAGCTGCTGCGGGATGCAAAGAATGCAGGATGTGTATGCATCAGCGGAGAGGGTATGCTGCTGTGGCAGGGTGCAGCGGCGTTCAAGCTTTATACCGGACTGGATATGCCGGTACAGGAAGTAAGGGAACGATTTTTTAGTTTGATTTAATCATGTGGGCATTTCAGAAATTGATGCTGATGGATAGCATGTTTGATACAGAATCATCAAGCCGGTATAGTAAGAATAGAATAGTCCCTTTGTCAGGGGAGATTTAGCGGGTATATGCTTGATATAGAATCATTCAGGTTCTGCATGGCACGAACCGACGAGTTCCTTTGATAAGAGATATTATGGAATCATTCAGGTTCTGCATGGCTTGAACGAACAGCTGCTTTGATTAAGAAGATATTCAGAGGGCATAATTTGTATTTTCTTTGGATATACTTTGTTTTATACTCGCGAGCGCTATGATTTGTCATGGTATGCATAGAATCGTGCGGGCGCTTATAGCAGAAGGGCAGAGATGAAAACACAGGTGAAGAATACATAACAAGACATTAAGAGAGGAAAGAATATGAACGAGATCATGCAGATCTTATTTGGGCTTTTTGGCGGGATGGCGATTTTCATTTTCGGTATGAATATGATGAGTGAATGCCTGCAGAAGGCAGCGGGGGAAAAAATGAAGAGCATTCTGGCGATGCTTACAAAAAATCCGGCTATGGGCGTGCTTGCAGGTGCATTAACGACAGCTGTACTTCAGAGCAGTTCTGCGACGACGGTAATGGCAATCGGGTTTGTCAGCGCAGGTCTTATGACGCTGCCGCAGGCGATTTCCATAATATTTGGCGCGAATATCGGTACTACTATGACAGCGCAGATCATTGCGTTTAAGATCAGCGATTATATATTCTTAATTATATTTATCGGATTTATAGTTTCTTTTATAGCAAAAACTGAAAAGGTGAAAAACATCGGACAGGTTATCTTTGCATTCGGACTGCTGTTCCTGGGTATTGAGACAATGGGAAGCGTGATGAAGCCGCTGGCCGACAGCGAGTTCTTTGTGTCTATGATAGGCAAGGTCGCAGATCTGCCGGTATTTGGCATAGCGGCAGGTACATTGATGACGCTGGTAGTGCAGAGCAGTTCCGCTACGATTGCAGTCCTGCAGAATTTTGCCGAACAGGCAGGACCGGATGGTGTTACGAGTATTCTGGGACTGACAGGCGCGATTCCAATCCTGCTGGGGGATAATGTCGGTACTACTATTACAGCTCTGCTGGCATGTATTGGGCAGGCAAAGGACGCAAAACGTACAGCGCTTGCGCACTGCTTTTTTAATATATCCGGCTGTCTGCTGTTTGTCTGGTTTATCCGCCCGTTTGCCATGTTTATTGAGTGGATTTCGCCGACAGGCGTTCAGGTTGAGGTTATATCACGCCAGATTGCGAATGCGCATACAGTATTTAATCTGGTTATGACACTGATCTGGACACCTCTTCTGCCATATATGGTAAAGATTGTGACAGGCATTATCAGAGACAGTGTCAATGTACCGCAGGAGCTGTCTGTACCGATGTATCTGGATACCAAGCTGCTGCAGCAGCCGGTTGCGGCACTGCGGCTGACGGTAGAAGAAGTGATACGCTGCGGCAGGGTTACGGAAGAGCTGTTATCTGAGATCTCAGGAGCTGTCTGGATAGATGATACAGGTGCGCTGCAACCGCTTTTTGAAAAGGCAGATCAGGTACGGAGGCTGAATGAACAGATTACAGAATATTTATCTGATCTGTCTGCTTCAGGCAGCATGAGTGAAGATCAGGCCAACGAGGCCGTGGGAATTATGTGTCTTTTGAGCGATCTTGACCGTATCACATATTTGTGTCAGGAAATTCTGGATTCCTTCAAAGACAAAATCGAGAAGAAATATAAATATTCAAAGGATGCTATGAAAGATCTGGAAAAAGGTCTGGGATTAGTGATGGAAATGTATTCTGATTCTCTTTGGATGGTGCTGGACGGCAGTGATAATGATAAGGAAAAAAGAGAGAAAAAGCTCCGCAAAAAGAAGGAAAAGATTCTAGACCTAAGCCTTAGTATGCGCAAGGCGCATATGGACCGCATTTCGAAGGGCAAGTGCAGCGCAAAGCTTACAAAACCGTTTCACAAGATTTTAAATGCATTAGACCGTATGAGCAACAGCTGTGCGAATATTGCGGAAATGGGGTTCCCGAATCTCATACTGCTCGGCGGGATAGAGGAGCAGAGGGAATAGTGCGTAACTATATGCGGATTGATGAAGCGGATTGATGAAGGACAGGATAGAAGACAAAGGATAGCATAAAAGACATAGGAAGCATTTAAGACAAAGGTTAGTATAGAAGTCATTAGAAGACGGCAAAGGATAAGTATGAATGAAGGAGCAGCGGGGAAATGAGCAGTGATTTAAATAGAGCAGGAATGCAGGCAGATAACATGCAGCATAACAGTATAAGGCAGAATATATTTCTCATTGGCTTTATGGGGAGCGGAAAGTCAACAGTCAGCGGTTATTTGAGCAGACATTACGGGATGGAGATGGTGGAAATGGACAGAGTGATTTCCGAACGGGAAGGCATGAGTATTTCTAAGATCTTTGAAGTCTATGGAGAAGAATATTTCCGCAATCTGGAGACAAATCTTTTGCTGGAGCTGCAGACAAAGGGAAATATCGTAATATCCTGCGGCGGCGGAACGCCTATGCGCGAGAAGAATGTCGTGGAAATGAAGAAAAACGGATGTATTGTGCTGCTTGCGGCAAGCCCGGAGACGATATATGAGCGGGTAAAGGACAGCCATGACAGGCCTCTTTTGGAGAATCATATGAATGTGCCGTACATTGCGGAATTGATGGAAAAGCGGAGAGAAAAGTATGAGGCAGCTGCTGATCTTGTGATCGAGACAGATGGAAAGGATGTGTCTGCAATCTGTGAAGAGCTGATGGCTGCAGTTTAGCCGGGTGTGTTTGAGAAATACTTTCCGCGAGTTAAATGAAGGATGAGGGAGATTATAATGAATCCGGTCATTGTGAAGGATGTAAAGATAGGAGAAGGAATACCAAAAATCTGTGTACCGATTGTCGGCGTTACAGAGGAAGAGATTATTCAGGAAGCAGAAGGTTTTGCTAAGATTCCAGCTGACCTTGCGGAATGGCGTGCAGACTGGTATGAGCAGGCAGTTCATGTGGAATCAGTAAAGGAAATGCTCCGAAAGCTGCGGGGTGCATTAAATCGTGTACCGCTTCTGCTGACATTTCGTACAGCGAAGGAGGGCGGAGAGAAGTATATAGAGCCGGAGGAATATGCTGCATGGCTAAAAGCTGCTGTTAAGACAGGCTGTGTGGATTTGATCGATATAGAGATGTTTATCGGAGATGATTACGTGACAGGCATCATTGAGACAGCACATCAGTACGGTGTCAAAGTCATTGCATCAAATCATGATTTTCATGAAACGCCGAAGAAGGAGGAGCTTGTAAATAGACTGTGCAGAATGCAGGAGCTGGGAGCGGACATCTGTAAAATAGCTGTGATGCCGCGCAGCGCTGCGGATGTACTGACGCTGCTTGCTGCGACAGAGGAGATGTATCGTGAGTATGCAGACCGTCCGATCATTACGATGTCTATGTCCGGTATGGGAGTGCCGAGCCGCCTATGTGGAGAGCTGTTTGGCTCAGCAGTGACTTTTGGCGCAGCAAAGAAGGCTTCTGCACCGGGGCAGATGGAGGCCGAAGACTTGGCTCATATATTGAATCTGCTGCATGATAGCATGGTGTAGATGTCTGTTGTTACTATGAGCGACCTCTCGCCGTGAGTAGTACCTGTCTGTTACTAAAGGTTATAGAAAATGGTATCGTATACATGTCGCTTGAGGAAATTTCGTTTCTCAAAAGAGGATGTTCATATAATAATAGAAAATCTGCAGAAACAGGGTATATTCATAGATGCAGAGAAGCTGGAGAAGTCTGAGGATTTAATGCTCTAAAAAATAAAAACCTTATATGAAAATTAGTTCTAAATTACATAGCGATACATATATATAGTCATGGGACAACTTCAAGAAGCTGTTTCATGGCTATTTTTTCTTCTATAGAAACAATAGAAAAAGAAATATATTGCAGGAGGGAGGAGTGCACTATCGAGCACATTTTAAAAATATTTCCTATACATATCAGGAATGAAATGGGAGCCGTATTTAAAACACTGGAAAATATTGAGGAAATTCGCATCCGGGTCTGCCAGCCGATCATAATTTTAGACGGGCAGAATGAATATTTTTTTAGCATGTGTCCGGGGCATCTTACGAAAGACAGTCAGAATGCGTATAACGTCACAGTCTCGGATATTAGTGACATGCTGGTATTTATCAGCCGCTATTCGCTGTTTGCATTTGAAGAAGAGGTAAGAAATGGTTTTATTACGATCGAAGGCGGGCATAGGGTAGGATTAAGCGGACAGGCTGTGTTTAACGAGGGATGGATGCAGACGATCCGAAATATATCGTATCTGAATATACGTGTGTGTCATCAAAAAAAGGAGTGTGCCAGGCGCCTGATTCCATATTTATATAGGTATCCAAATCAGGAAATGTCCGGGATTTATAATACGCTGTTGATTTCACCTCCGGGAAAAGGCAAGACAACGCTGCTGCGGGATCTGATTCGTATGCTGTCGGATGGCAGCAGGGAACATGCGGGTCTGAAGGTGAGTGTTGTGGATGAACGATCAGAGCTTGCGGGCTGTTATAGGGGAGTTCCGCAGAATGATATCGGAATGCGCACCGATGTACTGGATGGGTGTCCGAAATCAAATGGGATGATGCTGGTGATCAGAAGCATGTCCCCGCAGGTAGTAGCGGTCGATGAGCTGGGGTCAAAGGAGGATGTGCAGGCAGTGGCATATGCGATTCACTGCGGATGCAGCATTCTGGGATCAGTCCATGCACAGGATCTGGATGAGGTAAAAAGCAAGCCGGCGCTGCGGGAGCTGTTTGAGCAGGAATATTTTGAACGTTATCTTGTCATCGGACAAAAGAGAACTGGCGAGCGCTGCTATCAGCTGTATGATGAAGAACAGCAGCCGGTATGTTAAAGCTTGCGGGCTGCCTCTGCATCTTGCTGGCATCTTCCGGGATGGCTTATTCTTGTGTGTTTCGGCTTCGTCTGGAATTGTATCAGATAGAAACGCTGTTGGAACTGCTTACGGCAGTGGAAGGAGAGATTACTTACAGCCGCTGTCCGCTGCCTGAGCTGCTGGAGCATCTGGCAGAGCATATGCCAAAGCCGTATGATGAAATATTAATGCAGAGCAGCCGCAGGATGGAGGAAAACACGCAGGCGGATATACCTGCACTGTGGAGTGATGTCTGCGGGCAGTATTGCGCGCAGCTCGTCATCCCAAAGGAAGCTTATGAAATTCTGCTGCGGGCAGGCGAAATCTTTGCGTATTCATCATTGGAAGCATCGCTGAAGCTGCTCCGGCTGAGTCAGAGAAAGCTGGAACTGGTTTTCGAGGGCAGGAATGCGGAATTTGCCAGCAGGCGGAAACTGTACTGCTGCCTGTGCTATATGGCAGGATTGTTTTCGATTATCATATTGCTGTAAATCTTTTATGCTCGTGGGCACTATGGTCTGCAAAGGGTGTTGTCTGTACATGCCTGCAAATACAGAGGCATCAGGGGAATTTATGCTCGCGGGTATAAAATGAAATTATAAGGATGGGCAGGAGAAAATATGAGTGTGAATTTAATTTTCAAAATAGCAGCAGTCGGAATCATCGTAACGGTCTTAAGCCAGGTATTAAAACATAGCGGGAGAGATGAACATGCATTTTTAATCAGCCTTGCGGGACTGATGATTGTGTTATTCTGGGTGGTTCCATATATCTATGAATTATTTGAAACGATGCAGTCGCTGTTTGCATTATGAATCTGTAAAAATGATCCTGTGGCAGCGGCATTTTTACAGCTATATATTTTAATAAAGTGATGTGGATGATTGTCTGACTATATATACTTTTTACACACGAATCGGACACATGCAGACTAATCTGGCAGACGTGTGGATGATTGTCTGACTATATACACTTCTTACACACCGCCAAGAATAAAAGTTACGGCGCAGTAGTATGAATGATGCAGCAGCTGCATGTACGACAGGAGCCTGCGAATTGGAGGATGAGATATATGGATATTTTGAAAATAGCTGTACTGGCAGTATCCGGAGTGCTGCTGGCGCTTATGATAAAACAGACGAAACCAGAATTCAGTGTTTTTATTAGTATGTCAGTCTGTATCTGTATCTTTATTTATCTGCTGAGCAAGCTGCAGACTGCGCTTGGTTATATAGAGCAGCTTCAGGCATTGGTGGATATAGATGGAGTTTACATGGATACGATTCTAAAAATGCTTGGCATCAGCTATATTACACAGTTTGTCTCAGATCTCTGCAAAGATGCAGGCTATAGCGCAGTAGCGAATCAGGTGGAGCTCTTTGCAAGGGTGTCCATTTTGTTTTTGAGCTTTCCGGTGCTGATGGCGCTTGTTCAGACAATAGGAGAAGTATTGTGAGAAAAACTCTGGGGAAAAGAATGAATCTGACTGAATGGAATTTTCGCGTCAAAAAAGCTGTAATTATGGCAGCGGCATTGGTATTCGGCATATTGCTGTGCTTCGGCCGATATCCGGCAGACTGCAGCCGGTATATATCATGGAACAGCATGTTGAGGCTGGATTTACTCTGTCAGGCTGCTGAAATCCAGAAAGAATACAAAAATACACAAGGGATAGAAACATATGATAAAGAAAATATGAATGCAGAGCAGACAGGAGAATCGGAGCGGATCAGAGGATCAGGGCAGACAGAAGGATCAGGGCAGATTGAGAAGGATGTACTGAAGCAGTCAGCAGGAAATGGTTTAGCAGACGATACAGAGCAGTCTGGTTCTGAACAGATACAGATCGATCTGGAGAAAGAAACAGAAGAATTTCTCTCAGAGCTGGGGCTTTCAGAATTGGATTCTTACTTACAGAAAGAAAATTTAGGGCAGCTTACCTTTTCAGATCTTGTCAAAGATCTAATCAGCGATGGACTTCTGCTGGATTTTTCGTCAATCGGGAAAAAACTGAAGGAAGCTGTTCTTTTGGATTATACAGAAAACCGCACTGTGCTGATCCAAATTTTAGTAATTGCAGTAGCATTTTCGATATTGCTGCAGATGACATCTACAATGCAGAAAAATTATATTTCTAACCTTGGATTTGTAGGAGTGTATCTGTTTCTTATGCTTCTCTTGTTAAAGCTTTTTTTAGTCATGACTGGGATTGTGGAAGGATTTTTTACAAGACTGGTGGAATTTATGATGGCGCTTCAGCCGATTTTTTGTATGAGCATGGTATTTTCTACTGGAAGCATTAGTGCGGGAGCTTATTATCAGATGCTTTTATTAATCATATATATTATTGATATGGTTTTTGCGAAGATCCTGCTGCCTGCTGTGCAGGTCTATATGGTGCTCCAGCTGGTAAATAACATGATGGAAGAGGAGCGTTTTTCGAGGATTGCCGGGTTTTTGTCCGACAGCGTCCATTGGTGCGTGAGAATATTTACAACAGCTGTGCTTGGACTGAATATTGTACAAGGGCTTCTTGCACCAGGCATAGACGGGCTGAAACGCAGCACGATTGCCGGAGCAGTACGTGTGGTGCCGGGGATCGGTCAGGTGATGAATTCTATGTCCGAGATTCTGGCGGGGTCCGCAATGCTGATTAAGAATAGCGTGGGTGTGGCTGCATTGGTTATTTTGGTTGTACTTAGTTTTCTTCCATTGGTGAAGCTGTCAGTTTTCCTGCTGCTATACCGGGGCTGCGCCGCATTTATGGAGCCGGTGGCAGACAAGCGTTTTTGTGCGGCAGTGGCAGCTCTGGGGCAGGCTGCGGCGCTTTATTTAAAACTGATGTTTTATGCTGTTTTATTGTTTTTCTTAACAACGGCCATCATATGTACGGCAACGACACTGTCGCTGTCTATATAAGGAGTCGATATGGATGGGATTTTAAGCTGGATAAAAGAATTTTTAATTATTTACCTGATTCTTACGATTTTGATGCATCTGACAGCATGTGATCAGTACAAAAAGTATCTGCGCTTTTTTTCTGGAATCATACTGCTGATGGCGCTTATTTCTCCGGTTCTGGAGCTGTTTGGCAGTGCCGGCAAGCTCGAATCTCTTATATCTTATGAAGCTTTCTGGGAGCAGCTGGACAGTACCAGGCAGGATTCTAAGAAGCTGGAGTTTATGCAGAACGATCATTACATCAGGAAATATGAAAGCGTTATCGCAGACGAAATCATGCTGCAGGCTAAGGAACGAGAGCTTCCGGTCAGTCAGGTTCAAGTTGAGCTGACTGAAGATTATGAGATCAGCAGCGTATCAGTGTGGCTCGGGATTTCGGAGAGCTCCAGTACCGCGGGCAGTTCCGACTTTGTGAATGAACCAGAGTCCGTGGATGCCGATGCTGCGGACAATGCTGATTCCATGAATGATATGGAAGAATCAGGAGCTTTGAATCGTTTAGAAAATCCAGGTGATTCCGATGCTCTGTCTGGAAAGGAGGAAACAGAGGCTGGAAAAGAAGTGTCTGTATTTCTACAGAGCGCTTATCGGCTGGATGAGACACAGATTCTAATATATTCATGATAGATGCTGACGAGCAATAAAATTGCCAATATCGCTGACTTGCGAGCGCCATACTGTAAACTATAAGGAAAAATTTATCGCTCGTGAGTATAGAAGCTGTAGATTGAAACGTGAAAGGAAAATATATGAAAAAGCGGCTGACGGACATCTTAAAGAACATGGACAGGACAAAATGGATGATTCTGGGCCTTAGCGGCATTCTTTTGCTGGTCATTGCACTGCCTGTGGATCACCAAAGCAGCGCAAAGGAAGAAGCTGCGCTTGAACGGTCTTTGAACAATCATCAGTCTATTGAAAATCAGACGAAGGCTTATGAAAAACAGATTTCAGACGAGCTTGAGCAGGCTCTTTCGCGTATGGATGGAGCAGGAGAAGTACATGTAATGATTACGTTTCAGGACAGCGGCGAATCCGTTGTGGAAAAAGAAATTACAAAATCAGAGAATGAGCAAAACAGTTTTCAGTATCAGGAATCAACAGTCTATCAGGAGAACGATGGCAGGGCACCTTATATCAGCCAGCAGAAGCTGCCCTCGATCGAAGGGGTTCTGGTAATTGCGCAGGGAGGAGGAGATTCAGATGTCAAACAAAATATTAAAGACGCTGTCATGGCATTGTTCCCAATAGAGGCACATAAGATCAAGATTGTAAAGATGCAGACCGACGAAGATACAAATTAATAGTTACAGTTCAGCCTCTGGCTTCACTGTAACGGAATCCGGCTCATTGGAAGTTTGCCTTTCAGTTAATGCAAATCATAATAGCAAGGATGTATAAATTGTTTGTCAAAATCAAGTAATAATTACAGATTCGGAAGAATACAATGGAAATAGTTAAAAAGACCATGCAGGGAGATGGAATAAAATGAAAAAACTATTTAAAAAAAATCAGGTCATCATTACTGCATTGGCGCTGATGATTGCGGCAGCAGGATATTTAAGCTATACATATAGCGGCATCGGCGATGATGAGCTGAAACAGACCAGTGCAGGACTGACAGAGGATGATTACGATATTGTCTATGATGGGACTACGGTGGATGCAGACATATTTACAGAAGTAGAAGCAGATACCCAGACAGACAGTGATAAAGAACAAGATGCGACAGAAAAGAAAGCAAAGGATAAAGACGCGAAAAACAAAGACGATAAGAACAAAGATGCTGCAGCAACAGACAGCAGCGCGGTTGCAGATGCAGTAGCAGATTCCAAATCAGGAGAAGATGCGATCGATAATCCGGGAGAGACAGTCCTTACAAGCACAAACGTGTCCAATGTTAATTTTGCAGTAGAAGCAAAGCTGAACCGCGAGCAGGTACGATCCCAGAATAAAGAAGACTTAATGGAGGTGATTAACAGCACAGCGTTATCTGATAAGGAAAAACAGGCAGCGGTAGATAAAATGGTGTCACAGACGGATATCGCACAGCGTGAATCTGATGCCGAAATGCTGCTGGAGGCAAAGGGATTTACAGATGTCGTAGTCAGTATTACAGATGATGCCGCAGATGTCGTATTAAATATGGGCGATGTGACAGATGCAAAACGGGCACAGATTGAGGATATTGTAAAGAGGAAGACAAAGGTATCAGCTGAGAATATTGTGATTACACCGATTACTACAACAGAATAAACGTTACAGTTCAGCCAGCGGCTTCACTGTAACGGAAACCGGCTCATTGTAAATTTGCCTTTGGCGAAGAGCCGGATTCCCTCTTGGCCATAATTCACACGTTCTTACATATTTTGCAGTAAATGCAAAGTACTGGGCTGTACTGTTACGAATAATCAATAGAAAGCACGCTGCGCGAACTTTTTGCTGTCATGAATAATCAAACCGCCGGAAGCTCTGTAGGTTTCCGGCGGTTTCATTTTCGATCAGCTTGCAGGCTGTGATACTCCTCTGCCGTTGTCCATGTTTTTGTTAGAAAGGGCAATAAAAAATGATTGAGAAATAAAGTTAGATTAGGTATAATTAAAATTAATGACAAACAAATATTACATATTATACATGAATATTTGAATAGCATGGCTAAAATTGGGCTGCAAGTTAATCCTAATTATAATACTTGTAAGAATATAGCAAATTGATTAGAACTTAAATGATCCTCTGTTCACTCGAACTTTCAGATTAAATAATCTTTTTATCCAAAATGCAACAACTATCTGAGCTGCTGCAGAACATAAAATAGAAGAAAATGTAAAATAATGATTGCAAATTCATTCATTATAGTGTAGCATATAAGCAATAATAATAAAGTTGCCGGGAGATTATGAGAGCATGGCTAAACCAACAGAAGATGTTGTGTATTAGTTATGCTCTTTTTCATTCTCTGATACAGTACCGGGCATATGGAAACGGTGATTTTACCGTAATCGAATACGAAGCACATGAGACGGACATGCCAAAGAGGCAGCCGGAAGGACAGGAGCGAAGAACAGTGAAAATATCATTTCAGGAAATTATCGAAGACACGCCGATTATAGCAGCCGTCAAAGACATGGAAGGATTGGAGAAGTGTCTTTCATCAGATCTTCGAGTTATATTCATATTGTTTGGAGATATCTGCAATATCGGAAGTATTGTAAATAGAATTAAAGAAGCAGGCAAGATCGCGATGGTGCATATGGAGCTGGTAAGCGGCATGAGCGGCAGAGAAATTGCCGTCGATTTCATAAAGCAGAATACGAAGGCAGACGGAATTATTACGACGAAAAGCGGACTGATTAAGTATGCAAAGCAGCTGGGCTTTTATACAGTGCACCGCTATTTTGTCATGGACTCTATGGCGCTGTCGAATATTGAAAAACAGGCGGGAGTCTGCCAGCCGGATGTCATAGAAATCCTTCCCTACACGACGCTCTTCCGATCTGAAATCCTTCCGGGAATCATGCCGGGGATTATTAAAAAGGTGAGCAGCTTTAGCAGGGTTCCGATTATCGCCGGAGGACTGATCCAGAGTCGTCAGGATGTAATGACAGCTTTAGGCAGCGGAGCTGTGGCTGTTTCGGCTACTAGTCATGAGGTATGGTTTTTGTGATATTAGACGAACAAGGCAATAATGGTATGAAAATCTACCTGTTTTGGCCGCTAGTCTGAAATATGGTTTTTGATTTCAAATAAAAACAAAACAACAAGGAGCTTCCTGTATAATTCAAATATAGGGAATTCCAAGAAGGGTGGTTGATA
>CANDMV010000047.1 GCA_947385875.1 uncultured Eubacterium sp. | reverse complement strand
CTCTCCCGGCATGGCTGAAAAGGATTGCAGAAGAACAAAAGGTAAACTATTCCCGACTTTTGGAAACTGCCCTGATTGATTATCTGCAAATACCTATGTCCCACAGACAATAAGCAATCGCCAAGCTGCCTACTCCATACCAGGCAGCCGGCACACACCTCCAGACCTGATATGAACATCGCCCCGACACTCGCCAAAAGTACAAAGGGCGGTGTTCTCTGTCTATCCATGTTTAAAAACTAATTCAATGACAATATTTTACTGCTCAATGAGGCAAAATCATTTTTTTGTTTTTTTCTGAACTTTTTTCCTATTTCAGCGCTCTTATATATAGGTGCACCGAAAAAACAGCATCTGCAGGGCGCCGCAGATGTGAAAGGAGGGAGACTGCTTGGAGCCATCAGAAGAAATCGAGCTGGTCCGCCGTATGAAGAAAGGAGAACGGGCAGCCTTTGACAAGCTTTATGCCCAGTATTATGACAGATTGTACCGCACAGCGTGTATGATTACAGGAAATCAGGCAGACGGAGAAGATGTGACCCAGGAAACCTTTATCAAAATGTATCTGCACTGTACGGAGCTAAAAAAAGAAGAGCAGTTTCGTTACTGGCTATATCAGATAATGAACCGCACAGCCTGGCAGCTGGCAAAAAAGCTGTCCAGAGAGCAGCCGCAGGAGCAGATCTTAGAGCTGGCAGACAAATCCATGACAGATTCTCCCGTAATACAAGTATTGAAGGATGAGCGGGATCAGGTGATGATAGAGGCTATCTGTAAGCTGGAGTACCGGCAGCGGACAGTGGTAATCCTCCATTATTACAACGGGCTTGGCACAAAGGAGATCGCCAGAGTCATGGGATGCATGGAGGGGACAGTCAAATCCAGGCTGTTCACTGCAAGAAAGAATCTAAAGTCACTATTAAAGAACAAAATCGGACAGGAGGACAGATATGAGTGGATTTCACTTGAATGAAAAAGACATCAGGGAAGCGCTTCATACAGCCGCATACTCCTGCAGCCCGCCAGAAGATTTGAAACAGAAGATTGACGCACGGCTGGCGTGGCAGGAAAAGAAGGAGGTTATTTCTATGAAAAAAAGCGGAATGAAGAAGACAGTTGTGGCAGCAGCAGTGGCATGTGCACTCACAGGGACTGTATGTATGGCAGCAGAAAAAATATCCGGCTATTATATGAGCGGCTCGGTGCCATTTACCGAAGTGACCGAATTTGCTGATATTGAAAAACTGGAGAAAAGGACGAAGATAAATGCAGATGCACCGGAGCAGTTTGAAAACGGCTTTGCATTCGAAAATGCCCATATCTCAGAAGCAAGCGAGACAGATGAACAGCTGAATAAGATAGGAGACAGCTTTCAGGAACTGAATCTTACTTACAAAAACGGCAGTAAGAGCGTGAATTACAATATCTGTGAAAAGGAAAGGGAATATACGGAGGATGAGCTTGCACATACACAGGTTATAGAATCAGACGGCATGACTTATTATTTCAGCCAGTCTAATTACCTGTTTGTTCCGGAAGGATATGAGCTGACCGCAGACGAGAAAAAAGCAGCGGCAGACGGCGAACTGTTCATTTCAGAAGGCAGTTCGAAACGTGAAGAGGAAGTTTACACAAACCTGTCATGGAATGAAGACGGAAAGCAGCATCTTCTGTTTGGGGCAGACCTGGATATGAGCGCAGAGGAGCTGCTGGATATGGCGAAGCAGATCAAATAAAAAGGCTCCGATTATATAACTGTCAAAATCAGGCATATAACAGACTCTGTAACTGATTTTTGTTTCGTACTATCATAGATATAGACAAACAGGATGTCTTATTTATTCTGCACAGTTCCTCAGACACAATGAAAGGGAATGGTGGAAATGTAAAAATCCGTGCATTATGAGAGTCCGGGAATCTGAAAACAGGTTCCCGGATTTTTCCAGTCTGGGCTGCCATTTAGAATGCCAGTTCATAGCTTGGAGCATTCATAATCCCCTTTAAAGAAACCGAAACAACTGGATATTTCCCCATATATTCCTTGATGATCGCCGCCTCTTTTGATATTTCTACAGACTGTTTTCCTGCCCCAGATACATTATAGCGACTAAGAAATTAAATATAAATCTCCATGCCGCAGTGAATCTGAATCATCTGATCTTTCATAATCGGCTGCATAAGTTCTATCGCCATCTGCCCCGTACAATGCCCCGTATAAAATATCGTGTTCATTTTTTGAAGTTCGTAAGCTGTCTGTCTGATGATCTCAGCCTCCTGCTCCGTATAATCCGACTTTTTCATCATATGAAAACCGCTGACTGCCACATCTGGAAACTCCTCGTATAGCTCCTGATACCGATCCAGAATATTTAAAATCCCATTATGTGCACATCCGGAAATCAATAAATTCTTTTCCCCTCGTATAACCAGACACTGCTCATGAACAAACTCATCCTGAAGATCCTCGCCATCCACCCGCCTGCACAATCCGATATTGCTCTGCGGCCAGAACCTTCTTCCCGTAATCTGCGCAAAGATCGCAATCTCTTCGTCAATAACAGTACCGCCGTCCAGCATCTTTATATTTGGCAATTTCTGAATGCTCTTGTCCACTCCTATGTAACGTCCGTTATGATAATAATCGAAAAAAGCTGACTGCTGCATGTAAATGACCGCCTCCTGATTCATCTGACGAAAAGCCAGCATTCCTCCAGAGTGGTCATAGTGTCCATGACTCAGCACTGCCGTATCCACTTGCGATAAATCTACTCCCAGCCTCTGCGCGTTGCGTATTGTTTTTTCACTCGCACCGCTATCCATAAGAATTTTGTGATTTTGAGTTTCTATATAAATACTTAATCCATGTTCATATTCACACTGCGGACTGCCGCATGTGTCTTCCATTAAAACAATCAGCTTCACAGATCTTACTCCTTAATATTTTTCTCAATAATCCATCGTTTGTGTCATTTATCGCTTATCATTTGTTTCATCTCGCCGTTGCCAGTATGCTTTGCACTTTTGTTTAGGAGGTTATGGATATGGCTAAATATTGCAAAATTTCTCATTCCATCTCCAGTAACGTTTTGTAAAGGACTTTTTTATCAAATTGAGCATGAACAAAGGCAGCAGCGAGCGTGCCGGTTTTCACCAGTACTGCAGAGAAAACTTCGCCGCATACCGCTTTACCAGCACATAAAACATTTCACTCGATCTTAGATAAAGATAGTACTGAAATCTCGCGTCATACTGCTCTTCATAGAATCTCACTTTTTCAAAGCACATCTGCTTATTAATACTTAATTTTTTTATTTGCTCCGCTGTCACTCTGTAAACTTCCCGCAGATTCACAGAGGGCTGCACATTTTCCATATTTGCGGAAAGCACGCAGGCAAGATATTGTGCATATCCCTGTGAAAGAATCTCCTCCGCCTGCATAACAACCTCTCTGTCATCAGACTGTTTTACTTTTTCAGTCAATATCGTAATCATTCCAGGTGACAGCACAAGCAGCTCATATCCGCCCATAATCTCGATTTCATATTCTCTGATCAAATTCTTTCCTCCAAGAAAACAGCAGCCTTATCCGCAGAAACACCAATTTCTTCCCTCCAGAAAAACAGCAGCCTTCATCCGCAGAATCATTAATTCTCCATCCCTCTCAGCCGCTCCACCAGCGCCTCTTTGGAAAAGCTTTGCAGAGATGCAAAAGTAATGACAAGTGGTACAAGAATCAACACCACTGCGTAGGCAAGGGCATATATAACAGGAAATCTGAATGCCATATAAAATGCCCCCATACGATAGAGCAGACGGTTTAATGCATAGCCGCATAAAGTTCCAATCGTCATTGTCACTCCAATCGCGCCAAACACCAACAGCAGACTCTCTCCAAGAATCATACTTTTCATCTGCCGCTCATCCATGCCGATGGATTCAAGCATCGCAAGCTCCTGCCTGCGTGTAACAATATTCGTAATCAGTGTGTTCATCATGCTCAGAATACTGAACATCATAATAAATATAGCAAGCCCGCTGACAGCGGCAAATATTTGATCTGCATTCTGTGCATAGACAATCCTTCTCTCTGCCAGTGTTTCAAGGTCCAGATGATCCTGAACAGACAGCATCTCAGCCAGCTTTTCTCCCACCTCTTCTTCTTTTTCGCTTTCCGTAGATACCAGAAGATGCGCGTTTATATCCTCATAAGACAGCCATTTTAAAACCGCCTGCTGGGGCATCAAAAACCATCCTTCAAGAAGCCCTTCGTGGTCCAGGACATACTGCTGATTCAAAATACCGAGTATGATGACTTCCTTTTCTGCCATCCTGCTGCCATCATAATAATGAAGCGTAATCGTATCGCCTGTTTCAAACTTCCATCCATAAATCTCTTCTGCCGTACTATTTCCTGCCACAAGAATGTAATCGCCGCTCATCAGCTTATCACTGTCAGCGCTGCCTTCTTCGATATAACCGCTGATTTCTTCCATCTCCTCTTCTGTCAGAGGATATATGCTTTCATCAGAACCATCATCATTATACTCATCATTTTTTGGATAATCAAAGCTCACGCCAAGACTTTTGATTTCTTTTACGCCTATGACACCGTCCAGACTGGAAATCGTCTGCACAAGCTCCTGCCCAAGCGGCTTTTCGGCCTGCAGACCGCTCATTCCATTTTCACTCAGCGCGATCGCGGACTGCGAATAGCTGATATGAAACTCCGCATCTGTAAAATATCCCTGTCTGGCAAAATCTGCCTTATTAAAAGAAGCGATATAAACAGCCGACACCATAAACAAAACGCCGCCAAGTGCTAAAGATGCAGCTGTAAGCGCCGCCTTTTTTTGATTTTTTGTAAAATTCATCATGCCTAAGCCAATAGGCGTCAGCTTACGGCACATTTTTTTATTTGCCGCCTTTTTCATTCCATCCGAAGGTACATACCGAAGGGCTTCCATCGGTGAAACAGACGCTGCAAGACGTGCAGGCTTGTATACAGAAAACATGGTAATGATATAAACAGCTGTCAGGACAAGGACAGCAATCCACAGTGCATTGAATATATTAAAACCATCCGGCTGCATGAAAAATCCCGCGATGCCGCCTAAAATAACGCCAATCGGAGCTGCACGCAGATACAGACTGCCGCCTTCATGAAATACAAATTTTTTCAGCTGCTTTTTCGTCATTCCCATCGCACAGAGCTGTCCGAACTGATGTATTCTGCCGATGACTGACAGATAAAACACACCGTAAATAACCAAAACACCGGCAAGCAGAATGACTGCGCCCACCAGACCATACAGCAGGACAGACTGCATATCAACTGACAGTGTGTCCAGAAATGCTTTTGACGGATAGATATTCTTTCTCTCAATCCCTGCATCTGTGCCAATCTGAATCATCTGCTCCCTGCATTCCCATTCAGACATACTCTCGGCATATAACAATTTTGCATAGACTTCGTAAGGCCTGTCTTTTAGCTGGCTTCCATTTTGCGCATAGCCCTGCGAAAAAAACGCGGAATAACGGTTTGTGGCGTTACTGCCCTTTAGAATGCCGGATACAGTAAAGCTTTCTGTACTGCCGTCATAAAAGGTAAAAGACACCCTGCTTCCCACAGCAGGCTCTGCTCCCATTTTTTCTAACAATGCTGCCTGCACAGCCACTTCGTTATCCGATTCGGGCAGCCGGCCGCTTACTACCTCTCCGATCTGGATTTCGTCAGACATCTCATTTACATAATAAGGCATGACATCAAAACCATCCATTTCGGACAAAATGCCTGTTTTCATCTGAATCTGGCTTCTGATGCGCTCGTCGCTTTTTAGTATTTCCAGCTGATCGTCTGTCAGCTGATTATAGACTACCTGATGTCTGTGGGCAAGCTCATTTTTGATCTGCTGTTTCTGCCCTGCCGCAAACATCAGGACTGCCGTAAGCAGAGCCGAGGCCAATATAATTGTAATCATTACAAACGTATTGCGCATACGGCTTGCTTTCAGACTCTGCTTTGACATAAGAGAAAGCATTTTTGCTGTTATTTTTCTGCTGCTCATTTCTGCTCCCCTCCTATGCCTGAATTTTTCCATCTTCGATACGAATGACTACATCTGCCTTTTTTGCAATCTCAGGATTGTGAGTAATCATGACGATTGTCTGGTTAAATTTCTTGCTTGTCATTTTTAACAGGTCAACCACCTTATCACTTGTGCGGCTGTCGAGATTGCCCGTCGGCTCATCGGCCAGAATAATCGCCGGCTTTGACACCAATGCGCGTGCAATCGCCACACGCTGCTGCTGGCCGCCGGAAAGATGACTCGGATAATTGCTCAGCTTTCCGTCCAGCTCAAGAAAATGTACGACTGCATCAAGAAACGGCCGATCCTCCGCTTTCCCATCCAGCCGAACAGGAAGCACGATATTTTCATATGCCGTAAGATATGGGATAAGATTATAATTTTGAAAAATAAATCCTATACGCTGGCGGCGGAACACGGTCAGCTGCTCCTTCGTCATTGTCTCTAAGCTCTTGTTTTCTACCTTCACACTGCCCGACGTAGGAGTGTCTAGTCCTCCAAGCATATTTAACAGCGTAGATTTTCCGCTTCCGGATGTCCCGATGATGGCAGCAAACTGCCCGCTTTCTATAGATAGATTTACATCGTCCAGCGCTTTTACAAGACTGACGTCCCTGCCGTAATATTTTTTTAAATGTGACGTGTTTAAAATAGTCATAACAATTCCTCCTCATATGCAGTGCTATTTGACACGATCATCATATTCTGTCTGATCAAAATATTCAACAGGAGACGCAGATTCTAATATCCAGAACGCAGATTCTCGATTTATTTAATTTTAAATGACCTCCATCCATTATTTACTATCCACTCTTTTTGCCATTTGTCCTCATTTACTATCACCTGAAAATATTCACTTATAAATCAATATATGGTGTTACATTTTGGATATCCGGGCACAGGTTGAGGGGCACTGGCCTGTTTTCTGGTGACTTTTACAGAATGCTTAGGGATTCTTGGCATTCTGTAAAAGTCACCAGAAGACGGAACCATTCCCCGCACCCGGCGTCCGCACAGCCAATACGAAACAACCTATAAAAAAGCAGCGGCAAGTTCTGCTCTTTTCTTTAATCCTCTAAAGTTTTCTGTAAATTATCTGCTACCTTTTTTTAGTTTTTCTTTTTCCTTGCTTTCCTGCATTCACTGTAACGGAATGAGAATTTTTAACGTAAATCTTCCTCCTTCACATTTAGAAAACAACTGCCCTCCATATTTTTCAGCTGCTTTTTTCATATTCAGGATCCCAAAGCCATGCATAAAGCTGTCCTGCTTCGTAGTACGCCTTTTATACGTCATACTATCTTCGCTGCAGTTATTTTCAATCAGTACAGAAAGAAAATTCTGTATCCTTCCTGCTTTCACGAGAATCACCCGCTCGCTCTCAGACAGCTTTTCGCTTGCTTCGATCGCATTGTCCAGTCCATTTCCGAAAATAGTGCTGATATCTAGCGGCTCTAAAAAATCCATATCAGCAAGATCCGCCGTGACTGACAAGTTAATCTTCCTTTTCCTTGCAGACTCTGCCTTTTCTTTCAGTATAATATCTAATATATCATTGCCCGTATGTATATAATCTTCATACATGATCACCTGCTGCCGCAGTTTTTCTATCATCTCCGCAGTTTCTTTGGGCTCCATCTGTCGTTCTAATACAAGGAGATGATTTTTCAGATCATGATAAACGCTGCGCACCTGTTCTTCTGCATTTTTTCGTTCATGATAATATTTTTGTTTTGATTCCAGCTCTTGTGCATAATATGCCGTTCGCATGGATTCTGAAAGATAGGAAACAAGATACATGCAGCCAAAGCTGGAAAAAAGCGACGCTCCGCAGATCGGATAGGCTATCCCAGAATTATCCGGCATAAAGTAAATCATCGTAAAAACTGCGGTAAACGGCGCCAGCATAAGAATGTCTGTTACGAACCACATTTTTATTGTTAAATTCAGCACAGCCTGTTTTAGTACCTTTCGTAAAACCAGCCACGCAAGAATCCAAAATAAAAGCCTCAAAAATAACGACAATATATAAAACGCCGTACTTGTCAATAACTGCTCGTCGGTCCAGCCTAATGAAATGCTTTCAGGCGCCTGTGTTACAAAAAAGAAACACCTTGAGCCAATATCCTGCATGAGAAAATTCATAGCGATAAACGCCGGATAAAAAACCAATACGGCAGTGATTTTCTCTGCCCAATGTCCACAGTGAAATACCGCAATATATACGCAGAGGCCAAGCAGCGCACCAATCAGTCCTGCCAGATCATTGGAATAAATAATTGCTGTAAACACAGCTCCACCCGCAAGCAAAGCAGCCAGACGCATAAAAATATTTTCCCTCAAAGGCAGAAATGTGTGAATCAGATTTATAAATACAAAGACATAACCCCATTCCAGAAAAAAAGCAAGGAAGTCTAAAAGCCGAATCATAATAAATCCCCCCAGTAATCTGTCAGCTTCATCATAAAGCTCTTCCGCTTCGGCTGGCTGATCGGGATACATTCTCCGGCAGTCAAAAAAAGATCCAATCCCTTCACACTTTTTACATAAGACAGATTTACAATAAAACTCTGGTGCGGCTGCGCAAATCCCTGCCGCGAACAGAGCAGGGCAGACATTTCTTTGATGCCTTTATAGATCACCTGCGCCTGTCCCTCAAAATGCAGCATGACATTCCTCTTATCTGTTTCTGCGTATTCCAGATTTTTGTATAATACCTTATGCCTGCCGTTTTGATTGGAAAATACGAAGTACGGCTCGTCCTTTCCCTGATAACAGGAAAAATAACGGTCAAGCTCCATTTTTAAAACCCCGTATTTTATCGGCTTTAATAAATAATTGACTGCACTGTATTCATAGCCTTTCCATACATACTGTTTCAAAGATGTTAAGAAAATAAGCCCTACGGTACTGTCCATTTTCCGAATCTCTTCGGCTGTCTTTAAACCGTTTAGCTGTTCCATTTTTATATCCATAAAGATCAGGTCATATTCTGAATTATATTGATCTAATAATTCTCTGCCATCGTGGTAGACAAAGAAGCAGAATTCCCTGCCTGTTTCAACAGCATATTTTTCTAAATGTCCTTTCAGCTCATCTGCAAACGCAGCTTCATCATCGCAAATTGCTATCTTAAACACATATGTAACCTCCTTGATGATGCAGTAACCTCTGCATGAAAATATATTAAAAAACAAATATTTTGCTTTATAACTGCAAACCCCGCAGCTGTCTGCGGGGTATCGTTGTCTTCTGTAAGTGTCGTCATCCGTCTTACACTATGTATCTGACCTTCTCTGCTCTTTTGCATCCTCCTCCAAAAAATCAATCAATTTCTGCGCGTCCTCCTCATTCTTGGCAACAAATTCCATTTCGGGCACATCCCCATTCGCGAACATGCGCGCCATGGACAAATACTGACTTAACTTGGATTTCATGTTCAGGCAGTCACCCTCACCCGTAACCAGCAGCACATTCATCGAACAGCTGTCGATTACCTCAAATAACTTCTCAACGTGATGTACTTTTTCTATTTTTATATTCATTCCAAGTCTCCTTTCTGGGCTACGCTTTTTCAAGGCAGCAGCACTGGCAGGCCAGACTGCTGCCTTTCAATCTTAGTATAACAAGGAGAATCTTTTATTTCAAGTAATTTTCTTCTATCTTTACATAAATTTATCATTTACAAATTCGTACGTACCAGCTTCGGCTCATAATTCTGCTTCCGAAGTGCATCCATGATCTGCTGCTTATGCTCACTGCCAAAGCTCTCCAGTGTGATGCGCAGCTCTACAGCCGCATTGCGGTTTGTCGATACAAACTGATTATGCTCCAGCTTGATGACATTACCCTGCTCCTTTGCGATCGTATCAGCGACCTTGCACAGCTCGCCCGGCTTATCCGGCAGAAGTACAGATAAGGTAAAGATACGGTCACGGAAAATTAAACCCTGCTGCACGACAGAACTCATGGTAATCACATCCATATTTCCGCCGCTTAAAATAGATACGACGCGTTTTCCCTTGACATCCAGATGCTTTAACGCCGCGACTGTCAGCAGTCCCGAATTCTCGACTACCATCTTATGATTTTCTACCATATCCAAAAATGCGACGACCAGCTCATCATCCGGAACCGTAATAATATCATCCAGATTTTTCTGAATATATGGAAAGATCACTTCTACCGGTGTCTTTACTGCCGTACCGTCTGCAATGGTGCTGACGCTCGGCAGCGTAACGACCTTGCCCGCCGCAAAGGAAGCCTGCATACAGTTTGCCAGCGCAGGTTCTACGCCGATGACTTTTATTTTCGGATTGAGCAGCTTTGCCAGAGCGGATACGCCTGTCGCAAGGCCTCCGCCGCCGATCGGCACCAGAATATATTCTACCAGCGGCAGCTCTTTAAATATTTCCATCGCAATCGTACCCTGCCCGGTCGCCACTGCCAGATCATCAAATGGATGCACAAACGTATAGCCATGCTCCTCTGCCAGCTCATACGCGCGTGCACAGGCTTCATCATATACATCTCCATGCAGGATTACCTTCGCGCCATAGCCTTTTGTGCGGTTTACTTTTATTAACGGAGTCGTCGTAGGCATGACAATCGTAGCTTCTACGCCGTAGCATTTCGCTGCGTAAGCTACGCCCTGTGCATGGTTTCCTGCGGAAGCCGTAATCAGCCCGCGCTCCCGCTCCTCCTCGGACAGGGTGCTGATTTTATAATAAGCCCCGCGCAGCTTGTAAGCGCCTGTATACTGCATATTTTCCGGCTTCAGGTATACTTTGTTCCCTGTCTGGCTGCTTAGATAATCACTGTAAATCAGTTTTGTTTCTTGTATTACTTCCTTTACTTTTTCACTGGCCTCTTCAAACTTATCCAATGTGAGCATTTTGGACTCCTTTCTTCATTGCAGCATTTATGCCATCTTTATTCTTCCTCCTGCTTGCGGAACAATGCATTTACGAACTGGTCTGGGTCAAACTTTTGTAAATCATCGATCGTCTCGCCGACACCGATGTATTTGACCGGTATGGCAAGCTCAGACTGGATTGCTACTGCGATGCCGCCTTTTGCCGTGCCGTCCATTTTGGTCAATACGATGCCTGTGATGTCTGTCACCTCGGAAAACTGCTTGGCCTGATTGAGAGCGTTCTGACCGGTTGTCGCATCCAGTACTACCAGAGTCTCACGATAGGCGTGGGCGTATTCCCGTTCCAAGATACGGTTAATCTTTTTTAATTCTTCCATCAGATTCTTTTTATTGTGCAGCCGCCCTGCTGTATCACATAATAGTACATCGGCATTACGCGCTTTTGCAGCTGCCACGGCATCATATACGACCGATGCCGGGTCTGCGCCTTCCTGACCGCCGATCATTTCCACTCCGGCACGGTTGGCCCATTCTGCCAGCTGATCGCCGGCTGCGGCACGGAACGTATCTGCTGCTGCGATTACGACTTTTTTCCCTTCGTCTTTCAATTTTCCCGCCAGCTTTCCGACGGTCGTCGTTTTTCCGACACCATTTACTCCAATGACCAGTACCACAGAGCATTCGTTTTCAAAACGATATGCTGTCTCACCGACTTCCATCTGCTCGCGTATACTATTGATTAAGATCTCCTTGCATTCAGCCGGATCCTTGATATGCAGGTTTTTCACCCGGTCTTTCAGATTCCAGATGACAGCATCTGTCGCCTTGACACCAAGATCTCCCATAACAAGGATCTCCTCAATCTCTTCATAAAACTCATCATCTATTTTTGAAAAGCCGCTGAATACCGAATCGATACCCGCTACGATATTATTCCTTGTTTTCGTAAGACCGTCTACCAGACGCTTAAAAAAGCCTTTTTTTTCACCCATTACTCAGCCATCCGTTACTGAAAACTTATAAAAAGCAATAAACTTTTATGTTCCATTCCTGCCTCATCGTATATGCTTTTGATTTGTATTTCTACAATATCTACTCACAAATTCTTGTACACTCCATAGGCGTAAATTCCTGACTAACGAATCAGTACATATCTGTATTAACTTGAAAATGTTATGCTGCAGATTTATGTTTGAAAATATTTTCTCCACATTTTTTCAAATTTAAAGCTGCCTGATAATCTCTGTCAATTACATTCCCGCATTCACACATGTAAATACGGTCTGACAATTCAAATCTTTTTTGATATTTCCACAGCAGCTGAATAAATGCCTGTTTTTCATCATCCCACTGACATTCAGATCTTCGATACAAATAATACTTGGTTCTCGTTTTACAATAGAAGATGTTGTCTGATGTAAGTAAGTTAGTCAGTCTATGATTTAACTTTAATAAAAGCTTTTCCTTTTTTATAATGCTGCTCGTTTTACAGTAACATTCTCCTTTCTTAGTTTTCTCATATCTTCCTGACATGGAACGCTGCAGCCTGCGTTTCCTTTTCTCTAACTTCCTGATCTTCTGCGTTTTATTTATATTCCGATATTTATAGAAAGAAATTTCCCGCCGTTTTCATAACTCTCTTTTTCTCTGCCTGACGCCCAAATATAAGCAAATCGAGCAGTACTGGCATACTGAAATCGTTTTGTCTTTTGTTTATTGTTTGATATCAGCATTACTCGAATTGTTTTTATCATCTCTTTCACCACCATCTTCTATAAGTTCTTTTACAAGCTTTCTCGCCTTATCTGCACGCTTACCTTGTAACTTACATCTAAATACGGTTATTATCTGTACTAAATCTTCAACAAGTTCCTGCTGCTCAGACTTTTCAGTATTATCAATTATTTCAATATCGCAATTATATAAACCTGCAATATATTCTACTAATTCAAATCATTTTCTATCAGGCTGACGGACACCAGCGCCGACACGCCCTTTTCCTGCATCGTAATTCCATACAGCCTGTCCGCTGCCGACATTGTACCGCGCCTGTGTGTAATCACAATAAACTGTGTATTTTTTGTCAGCTTATGTAAATATTTCGCGAACCTGTCTACATTGCTGTCGTCAAGCGCCGCCTCGATCTCGTCCAGCAGACAGAACGGAGAGGGCTTTAGATTCTGTATCGCGAACAGCAGTGCAATCGCTGTAAGTGATTTTTCCCCGCCGGACAGCTGCATCATATTCTGAAGCTTCTTGCCGGGCGGATGCGCGATAATGCGGATGCCGCATTCTAGGATCTCCTCGTCCTCAACCAGCTCCAGCGTACCCCTGCCGCCGCCAAAGAGCTGCTTAAACGCTTTATCAAACTCACGCTGAATTTCTGCGAATTTTTCTGTAAACTGTTTGCGCATACCGGTATCCAGTTCATCAATAATGCCAAGCAGCGTCTGCTCTGCCTGAATCAGATCATCATGCTGCGTCTTTAAGAATTCGTATCTTTCGGACACTTCCTTGTATTCCTCTATTGCGTTCACATTTACATCACCAAGGCCGCGCAGCTCATCCTTCGTATTTTTAATCAGCTGCTTCGTTTTCGCAGAATCTACATACTGCTCATCCCGGAAGGAAAGCGCATTATGCGGAGTCAGTTCATATTCTGACCACATGTAATTCGTCTGCGATTCTCTCGTTTCATCCAGCTTTTCTTTCTGGCTGTTAATACGGAAGATTTCTTTATCCAGAATATTTTTACGCTCTGATAATTCCTCTCGTTTTTTGAAAAAATCTTTCTGCTGCTTTGACATTTCTTCCTTCTGACGCAGATGCACTTCCAGATCTTTTTCACACTGTGTGCGGTCTGATTCGGATGCTGAGATTTTTTGGCGGAGCTGCTCAATCTCCTGACCTTTTTTCTCAGCATCTTCATCCGCCTCTCTGGCACTGCCTTCCAGCTGAGACAGCTCCTGTGCCAGCTTGCTCTGCTCGCTTTCAATACGCTTTAGGTTTTCGATAATAAAGCCCGACTGCTGCTCGAAGTTTGCCTCTTCCAGCTGAAGCTGCGACAATTTTCGATTGACTTCCTGCTCCTCGGACATATGCTGCTCCAGCGCCTTTTGTGCGGCATCTGTTTCCCGCTGTACCTGCTGCTCTCTGTCAGCCAGCTGCTGCAGCTTCATTTCGATCAGGCTTTTTTCATGGCCTGCCTGCTCTCTCTGCTGCTCCAGTTCTTTTGTTTCCTGTGCCAGAGAGGCTGCTGCCCGCTCGCTTTCGTACTTCTGCTCCAGAACGCGGTCCAGATTCATCTTAGCCGTATTCTGCTCCAGATAAGCTGCCTGACTCGCTTTCTTATTTTCTTCCCGCTCATTATGAAGCATCTCCCGCGCTGTCTGAATATCCCGGATCTGGTTCTGCAGCTGATTCCTCTTTTCTGACATTTCCGAAAGCTTCGTCTGCAGCTCTTCCATCTCACGCTTGCGCCCCAGCAGATTCGAGCTGTTGCGATAAGCGCCGCCGGAAATCGATCCGCCCGGACTTAGATGCTCGCCTTCCAGCGTCACAATATGAAGGGAATAATGAAATTCTCTTGCCAGCACCACCGCATGGTCTATATTGTCCACGACAATCACGCGTCCAAGCAGATAAGCCATAATCCCTTCGTACTGCGGTTTTGTCTTAACGAGCGTATTTGCCATGCCGATTACCCCGTCATAAGACAGCGCACGGTCATTGCGGCTGCTTCTGCCGGCGACACTCGTCAAAGGCAGAAAAGTAGCCCGCCCATATTTATTCTGCTTTAAAAAGCTGACCATTTTTTTTGCAGTTTCTTCGTTATCCGTTACAATATTCTGGATACTTCCGCCTAATGCTGTCTCGATGGCTGTCTCATATTTCTTCTCGACCTTCATCAGATCAGCCACAACGCCATGAATACCGGGTTCTTTTTCCTTCTGTTCCATGACACGGCGGATGCTGCTGCCATATCCGTCATAGCGTTCCGCAATATTGCGCAGCGCTTCAAAACGCGACTGCACCTTATGGTACGCAGTCGTCGTCTGCTCCATTTCTTGACGAGACGCGTCCAGCTTTTGCTGCCAATCACGCTGTCTGCCTGCGGCATCCTTTTCTTTAGCGTTTAACTGCGTGATGCGCTGGTCCAGCTCCTGAAGCGTTTTTTCATGCTTTTCGATGACTGCTTCCATGTCTGCTTCTTCACTTTTCCTGCGCAGCTTACGCTGATTTAATTTCGCGCCGCGGATATTCATCTGCTCCATCATCATGTCAAAACGCTGCTGCTGCCCCTTGATATTCCCTTTTTCATTTAACAGCTCTATCGTCTCGTTTTTACCACGATCCAATGTCTCGTTGCAGGCTGTAATCTGCTGCCTGATTTCTGTGAGCTGATCGTCTAATTCCTGATGACGGTTAGAAATCTCCGCCAGCTTTTGATCGATGTCAGTTCTTTGGCTTTCATATTCCTGCTCAATCTGAGTGCGCTCCTTCTGGTCAGATTCTATGGCTTCTTTGCGTGTCAAATAGTGCTCCTGTGACATCTGCGCCGTATGAATCTGCTCTAATAAGACATTGACATCGCCCTCCAGCTTTCCCTTCCTGACAGCTGCCTCATTCATCGCATCGCGAATTCTGGTAATCTCTGCTTCCGTCTGCTCCAGACTCTGCGTCAGCTCATCATATTCGGTACGTGTCTTTTCAAACTGCCTGCTCACATCCGACAGCTGATGGTCAGCAATCTGGTATTTTTCTTCCATCTCCTTACGCTGCTGCTCATCACGCCGCATGTCGATCAAAAATAGATTAACCTCATAAATCTTTAGCTCTTCTTTTTTCTTTAGATAAACCTTTGCCTTATCAGCCTGACGCTCCAGAGGGGCTACCTGGCGTTCCAGTTCCGTTAAAATGTCATGAATACGCACGAGATTTTCCCTCTCGTGCTCCAGCTTTTTCTGCGTAGCAGCCTTGCGCCGCTTGAACTTGACAATACCCGCCGCCTCGTCGAACAGCTCCCGCCGCTCTTCCGGCTTTCCGCTTAATATACGCTCGATCTGACCCTGCCCGATAATAGAATATCCTTCCTTGCCAATGCCGGTATCGTAAAACAGCTCGTATACATCCTTTAAGCGGCACGCACTGCCGTTCAGCAGATATTCACTTTCCCCGGAACGATACACCCGCCTGGCCACTGTGACCTCCTCATAATCCACTGGAAGCATATGATCCGCATTATCCAGCGTGATCGCTACATAAGCATAGCTCACCGGCCTGCGATTTTCCGTTCCCGCAAAAATCACATCCTGCATACTCGCGCCGCGCAGCTGTCTGGCACTCTGCTCGCCCAGCACCCAGCGCACCGCGTCTGCTACATTGCTCTTACCGCTTCCGTTCGGGCCTACGATACCCGTTATCCCGTTATGGAAGTCAAACACGATTTTATTCGCGAAGGACTTAAAACCATGCACCTCGATACTTTTTAAATACATCGCTCCCTCCGCCTGTTTTCCTTATGACTGCTTTTCGTTCAGCTGCATCAGCGCGTTATAAGCGGCTTCCTGCTCAGCTGACTTTTTCGTATGGCCTTCGCCGATACTCATTTTCCTGCCATTTAAAGACAGCTCGACCTGGAACACCTTATTATGGTCCGGCCCGCTTTCTTTCGCCAGCTTATAGCTGATCGTCCCCATGCCGCGCCCCTGCACAGTTTCCTGCAGGATAGTCTTGCTATCATAAAAGAGCTGCTTATGCGCTATATCTGTCAATATATATTTCATGACAAACTCTTTTGCACTAGCAAACCCACCATCCAGGTAAATAGCACCTATGACTGCTTCCAGCGCATCTGATAATATCGAACTGCGCTCTCTGCCTCCGGTCTGGTCTTCGCCCCTGCCGAGCAGCAGGTAGCTGCCAAGCTGTAAATCCTTCGTACAGAGCGCCAGCGTTGACTCACAGACAAGACTCGCACGCATCTTTGTCAGCTCTCCTTCCGGGAGATCCGGAAAACGATTGTACAAATATTCACTGGAAATAATCTCCAGCACCGCGTCTCCCAAAAACTCCAGACGCTCATTATCCGAGTGTTTTTTCATCCTCTTTTCATTCGCGTAAGAGCTGTGTGTCAATGCCTGCACCAACAGCCCGCCCTGCTGAAATTCATATCCGATGACCTGTTGAAATTCTAACTGTTTCTTCATACTTCCACACTTCCTTCTAACTTACTAAAAACCTGCTGCTATTATACAATCCTGCTTCCATTGATTTATCAAGGTTCGAAATTGACAATCGATTACCAAACCAACATGCAAATTTAATGTGCTTTCCTAATTGTTACAGCCTATTACTTAAATTTGTAAGGGTGCTTTAAAACAGCTGATTGTCTCAAAACACCCTTATCGTATCGTTTTTAAGTGCTTTCACACCATATCCTTTATCGTTCAGAAATAGTCTTATCAACCTATTGTTTTTTACCCGTGAACGATATAATTTGCCCCGCGAACGCTGATGAATTTGGAAAAATTTTTCGTTCGCGGGTATAAAACACCAGAATCACTTATTGTTCAGGAATGCTTTCATCAGCCTGTCATTTCAACACACACAAATCATACATTCTCTCAGACAAACTGACCTGAACCTGCCGTCTTCTTTTAGCCGACTGCATTTTTAATCTGTTCCACGGCGTCGCCGACAGTCGCGATCTTTTCAGCTTCCTCATTGGCGATCTCAATATCGAACTCTTCTTCAATGCCCATGACAATCTGGAAAATATCCAGAGAATCGGCACCCAGGTCATCTACGAATGTAGTATCCATAGTGATCTCTTCTTCATCCACATTCAGTACTTCTGCGATGATTTTTTTGATTTTCTCGAATTCCATGACGATTCTTCCTCCTTTATCATTTTGCTCTATTTCTATTGTAACAAATCCAGACAAACCGGCTGTTACGTTTGATTTCCATTATTCAGCCGTCTGACCCGCAGCAAGCTGCCGGCTTATTTTTTCATTAATTTTCTGCTTAGAAAAATTCACGCACTGAATAATGGAATGTTCTACCTCGATTGCCTTGGAGCTTCCATGTGTCTTTACAACCAGTCCTTTTAATCCCAGCATCGGCGCACCGCCGTATTGAGACGCGTCAAAGCTGGTAAGTGTCTTTTTCAGCGCCGGTTTGATAAGTACGGCTCCTATTTTTGTACGCAGAGAGCCCAACAGTGTCTTTTTTACCTCACGCAGGAGCATTGAGCATGTCCCTTCATACAGCTTTAAGATCACATTTCCTACAAATGCTTCGCATACAATGACATCTGCAGCCCCGTTCGGTATGTCTCTGGCTTCTATACTGCCGATAAATTGAATATCTGTGCATTCCTTAAGCAGCGGAATGGTTTCTTTTACCAGCGCATTACCCTTTTCTTCCTCTGCGCCGATATTTACAATGGCCACACGCGGATTTTTAATTCCTACTACATGTTTCATATATATAGAACCCATTTTCGCGTACTGCACCAGCCAGGAAGCTCTTGCATCTACGTTTGCCCCACAGTCGATTAACAGCGACACCCCCTTGTTTGTCGGTATCAGAGGTGCCAGCGGAGGGCGCTCCACACCCTTTAGACGGCCTACGATCAGCTGTCCGCCTGCCAATACAGCGCCGGTGCTTCCTGCTGATACAAATGCATCCGCCTCCCCATTCTTAATCATTCTCAAACCGACTACAATCGATGAATCCTTCTTTTTTTTGATCGCCGCAACCGGAGATTCTGCCATCTCGATCACTTCTTCTGCAAATACAGTCTCTACCCGTCCGGCATCATAAGTATACTTTTTTAATTCTGCCTCAATGGGCTTCTGCCGTCCTACGAAAACCAGCGTCAGATTCTTCTGTGTGCCAAGCGCCGACAGAGCGCCTTTCACAATCTCTCCCGGAGCGTTGTCTCCACCCATAGCATCGACAACTACCCTGACATTTTTACTCATGAGTTCCTCCTATATTTATTATGCGCAGCCTGCACATGATTTACAGCCCGTGCATAAGGCATTCACGGCCATTGAATAACTAAACGGCTGCGAACTATTACAAATTATTTACAATATACTATATGTGATTCTATAAATCAATACAAAATTATGATAACAATTACGAATCCGTTGCTGCAGCGTTACTTTTCACGGGCAATGTCATTAACTTAACGGCCTCTCTGACGATTCTGTGTCTGGTTATGCAAAGCTTAAGTTTATGACATTGTTTCACGGGTCAGGAACGCGCACTGGCTGCGTGTCCCGTACCCAACGGGCATGATATGAGAATATGATTCAGAAGTGAGGGGCGATTTTGCGAAGCAAACTTTCAAGATCGCCCCGAATCGTTACTATAAACGGCCCCAAGCCGTGAATAGTAACGCTGCAGCAAATAAAAATACTTTCATAGCAAGGCTTATAAAAAAATCCGGATGAGGAGAAATGTCCCATCTTTTGTGACTATAGCATTCTGTAAAAGATCACAAAAGGTGGGACATTTCTCCTCATCCGGCTATTCATAACATTAATCTCTACAAGCATTTTTCCAAAAAAGAAAACATATCGATACTCCATTTCCAGCCAGAATTTTCATACGCAAGGCCGCAGCCATGCCCTCCTGTCGGATAATAATGGCATTCATGCATGATTCCAGCTAGCTCTTTTGGAAACCATCCAAGTCTGTCTTCCAGAAAAAGAAAATGAAACCACATTTTCATTCCAGGAGCTGACAGAATATCAGCTAAAGTATTAAATGATGAAAACATATCTATTTCCTCCTTCCTGTCGGCTTCTCATTCTATCCCGCTATTTTTCCATCCCCTTTAAAACAGCCTTTTTCAACGTCTCTGAAATCACGCTTCCATTCTTAATTTGATTGTCCAGTCCTCCGCTTCCAGATTTTGCACCCGCAGGAACTCTCTGGTATTATTTGTGATCAAAATCAGGCCTTCTGATCTTGCATGTCCGGCGATCAGCATATCCATCGGACCGATCGGCGTCCCTTTTCTTTCAAGTTCTGCCCTAACCCTGCCGTATCCCTCTGCCGCATAGTTATCAAATTCCAGAATAGAAATGGCGCTCCTGCCTCGCATAACTCACAATATCCACCGGCCCGTCTCTTGGCATACTCAGAAACATAAAAATTTCGTTGATACTGTTTAGTTAGCGCTATATACACAGCCGGATTTTTACGAGAATACTCGCGCGCGTTCTTCCAGTTCCTGTAGTGTAAACTTCTGACTGACTTTTTCTAAATTTGCAACAGATGTCTGTTCTTTATCAATCTCATGAATATAATTTTCCAATTTAGGTAATACTTTTAATTTAAAAGGTCCCTGCATATTCCCTTTATAACCATTACATCTTAAAGCATAAAGTGACAACTGTTCCGGAAACGGATATTCATATAGAGGTTCGATTTCCATAAGCAATCTTCCATCATCTTCATCACGAAAATATTGAGCTGCGCTGATAACGCTTTTTCCCTCAACACATTGGTAACTCTGCACTTCCAACGGATTGCACATATCGGAGCAGCCTCATATAAATAAACTATATCTCCAATCTGTATTCCCATCGTTTGCGGCTTATGATCCCATTCAATTGCAGAAAGATTATGAAGCGCATCATTGACCCTGTTTTTTTCTGTATCATGATAAATTATTATCCACTCCGTCATACATTCTCCTTTGTTTAACATTTAGAAATTCAGCCTTCTAATATATACTCACTAATAATGGGTATTGCTTGCATGGTCGGGCTATCTTTTGTTATTTTTTCATACTCATCTCACGGAAAGCATTTTTCAAACACGCTCTAGCACGCACATTATCCTATCCGGGTCTGGATCAGCATTTATACCTGTTAATTTTCTATAGTTAATATTTTGATTAATGGCAATCATCCTAAATTTCTGGTTAATCCATATATACCGCAAATCTAAATATGCTAATCCGTTTAAGGAATCTGAATAAACAACAATTGCTGAAATTTTCTCATATGCTTCTTTTAAAATGCCAATTTTAATGCCAATATCTTTATTTCTAATAATACAATTAACAGGATTCACCAACAAATAATACGCTTCAAGATAAGCATCCGGTGCAAATTCGCTATAACTCCAATTAATAAATAATAAGTTTAAATGATTATCGTCTTTTGGCATTTCAGATTTTTCTGCCGCACTATTTATAAAATCTTTTAATTTGCCTACACGCGGCATGAAACAATTTATATTTCTATTTTTGCAATGTTCTTCTATTGCAGATATTCCCTTTGCCGTCAAAAGCACTGTTGGCATTAATTTTCTTTGTTTCAAATTGTTCTGGTTGAAACCTGGTGTTTTTACCTCAATATCAATGACCACTTCATCCTGCGAAATCAATCGAACTTCTGGATTCTTTTTCCCGCTCACTTGTGGCTCATAAATTTTATCTTTCCAATATGTAATACTGCAAAAATAAGCTATTACTGAGATTTCAGATACAGCCCTAAAAAACTGTTCTTCTTTGATAATTTCTTTTGCCTGCTGCCAACTGATGAATTACAAACTTTTTTATTTGTTCTTTTCCAAATGCATTATACAATGCACCCAACTTAGCAGAAAAATTCATAAGAAAACATGGAACAAAGTTCTTTTCATTAATAACAGGAAAAACTACTGTATTATCTAAATATGCCTGCTGCTTTCCCCAAAAATCTGTTAAACGATTTTCTATAGCCTTTATTAAAAAATGATCATCAGAATAATCATCCAGCCATCCTTGTTCCCACATATTCTTTAAAAACTCTAAAAATATGTCCGCTTGTAACGGAAATTTTGTTTGACTTCTTTTCATTTATTTTCCCTCATTAATTTCGGGGTAGTATCAAATCTACGGCCTGCCTGATTATCGTAAGCCCGGTAAAATCAGCACTTTCGGAGATTTTTACTCCCGAAAATCCTATACCTCCCCTTATAATCCTTTTAAGTGCCGTTTTTTGCTTCCAAATTGCTGTCAAAGCCCGTCTATTTCAGCCTTTACAGCGGTTTAAAAAGCAAAATATAATGCATTAGGAGGATTGAAAAAGGTTCAGTTTTTTCATACGCGGCTTTACACTGCCTCAAATTTTCCTTGTAAACTGCCCACTATTAATGCCGCCGGCCCGCAGCTCCAGCTTATATGCTGCCCAAACTGTCAGTTTCCATCGTCTTCTTCTGCAATCCATTCTTTCAGCTTGTCCTGCAGCAGCTTTTTGTCCGGCAAGTACAGCCGGTACTCTGACGCAAACACATTTGCATCTTTTGGCAGCGTAATTTCAACCAGAGCATCATTTTTTTCTTTGCACAGTAAAATCCCAACTGCCGGATTCTCATCATCCAGCTTTTCATACTGGTCATAATAGTTCACATACATCTGCATCTGCCCTAAATCCTGGTGCGTCAGCTTATCTGTTTTCAGGTCAACCACCACATAACAGCGGAGCAGCCGATTATAAAAAACCAGATCCACATAAAAATGATCTTCCCCATAAGTGAACCGTTTCTGCCTAGCTTCAAATAAATATCCCTTTCCCATTTCAAGCAAAAATTTCTGCAGCTTGTCAATAATGGCTGATTCCAAATCCGATTCCACGTATTCTGCTTTTTCTTCCATCCCTAAAAACTCAAGCACCGTAGGCTGTTTTACAATGTCTTCCGGCTTTGTTACCACGTTCCCCTCAGATGCCAGCTGCAAAACCGCATCCTTATTCCTGCTGAGAGCCAGGCGCTCATAAAGGCTGGAATTATACTGTCTCTGCAGTGTGCGAACATTCCAGCCAGATTTTGCCGCTTCTATCTCATAAAAACTTCTCTCGTCCGCATTGTCAATCCGAATCAACACCAGATAATGCGACCACTGCAGCGAAAAGGGCATCTGATCTTTGAAAAAGCTAAACACTGTTTCGCTTTTTTCAACCGCAAACAGTTCAAACACTGTTTCGCTGATCCTGTCTTTATAAATAAGATAAAATTTCCGGCAGTTTTTCAGCGTATCCTCTGAAAAGCCCCTTCCAAATTTTTCCGACAGCTTCACCGACAGCTTTTTATGACCTGCTGCCCATACTTTGCCCTACTGCTGCCTTCCTGCTGTTCTTCCACAATCCAGCGCCCCAAAGATTAATAGGTTAACAACTGAACCGTATTGACTTGTTTTACTGCCACGTTTCTGGCAAACTGTATTAGTTTTACGGAATTATCATATAATCTGTCAATCACAGTTGCTTCTGTTCCTTGTTTTGACGTTGCATCACTTTTATACATACATTTCCTCCAGCTTTTGGATATAACATCAGCCTGATTTCTAAATATCTAATTCGTTATAATCTGACTTTGTTTTTTAATGCACTTTCAACGATTTTCATATTAGGGTTATATTTTTGACACAAAGTTTCCAACAAAATTTTATTTCCATCAGTAAATTGAGGCGATAAGGTGATTTCTATCGAATTAAACGCATCATCTCTTATCTTCAAATCATAGTAGGGCAAAAAACTATTATTTGTATTTATAAAAGCCTGATAAACACCCTCTTTTGCATTTTCACAGTAAATCATTCGTTTTGCATCAACAGGCAAAAATCTTAAGACATATCTTTCTTCATTTTGGAATTCCCAATTGATACCGTATATTTCTTAGAAGGCTTTCTCTTCAAGCCAATTCGAACTCCTCTATTCATATTGGAATATAATTTCCACATTGCAACACTTTCTAACGGCTGATCCATCCAAGACGATATAAACACATATTGAGCATATTTTATATCATCATCCGATTCTGCTTCCTGAAGATCGTCCATCACTGTTAATGGATTAAGTCTTATGCTCTTACTTTTTAAAATCAATGCTAATGATTCCAATGTAGTATATTTATATAGCATTTATCCATATTGTTACCTCGCAATCTATTCAATATTTTTACATTGCATAATACAGATGTCTTTAATTTTACTATTTTATCAGTAAAACTTCAAATATTTTTTGACTTATTGCTACTCCATCTGGACTGTGCTTTTCCTTTCCTCTTTTGATTACATCTAATTCGCCATGATCTGCTTCACAGTTTGTGGAGAATTTATCCCAAATTTATGAGTCGCAGCGGGCAGCGCCTCTTAAATTTGAGATGAATTATCCGCAAACTGGGGAGTATAGATCGCGGGAATGATTTTTCAAACACGCTCTAGGCCGTTCATAGTAAGGAGCTGTTCCATCAAGAATCTGCATATACTTTCGTTACAGCAGCAGGACCTCGACAGCCCATAATGCACGCATGACTTTCAGGTTCATTTCGTACCCGCAGGGAATACAAACACCTCATTCTCTTTCGTTATATCCACAATCCTGCTTAAAAAATAACCATTATCCGTCCGCTTTTTGTATGCGCGAATCAGTGAATAATCCTGCCACATATGCATCGGAAACACATGGTCAGCATCCACATTCTGCATAAAATACCCAAAGCCTTTAAACGCATCCTTCTCCTGTCTTGGATCCAGCGGCACAAACGCAAGATGAAAATGCTCATTTTCAATACGCCGCATTTCACGCTTAAAATCACGTGCCATCCGCCCATTTACCAAATCACCGACTCCTTCCCAGTGCCACCAGTTCAAATCCCCTGCATGATAGATGCGAATAGCCTCCGCATCGACACAAAATGCTACTCCCGCATCCGTAGATGCAAGTGTACGGATTTTCAGGCTGCCCAGCTCATATTTTTTCTCAGGTGCGACATACGTAATCTTGTCCAGAATACGATCCTCATACCCATGCTTTATTAAAAAATTACGGCTCATTTTACAATCTTTTGAAAAGACAAAATGAACCTTCGGATACTGTTCTGCCAGCTTGAGATTATCCATGTCAAAATGATCCTGATGCTTATGGCTGGCAAACACATATAAATCCTTTTCTATATCCATCAGCGGAAGAACGCCGGTAAAATGAAACCCGCCTACACGCTCTCCCGCGAAATAATCAAATAATAAAATCGTATGCTCCAATTCTACTAAAAAGCTGCTGTGATGTAAAAATATAACTTTCATACCATTCCTTTCTAAACCTGCTCATGCTTTCTGCTCGTACAACTTTTCTATATGTTATGCAGGCTACCGTTTACATCTTTCTAAACCTGCATACGCTTTCTGCTCAAACTGTTTCTCAATCACGCCTTTCGACTATGATTTTGCTCAAACTGCTCTTCTATCAGGCCATGATTCATTCTTGTATACTGCACGCACTTTCTGCAACAGCTCCTCTATCAGACCATGCGTGCTATGATCTCATTTGCCTTTGCATATACCTCCTCTGGTTCAAAACCAGTATAAAAGCTGCCATCTTCATAAAGAATCCGTCCATTTACCATAGTCATCCTGACATTCTGCTTGCTGCCGCTGTATACCAGATTTTTTACAATATTATTTTCCGGCTGCATATTCGGCTGATGCAGGTCGATCATGACCAGATCTGCTTTATTTCCCGGTGCCAGTGAGACACACTCCTTCAGCCCCATCGCCTTCGCCCCGCCCGCCGTAGCCATATAGAGTACTTCTTCCGCCGACAGACACGCCGCATCCATTTCGCGGATTTTCGCCAGACATGCTGTCAGATAGATTTCTCGAAACATGTCGAGACAGTTATTCGATGCCGGCCCATCCGTTCCAATCCCAACATTAATGTTACGATCCACAAATGACTTAACTGGTGCAATCCCGCTTGCAAGCTTTAGATTTGAAGCCGGATTTGTAACGACCGACAAGCCACGGGATGCAAACAAATCCATATCTGCTTCATTCATCCAGATGCAATGATAGCCGCCGCCTCCATATTCGTACATGCCGAGGGATTCCGTCAGTGCCGTGGGGGTTTTGCCCCATCTATGGATGCATTCATCTACTTCACGCTTTGTCTCTGAATTATGCAGATAAAACGGCAGATGCAGCCTGCTCGCCACCTTTGCGGCTCCCTCCATCCGCTCCAGCGAAGTCGTATATTCTGCATGAATTCCTGCAGCATAACTGGTCCGGTCACACATCTGCGTAATGGCATAATACTCCTCTTCCATCTGCTCCGGTGAACTGACAAAATTATTCAGCGCAGACACCTGCACCGTGCGAAAACCTGTGTCCCGCGCCGCCATCGCGCTTGCCATCGGCAGAAAATACATATCAAAATTTGCAGTGATACCGCTCGTTAAATATTCCATAATCCCTAAGATATTCAGCCAGTAAGCATCCTCCTGCGTAAGCTGTGCCTCTTTTGGAAACACCTGCTGGTTCAGCCATTCCTGCAGCGGCAGGTCGTCCGCGTAAGAACGCAGAAATGTCATGGCCGTATGTGTGTGGGCATTTTTAAATCCTGGCATCAGCACGCAGCCGGATGCGTCAATCTCCCGCTCCCACTGGATGGGCTGCTTTTTTTCCAACCCGCTTTCTGTATCAGCGTGTCCGCATGTATCTGTACGATTGTACACCGATCGTACACCAAAATCTGTATGCTCTGTATCTGCATGTCTACATGTAACTGTATTGCTGCCGATGTAACAGACCGAATTTCCCTGCACCCAGAGTTCACCTTCTGTCATACGAAACATATGTTCTTCATCAGGCTGCAATATTTTAGCATTATAAAATCTAACGTTCATTAAAAACACCTGCCTTCTACAACAAATATCATTTTACATATTATAAAGCAAACTCATTCATTTTACAAGCCGACTTAAGTTTACCCCAAAAGCAGTCAACCTTTTATCGTTACTTTTCACTGGCTTTGCAGGTTGGATCGACTGTCAAAATACGTTATGACAAATTCAATCCTGAAAAACTGTACAGTTTTTCCCTGTTACGAATTGTAATATCAATTTTAATTGCCGCTGTTTGTATTTTGGCTGCTGTATTCAAATTAATATAAGGAGGATCAATATTATGCCACATTTTCCTGGTTGGTTTGTTGCTATCTGCGTTCTGCTTCTCATCGCCAATGCAATATATAAGGCGTGGAAAAACAACCAAAAGAAATAACCACAGGAGAAGTTTTCATAACCTACAAACCATTTTTCTGACCACGATTCTATATACAGACACGGAAACACTTATATTATCACGAAAACTCCCAGCGGGTTTCCGTGATAATATAGGCAGTTTCCGTGTTCGTATAAGGGTTTTGCCTGCGGGTATCGAGCAGCCCTTTTCACGCACTTATTCCATCTCCCTGAACGTGCCGGCCATTCCCCCGACAAGGCTCCACTGGCGCTGCATATAGGATTTCAGATTTTCCGTGCTTTGCCTGTATGCCTCCCGGACTGTTTCCGGGTTGTCGAAATGTTCCATGACTGCACTGGCGGCGCAGTACCCGCTCTCCATCCCGGCAGATATGCCCTCTCCCATCGGGTTTAAGAACCCGGCGACTTCCCCTGCAAAAAGGATGCGCCCCACGCCGTAGTCCACACGGCATCCCGGACGGATATGCG
>CANDMV010000046.1 GCA_947385875.1 uncultured Eubacterium sp. | reverse complement strand
AGAGCTTCATAAGGATCATGTGGAATATGCACGCCTTGAAGCGGAGCTGCAGTCAGAGATTCTTGAAACCTACAAGTCGATGTTTGACAATGTGAAGACTGATTTCGAGAACAGGATCTCCCTCATTTCAAACGGCATGTCAGACCTTGACAATGAGATTAAGAAGATCGAAGCATCTGGAAGGCTCGTAGATGCGTCTTATTATGATTACAAGATCAGCATGGAGAATGAGAACCTTGAAAAGCTGAAGGAGGAAGAAACAGAACTTGCGGAACAGCTGAAGAATATTAAGATGTTCTCACCTGCATGGTATGAGTGCCAGGATGCGATCCAGGGCGTGCAGGACGCACAGGCAGAATCACTCTCCCAGATCAAGTCTTATAAGGATGCCATAAACGAAATCGCTGATACAATACAGAACGATATTCTTGATGCGTACCATAATATTACTGATGAAGCTGACTTACTGATTACGTTACTAGGCGACAATTTAACGGATGCCGATATGGGCGGGATTACGGAAAACGGCCTTGCTGCACTCTCCTTATATGTCTCCCAGATGAATGTATGCGGGGATGCTGCTGAATCTACAAGGAAACAGGTCATCCTTATGAAGAAGGCACTGGAAGACGGAAAGCTTTCCTTTGTTGACGAAAACGGCATAAAGCGTGAATATGAATCCGTATATGAGCTGAAAAAGGCACTGGCTGAAATGCAGAAGCTCCACAGGGATGAAGTACAGCATGAGTATGGATACGGGACTAAGATTGTGGATCTGATGAAGCAGAAATACCAGTCTGAGCTTGATTATCTGAAGGAGCTGATTGAGCAGAAGCAGAAGCTGCTTGATGCCGAGAAAGATTTATACGAATATTCTAAAAATATTCAGAAGCAAACTGACAATATCAATTCCCTCAGGAAACAGATTGCTGCACTGCGGGGCGATTCTTCCAAGGAAACAGAAGCAAGAATACAGAAATTACAGTCTCAGTTAAAGGATGCCGAAGAATCGCTTGAAGATCAGGAGTATGACCGCTATATCTCAGACCAGAAGGATATGCTCGATAATTTATACGAAGAATATGCGAAGCTCGTGGAAGATATCATGAACGACCGCGACAGGCTCTTAAAGGAAGGCCTTGACTTATTCGCACAGACAGGATCGGATGTGCAGGATGTAATTAAGGACACGGCTGAAGAACACGGGTATGAGATGACAGAGCAGATGGAAAGAATCATCGCTTCTATCGAAGGCATGGGATCGTTAGATTCTTATCTTGGTGCCGGAGGAACAGTCACACAGTCACTTGACAGTATTGTAACTGAAATAAGGAATGCCTATACCTCTCTCTCTTCTGATTTCAGAAGCATAAGCGACTCTCTGAACTCTGCCGGGCATGAAGGTGATTATGCCGTATCAGCAGGAAATTCTTCATCTGGAAACACATCCAATAATAATTCCTCATCCGTATCCACAGGCTCATCTGGAAACGCGGGTGTTATAGGTGCTCCGGTTACTCCTGCTGCGGGTGTGTTATTTGGCGCTGCGAGGAAAGCCGCAATCGAAAACCTTCTGGAAAACGGAACGAATAAAAATGAGCCGAAATCAAGCCTGAATAAGTATATCCACAAAAAATATCATTCTGCACTGACTGAGGAGGAAATGTCGCGCCTTGCGAAGCTTCTGGGACTGAATTATTCAGAATCAGACCTTGCTGCCCAAAACCCAGACCATCAGAAATATAAAAAGAATATTCTCGATGTGCTGCAGCTTCAGGGATTTTCAAAGGGAGGAGTCGTGCAGGATCTTGACGATGCCGTAAGGAAGAACAATGATTCTGTCATTGTATCTGCAAAACCGGGAGAAAGCGTATTCAATGAGAAGCAGACAAAAATGATCCGGGATTATGTGAATAAGACACCGGATTACAAGACCGTTATGGGCATGGAAGACCTTATGGATAAAATGATGAAGATGCCAGAGGCTCAGTCCAGACCGCAGGAAACAAATGTAAATGTGGAATATGATACTGTGAACATTAATCTGCCGAATGTAATGAATTATGAAGATTTCATGTGCAGGATGCAGAAAGATCATGACTTTGAGAAGATGATTAATTATATGGTTAATAATCAGATGGGACTCGGCGGACGCTTTGACAAGTATTTCGTAAGTTTCAGGCATTAGATATAAATAAAGTAGATAACCAGAGGGTGTAAAAGCCTCTCTGGTTATTGAATTTTATCTTTGATGGAAACATCAGTTTGGATAGACAATATCGGTTAATTGTAGTATAATAAAATCAATATGAAATTAAGAATTTTAGCTATAATATATAATAAAATCAAAGGAAATTGTATATGGACAGCAATTTAGAAAAAAAGCTACAAGAATCAGAGGCAGAATGGGCAGACATCGAGAGATTAAAAGCAGCACGTGAAAAGAAAGATCAAAAAATTCTTAGTATATATTGTGCAATGAATAGGCCAGCAGATATTATACATACAATAGAGTTATTAGCAAAATATAATGGTTTGCCACAGCATGATAAAGAGATTGTTGAAAATTTTAAAAATAGTTATCCTGATAAAATTACAGTTAAATTGTTACATGCATTTTTAGATACAAAAGACATTTATAAAGAATATTTAGAATCTGGAGGAAGTTGCGATGAATGAATTTCTTGTTTTTCGTATACCAACAGTTTCTGAAGATAAAGAAAAATTGATATGCGATTTAAATCTTAATTTCAAAAAAATATTATCAAATGATAGAACAACTATATATGAAAATTCTGATATGCGCTTATGCTTTGACAGCAAGGTTATTCGTATTGTATTATTTAATAATAATACTGTTCTATTAGAAAGATTGCGGGAATATTTTTATGGAGAAGAGTACAAAAGAATATAATGACTTAAAAATTAAAATGGAAAATAGTTTTAAAAACTTGAATTATCATTTCGAATTTGTTGATTTTGATGATGGTGATTTGAACTATTTTGTTCGTATCATTCTAACAAAAAAAATGAGATTTAATTGTTTGTTATATGCAGAGATTAAAAAAGCATCTATTTCTTTACTTTCTTTTAATATTTATAGTTTTGATAAGAATGAATCACTCGATCCATTTTATAAAATAATGAATGATATAAACAGTATTATATCACATGGAAAGTTTATTATTAGTGAGAATATGCGTGAAATACAATACTTATCAACTATAAACTTTAAAGAAAATTTTAGCGATTTTACTGATAATAAAATTGAAATATTAGTAGAGGATTACAAAAACAATTTAAAGAAACTGTTATGGTTATTATCTAATAGGGAAAAATAATAATGCAAAAGAGAACATCGGGAATTTTTATTATTATTACAGGTATTTTAATTGCAATTGGAAGAATTCTTTTAAATGATAATAATTCATTAGATTTATTAACTGTCATGGCTATTATTAATTTTATAGCTTTAGGTTTTGTTTTTCTTTTTCTAGTAAATAACCTTGTATATAATTGTAAAAGAAGAATAGATAATTCAGGTTTGGATTCTAAAGAAAAAAGATCTCGTTTATCTATGCTGAATTTTATTTCTTTAATTTTTTTGACATTATATTTAATTCTAGGTATTTTATATATAACTAAATTTAAAGCTAATAAATATAACGATGCAATATCAATCTTTGCTTTAGCTCTTTCTATTGCTACAGATAACATTGTGGATGGTTTTACAACTTCAATTTATAATATGACAAAGAAACTATCATCTTTTCTAAAAAAATAATTAATAGTGTTTAGAAAATACACCAAATCACACAAGGGCAGTCTCTGGGCTGCTCTTTTTAATTGCAAAAATAAATGATGGAGGAACAGGAAATGTTTAATAAGAATAAAGCTGAGAGAAACCTGCTGTATGGTGAGATCAGCAGGCTGAAAAAGATAAATAAGAAACTGGCAGATGAAAACCGGAGACTCCACGGTACACTAGATGAAATTGAAAACTATCGGGATAAATATAAAGAGCTGATTGAATCTGTTGAGAAAGTGAAGAAAAAGTATGAGAAACAAGCTAAGAGCTTTAACGAGATTGATAAGATGTATAGAAAAGAGCTTGGGAAAGTGAAAAATGAATATATGTAAAGAATTACTACTATTTTTGTGCACTATGTAAAATATATACTGCTATTTTTGTACATATTGTCAATAGATTTTATATAATATCTGTATATAATATAAATTAAGAGAACTTAAAAGTTCTTAATAGTCTATGGACTCAAAATATTTCCCGCTATCCGTAAAGCGGTATATAAAAGCACGGAGACAAAATATTTCTCGCTACCTGTAATGCGAGTAATAAAAGCACAGGATCAAAATATTAAGGACTCTTCGGAGTCCTTTTCTATTGTGAGGCACAAATGACAAAGGGTAAATTCTATTTTTTATCAGATGAATATTGTATTAAATTTTCAAAACACGGAGTAATGGCAAACAAGGAAACGTCAGCTGATGGGTTACATAGAAGGCCTTGTTTTTATTCTATTCAAGATATTAAAAATAAAAATATATATTGGATGATACCAATATCTTCTCAGATCGAAAAATACAAAGAAATCCAAATTCAAAAAATAAAACGATATAAAGTATATGATGGTCTAGAATTTGGATATGTACAGGGGCGAGAAGCTGCTTTTCTGTTACAAAACATATGTCCTGTAACAGAAAAATATGTTGTTGAAAAATATAGAGACAAAAAAACAGGAAAAGATGTATCCATTCCTAACGACCTAAAAAGAAAAATAGATTCAAAATCCAAAAAGATAATAAATAAATATTATCAAGGAGTAAAAATTGTTATAACGGATTTAGATTATATATTTGCCAATTTGTAAATAGTAAGAACCATAAAATTAGATGTAAAGATTTAAAATCATTTTCAAATAATAAGGAGGTGAACATGTGGATGCTACAAATTTTATATTTGATGGGAAAAGTTTAAATGATTTTGGTTTTATCATATGTGAATTTAATGGAGAAACGAATACTTCTACCCCATCAAACATCACATTCACTACCTTAAAAGTCCCAGATAATGACAGACGAAGATTTTTATCTTCCAATTATGAAGACGTAATCTCATTTGAATTATCTATTACTAAATATGAAAGTAAAAAGATTAATCTGCCAATAAATAGTTATGAAGATAGAGCTATGAGAAAATGGCTGTGCCGTGAAGATGGATTTCATGAACTTATAATCGAACAGGAAGATTTTTATAATATATACTATAATGCTCAAATTAATATAACTCCACAAATGGTTGCAGGGAGAATACATGGATATAGATTAACAGTAATTACAGATAATGTTTATGGTTATACTGAACCCTTAGAAACTGAATTTGATATAAATAACACATCCCCATACATTTTCTTAGCACTATCTGATAGAGCCGATTATTTCTACCCTATCTGGGAAATTATCCCCATGCAGAATGGAGATCTTCATTTAAAAATTTTAGAAGATATAAACCAAACAAATACAATTTTTAACTCTGTAAAAGCAGGCGGCAAAATTATCATTGATTCTGAAAATGGTATCATTGAAGGAATCAGCCCCGATAATTTTAATTGGCAGTTGCCAAGGATCGTTCAAGGCTATGATGAAACAGTCAATACCATCACTTCTACTCTTCCATGTCATATCAAAATCAAATATAGATTAGCGAGAAAGGCGGTATGTTAAATTAAAACTACAAAAACAATAATAAAAACCAATCCAATTACTCATCGTATTGAGTCTCCTATTCTATTACTAGAAAAACGAAATGGTGATGTAATTGGTAAAATAAATTATACTAATTTTCGTATGTCAATATCAGGAACCAAGTTTGATACCATTAATTTAAATATTTATAAAATTATTGACGGAAAATCCTGCTTATTTTGGGATGATATTATAGACTTAAAAATTATAAATGTTGTAGGTTATGGAAAATTTGAAATATACATTAATAAAAAATCTGATCAGAACACTCTAAAAGAAGTAGTCGGATATTCTCTTGAAACTGAACTTACTCAAATACCTTTGTATGATTTGCATATTAACGATGATGATTATTTTAATTATGGTGCACAGGATGAATCAAATTTAGATTCGTATGGTAACATCAAGCCCATTAAATTATATAACCCCTCTGATCCAGATCATAGTCTTTTACATCTATTATTGATGGATAAGGCATGTCACTGGACGCTTGGAGTTGTTCCCCAGTATATTACTGTCACAAATAATGGAAGACAGGAAAAAGAACTGGCGACATCTTTTCAAAGAACATTTACTATAGATGGTCAGAATATTTATGATTTTCTTGTAAGCGATCTCGCAAATGAAGCTAATTTGATATATATATTTGATACTTATAACAGACGGATTAATATTTATGATCGATATGCTATCGGTGAAGACACAAATGTATTTATTAATACCAGAAACTTAGCTGAAAACATTAGTATTGATGACAATGCTGATAGTGTCAAAAACTGTCTTCGGGTTGTTGGCGGCGATGATGTAGTCACTAATTATTTAGCCGCTATAAACCTCACTGGAAATTATATCTGGGGATTTCATAACTTTCAATATAAAGATATGCCTGATGGACTAGTTAATGCAATTAAATCATATCAGGAATTAAAAAATGAAATAAGTGATGAGTATTATGGTGGATATGATGTATTAAATAAACTTTTATCTGATGGGCAGTCCACGGATACTATTCTGACATTTGACGGAAATGTAAATTCTTTTACCAGCCTCCCTTCTGCTTCTGGTAAAACTGGACATTATTATCATATAAACGATACCAATAAATATTATGTGAGCAATGGGACTTCGTGGGTAGTATGCGGTGTATTTACAAGACTGTGTTCAGCTTACGATTATTTGTCTTATCTGACTAATTCTATGATGCCGAACGTATCCTTAAAAACAACAAGCGCACAAGAACAAGCTTCAAGGATTGAACGGGAATTTGTTAATACTCAGGTAGCTGTAAATAATCTGTCTATCCACTCCACCGCTTCATTTACTGGAGTTACAAACAATGTTGTTGCTTACTGTAAAGTAATTATTGATAATCGGTACACTGTAGAATCTATTGACGACATTACTAACAATTATCCTAGATACAGCGGGAATACATGGACTGGAAAAATTCATATTTACCGTACTGCAGATAAAAATGACACACGGACTATCACTCTTTCTGTACGAATAAATGACGACGAATTAAATTTTGCCAAACAAAAGATTTTAAAAGCAGTCGCCAAGAATGAAATGGCTGAGGTTGATCAGGATGTTCTGGCTTATACCACTTCGGCTGATTACGGCAAATTAGTATCATATTTTCAAAAATATTGTCTTAATCGATTAAAGTCTTTCTATGACGGCTATGAAACCTGCCTTTCAATTCTTATGTCTTTCCAGTCTTCTGCTAAAAATTCATCTGCTTTCAATACAATTTATACCACATACAGGCTGAGACGGGATGCGGTGTATGAGGTCTATAAAATCAGGGAAGGTGAAGTAGAACGCCAGAAACAGCTTATTGATGTGATTGAATCCGAAAAGAATGTAATACAGTCGCAGGTTGATTTTAAATCATACTTAGATAATATCGATCCGTCATATTGGAGAGTTTTTAACTCTTATCGACGTGAAGATACATATCAAAATGATAATTATGTATCTGATGGCCTTACTGATGGACAGATACTGGCTAAATGCAAAGAGCTTTTGGATTATGCAGCCTATCAGCTGAGCATGGTATGCCAGCTTCAGAGAACATGTTCTATTACTCTCAGCAATCTTCTTATTATGGATGAGTTTAAGCCATTCTGGGATAAGTTCCAGATTTATAACTATATACGAATAGCAAATGACGGTGAAATATTAAAACTCCGCCTTGCCCAGGTCGATGTAGATTTTGATGCAATTGAACAGCTGAAAGTAACATTTGCAGAAAATATAAGCGGTAATGGAAATATTGCAAGCGATCTTTCGGATATTATTAAACAGACAGGCTTCATGGCTTCATCTTATAATTCAATCAAACAGCAGTCTTCTCAAGGAAATAAAGCTTTTAATCAGGTTGGAAAATGGATTGCTGATGGCTTGAATGCCGCCAAAACTACTATTGCAAATTCAGACAATAATGAAGTTACTTTCGGCAGCTATGGGATAAATTTGAAAGACATGACTGAAGAAGGAAATTATGGAGATTTCCAGACACGGTTAATTGGCCAGGGTCTTTATTATACACAAGATGGATGGAAGACCGTTTCACTTGCGCTTGGAACTATTTACATTGATGGGAAAAGAACGTCTGGAATTATTGCAGAGAATCTGATCGGCAGATTAGTTGCGTGTGAAACACTATATCTTACGAACGAAAAAAGATCTTTTCTTCTTTCTGGAGATACTGCCAAGTTTACTGATATTACAATCGATTATCAGGATAAAAACGGTAACCGCGTAAAGATCGGCGGTACATCCGACAGAATTTTTTCTATCTCCCACAATGGTAATGAAGTCTTATATTTCAACAATGTATCAAACAAAATGGTAATGACAGGCACCCTTCAGGGCTGTGATGGTGATTTCAGCGGCACACTGAATGCCTGTAATATGTCAGCAAGTACTATAACTGGCAGTACAATAAACGGAAATACGATTAATGGTAATACGATTACAGGTAATACAATATCTAGTAATAATTTAATCGGCAATACAATTACGGGCGGCAGTATAAAAATCGGGAATAAATTCTCAGTTGATACAAATGGAAATATGACTGCCGTGGACGGAACATTTACTGGCACAATCAAGGCGGGGACTGCCATATACAGCCCAAGTATTAATGGCGGATCTATTAATGGTACATCTATAAACGTAAATAATAATTTCATAGTAGATTCTTCTGGAAATGTAACAGCAAACAGCGGGGTATTCAAAGGAACGATCCATGCAGATTCTGGATATTTTAAAGGTGATCTGACAGGATGCAGCGGAATTTTCAGCGATAAAGTCATCGGCGCAGACGTACAGGCGAAAACATTCAGCCTTTGGAATCCAAATTCTGGGAAATATGAGACAGTTATTACTGCAAAAAATAAAACTTCCTGGGTTTATAATAATTCTGGTTATAATAATCCAAATGTAAGCGGTGTATGCGCAAATATCCTTGGCACAGAAATGTTCAGAGACGGCTATGGAAAGGCATGTATCGATACAAATACTTTATATGTTGATAATATCTATTTACAGTTTGCACTTGGCACATCTAGTGGAACCAATGGCATGAGGGTATATCAGATGAATGGAAGTGTGGATAATCATGGCATACCTTCAGCAGGATGGGTTAAGAATTTTGAAAGAATTAAGAATATCAGCATTGGCGAGAATGATTACAGACATGCCAACAGTAATTATACAAGTGAAATTATTCTAAGATTTGGTGCTAATGGTAAGGCTAAAGACCATGAAAGGCAGGTAGATGTTCCATCCGTGGAATATGTGCAGCAATATGTACAAGGATATGTTGATGCACATTCTGGAACAAGTTCTGATCAAAGGTTAAAAGATAATGTCCGAGATTTAACAGATATTTCTGACGCTTATATGAAATTAAGGCCTGTTAGTTACCGCTATAAAAATGGTCTGTATAGTTATAAAACACCCGCTATTGAATTCGGCCTTGAGGCAGATAAAGTGGCGGATTTATTTCCTTGCGAAAAATATAGTGTAGCATGGAAATCAAAAAAAGTATTAGATGAGGAACGCGTATACTGTCCTGATTATGCATATCGTATAGATTATAAATCTATAGGTATCATGACAGTACAAATGGTGCAGAAGCATGAAAAAATGCTGCAGAAATTGAAAGAAACTGAAATGAACAACAAAAATATTATTTTGTCTTTACAAGGTGAAAATGCAATATTAAAACAACATTTAAAAAGATTGGAGGATCTTGTATATGCTGCAGGTTAATAAGACTATTTCTGTCACAGGATTTAGTTCTATAGAAGTTGATGAAAATGGTGCTAAAACGCAAAAGCAAATTGCTTATATGAACGCAAATATTCCTAATGATGGTGATTTCAGTATTAATAAATCTATTCAAGAAAGAAAACTTTTTGATCAGTACAGTGATGAAGTACTGGCGGATTTTAGTGAATTTGAATCATATGTTTATGAATTGTCTAAAGGAGCAAAAAATGAATACTAAAAATAATGAAAATAAGAATTTAAAAACAACAAACATTGTTATTGAAGAAATAAAATCACAATTATTTTATATTATCAGCAACAGTGGACTTCCCTCATCGATACAAGAATTAATTGCAAAAGATTTTTATATACAGGTAAGAGATATTTCTATGCAGATCTATCAAATGGAAAAAGAAAACTATGAAAAATCATTAAAAGAATCAGACGAAGACAACAAAAAATAAATTCTGGTTCTTTTTATTATGCAGGAAGGAGGTTTAATTGGGATTACAAGATAATGTCCAAAGAATCACCCTTGATTTCAACAATCCAAATATAAAGACGCTCCGTTTCACCCAGTATGACAAAGATGCCAGAAAAGTTACGGTTACATTTACTGATCATGGCATTATTGTTCCCATTGATTCTTCAACGACTGAAGTGTATGTAAAGTGGCTGAAACCAGACGGGTATCCTGTTTTTAACGATGGTGTAATAAATAATGATGGCACAGTCACTATAAAATGCACAGCCCAAATGCTGATAGCGGATGGCGTTGGACATGCACAGATCATGCTTCTGGAAAAATCTACTGAAAAAGTTCTCCACACCATGCCTGTAAAAGCTGTCATTGAAAAATCTGTTTATTGCCACTGCAAACTTACTTCGACAGCTGAATTCGATGCATTAGTACACATCCTTCTAAAAATCAGGGAGGCTGAAAGGATCATTGAAAAATTTCCTGAGTGGGAAGCTGCCGAAAATGCAAGAAAACAGGCGGAGCTTGAACGAGAAGCAGCTGAAAAGGAGCGCGAAAAAAATACTGCCGATGCAATTTTAAATGCAAATAATGCAGCTGACAAGGCAAATGATGCTGCCACAAGAGCGAATACAGCTACTATCAATGCAAACAATGCAGCTAATAAGGCAAATACAGCTGCTGCTAATGCAAATAATGCAGCTAACAAAGCTAACACTGCAGCTGTCAACGCTGATGAAGCCGCAGACAAAGCTAATGAAGCAGTGGCTAAAATAAATGAAAAGCTTAAAGAAGCTGATACTGTGATAGATTCTGCTGAAAAAGCTATCGATGATATCACTAATACAGAGAATGCTGTCAAAGAAGCAGAAAGTGCCCGTGTAACGGCAGAAGAAAAGCGAAAACAGGATTTTGATGAAATAAAAAACGAGGCAGATGAAATTATAAAAGAAGCCTCTGACGCTCTTGACAATGCCAACGAAGCTGTTGCAAATGCAAATGAAGCTAATGAAACTGCTGATGCGACCATAGAAAAGTTAAAAAAAGCCCTTGAAGAAATCAAGGATGCAGCTGGAGGTATGCCAAGCGTATCGATTACTCCTCCTGAAGATCTAAACTTGGGTGATATCTGGTTTGTTGAATCAGAAAGATAAATATTTTACAGAAAGGAGGTTTATATTTATGGCTTATCGACTGATTAATAATAATTATCATTCTTCTTGTATGGGGAAACAATATCAATGTGATTTTTTAAATGATATTGGAAAACTGCCGACATCAAAAAGAATTGGTGCAAAACAGGAAAATGATACAGTTAGTGACGATCCCTGCGGGCCAGGATCAGAATGTTTTTGTTTTGAAGATGGTTCTATCTGGATACTTGGAATAGAAACAGATACCTGGGTTAAGGTTGGATATAAATACGGCGGGGCTTCTGGAAATACTGGAGGGAGCGGATCTAGTATAACAAGCTACAACCAATTAAATGATGTTCCATTAAAAAATCTTACTGCACATACTTCTACTCCGCTTGTCTTGTCGAATCTACAAGCTGGCATTTACAAAATAGCAGGAAATTATTCCATAACTGATAATTCAAAAAGCATGTCTGCAAGTGAATCTGGAGATCTTTTTATAATATCTAATAATGAAATAATGGGAATGGCTTCAGATGGAGTAACTTTATTTAATATACAATCTAATGGTACATACACTACAGATACATATACTACTACTGATTCTGTTTCTACTGAAATTTTGAAACAACTGAATAGTGATGTTTTCAATTCACAGATTGAAGACAAAATAACTGAAAATTTATCCTATGCCACAAATGCTGACATAGATAATTTATTTTAATATCAAATTTATTTAATAAGGAGAAAATTAATTATGGAAAATACAAACACAACAACTACAGAGACAATTGTAACATTAAATAACCTTACTCGATATGATGAAAAACTGAAAGCTAAAATGGCTGCAGATGATGCCGCCGTTCTCAAATCTGCAAAAGATTATGCTGATACTCTTTCGGATAATTATGATGCAAAAGGTACTGCAGAAACAAAAGTTAATGATCTCGCAGAGGGTGCAGTTAAGACAAATGCGGATGCAATTGCTAAATTAAACGGTGATGATACTGTAGAAGGTTCTGTTGATAAGAAAATTAAAGATGCAGCAACCTCTTTAAAAGAAGAAATTTCTGCATCTGCATATGATGATACAGAGATTAAGGGACGAGTATCTGCAAACGAAACTGCCATTGCTTCTCTTATTGGTACTGGAGAAGGATCTGTGGACAAGAAAGTTGCTGATGCAGTAGCAGCTATTGTATCAGATGCACCAGAAGCATATGATACACTGAAAGAAATCTCAGACTGGATTACAACGCACACTTCTGATGCAGCAGCTATGAACAGCCAGATTAAGACAAACAAAGAGGATATTGCCGCCCTGAAAGCATTGGTAACGCAGCTGCCAGAAGGTACTGAGGCTACTACAATTGTTGAATATATTGGCGAAAAAATTGATGATCTGAAATCAGAACTTACTGCATCTATTGCAGCGGCTAAAACAGAAGCTATTAACGCAGCAGAGGCAAGCACTGATACAAAGATTGCTGCAAGGGTTGGCGACATTGGTGAAAGCACTGTTAAAGACTATGTAGATACTGCCAAGTCTGACGCAGTTTCAACAGCTTCTGCTGATGCAACAACCAAAGCAAATAACGCTCTTGCAGATGCAAAAGAATATACGAATACATTAGCTGAGCGGGTTACAGAGCTTGAGAAAAATCCTACGTATGTAGAAGCTACAGATGCGGAAATTGACTCCTTATTCCCTACTCTTCCGACTGAATAATCTGAAATTCTGACTATTTTATTTTATAAGGACGTGTGGTTACTCATGCGTCCTTATTTTCTAATACAACTACTTAGGAGGTATGAATATGGAAACCGAGATTAAAGTTGTGACTTTTAAAAATTTAAGAAAGACAATAGAAAATATACAGAACACATTTGCTCCAAAAAATATAGAAAATAAAATCGTTGATACAAAAGTTTCAAAAGAACAGCCTCCAGACCAGTCTATTGGAGACATCTGGTTTGTTGAGCAGGAACGAAATTAATTTTAAGGAAGGTGATTAAATGGCAGAAACAGAAAAAAAAGTTAATACAATCAAATCAATTGGTAAAAAAGTTGCAAATAACGGTGATGCAAATGATTATGTTTACATCCCTATTGGAGCAGATTCTGATAATATAGACAGACCAAATGGAAGCACAGTTGAAGAATCTTTAGAAAATATCGAATCAGATAAAGTAGAATTTATCCCTGTTGAAACTCTTCCAACAGAAAATATCAAAACATATCCTTTTATTTATGCTTTGGTTAATGCCAGTGCGAAAAGGGGTATATTTTATGAATATAAAAATAGTGTCTGGATCAAATATGGAAACAGTTCAGATGGTATATGGGTTGGCACCAGAGAAGAATGCCTTGAAGCTTTAAAGAAAAATGAGATTGAAAAAGGCACTATCGTATTTGTAATAAAAAAGACAGAAAACAGCGAAGATGTACATAAACATGATTATGTATGTCAGATTACTAAAGAACCTACTTATTCAGAAACAGGAACAAAATTATATACTTGCCTTTTATGCTTAGAAAGTTACGAAGAAGAAATTCCTGCATTAATTGACAGTATAAATCCGACAGGTGTTATCAGAATTGGAGATAATGAGTATTGTACATGGAAAGATACAATCTCCTTTAATACTTATTGTAACGAAACTCAGACTGTTACTGTCGAGGCTACAGATAATGAAACAGGAATAAAAGAAATTGCATACTATCTTGCAGATACAGCTTCTAGTGAGTCAGATCTTGCTGCGGCTGAATGGACATCTTATACTACTCCATTTAATATCGAGCCAAATAATAATTATATTGTTTATGCTCGGCTTAAGGATAATGCGGATAATGTAACGTATATCTGCTCTGATGGAATTGTATTGGATAATATTGCTCCTGTGTTTAACGGACTGGAAGACGGCGGCACATATTCTGAAGGTACGGTGATCACTGTTGGTGAAGGTGAGACTCTGACTGTTAATGGAGAACCTGTTGAGCTTGTAAATAATACCTACGCTCTGAATACGGCGGATAATTATATATTATCACTCACTGATAGAGCCGGTAATAGCAGTTCTATTAGTATTGCCATTGAAATTCATCAGCATGTTTTTGTAGATGGAGTTTGTACAGGGTGTGGTATCAGTGAAGAATTGGCAAATAATTGGGATTATATAATTGATGAAAATAGCAAAACTATACAATTAACCAATTATAAAGGTGAATCCAATGATGTTGTTGTAAATGGAACATATAATGTTAATGGACAAACTTACAACACGATTTTGAATTCGCATTATGAAAATTATAATAATTACGATTCACCTTTTAAAAATAAAAAAACTATTCAGTCAATCATAATAAATAGCGGGGTAATTTCATATGAAACAAGCGGGTTATTTGCCGATTTGAGTGCTTTGAATAATTTAAATCTTTCTGGATTAGATACGACAAATGTGAAAAATATGAATGGAATGTTCTATGAATGTATAAACTTGTTAAATTTAAATTTGTCTTCCTTAGATACCTCTAATGTGGAAAGTATGAGAGATATGTTTTGTGTAAATTCATCTTGGTATGATGACAAAATGCCTTGTTTTAGAGATTTAAATGTAAATGCTCTTGATATGTCGAAAGTTATTGATATGTGTGGTATGTTTTGTGGAATAAAACAATCAGAAATAGATTTGTCAATGATGAATTTAAGCAATGTGATTAATTTTGATTCAGTCTTTCAAGCATGTAAAAATCTTAGAAAAGTTAAACTGCCGTTTTCACTTAAAATTTTAGGAGAAATGTGTTTTTATGGAACAAACTTAACAAGCATAGGAGAAGTTGGAAGCGGTGCAGATTTAGAAATTTTTAGTACTGTTAGATATATTGGTAAAAGTTGTTTTGGAGAATGTGAAGAGTTAACAAATGTTGTCATTCCAGAGGGTGTAAAGTCTATTGGGAGAATAATATTAGAAACTTGTAGAAATGTTTCGACACTCACAATACCAAGCACCATAAACAATTTCGAAGGTTTCTATGAAAATTATAGTTATAATTTGTTTGGTGGAATATATAATAATTTAAAAACCTTATATTATAATACAGAATATGGAAGTAATTGTTTATTAGGAGGAGCCGGCTCAGAAGATGGTTTTACTGTTTATTTTGGAGAAAATGTTGTACATTTACCTAATATATTCTATTATACTAGTGATGGAAGTGGGCGAAGTTCAACTAATGTATCAAATGTTATAATAAATGGAAATGTAGAGACAATACCAAAATATTTCCTATCTAGTGAAAAAAAGGTAAAAAATATAACTTTACCAAACACATTAAAAACTATAAATCAATCTGCTTTTAGTAATTGTAGTAATAATAATTTAGACATAATAATTCCTAATGGAGTAAAAGAAATTGGTGAGTTTGCTTTTTATAAAGTTCCTCACATTCATTACAACGGAACAGCATCAGGTTCTCCTTGGGGAGCATTAGCTGTAAATTAATCAATAAAACAAATAGAAATAATATTATGAATATCTATATGAATTAGTTAAATATTTCTAACTTAAAGTTGGGGTCAAAAGGTATGGAAGGCTCAAATTGTGTTAATTGAATTAGAATTGAGTCTAATTTACAATATGATACGCATATTCAAACTCAATTAAAAATCATGCAATTCGCAAACAATTAATACAATTTTTCATCTGATGACCTTTTGCCCCCAGCATCATTATATAGTTTATGTTACTTTTTAAATATATGTAACAGATGAGATTTTGCAACGATCAAACATACCTGTTATACTAGCTTGATTAGTAATCCATTTATTTTCTGCGACTAGTACGATTGTCAAATTACTACAATAATAAAACATATCTCTCATATCTGTTGTTTTTGAAGTATCCCAGTTATTTAAATTTATATTTTCTAACGATTCACAACGCCCGAAGACTCCCATCATATTTGTTACATTTGAAGTATCCCAGTTATTTAAATTTATATTTTCTAATGATCTGCAATTATAAAAAGCATACTGCATATTTGTTATTAGGGATGTATTCCATTTGTTTAAATTAAGACTTTTTAGTGAACTGCAACTATAAAAAACACGATATAAATTACTAAAATTTGATGTATCCCAATTTTCTATTCCTATTATTTCTATTAAACTCATCTCAGAATTACTACTAAACATAGACTGTATGTCGGTAACATTGGACATATCAAAATTGCTTAAATCTAAATTAGTTAGCGATACGCAACCAAAAAACATATTATGCATATCGGTTACATTAGATGTATTTAAATAACTTAAATCTAGATCTATCAATGAACTGCATCCAGAAAACATCCCCCACATATTAGTAACATCTGATGTATCAATATTATTACTAAAAGTAATACTTTTTATATTACTTTTCCCGCTGAACATATAATCACTTCCGCCAATTCTACTTTTAAGCTTAGTCTGATATGTTACACCATCTATTTTATAACTATCATAAACAGTTACTTCTGTTTCGTCACCAATATATTGGTTTAATGTAATTGTATTATCTAATTTATTAAGACTATATGACCAATTGCGATATGCCAAATCTTTTTTGTCTATGATTGTAATACTAATAGAACTGCTATTACCCGCTCTATCAGTGAGTGATAATATATAATTATCTATCGCTTTTAGACTACATAACTGATATGTAATCAATAAATGCTAATAGAGAATTATAAGCATAAAGAATTTAATATACATGAATAATGTAACTAATAAAAGTAAACAAAAAAAACAATTAATGCAAATGAATATAAGGAGGACAATGATGAAAACAGTTGTATGGAATAATGATGGCGTAAAAAGGCCATATCCTTTACCGAAGAGCATAGGCAGTAAGCCTATAAGAGAATTTAAGCAGGGAAGGAGCTGTTTTTATGATTTTGGTGCACAGAGTTCTCTGGAGTTTTCAGATTATGTAAAAGAAGACAGTTGTTTTATCAGAAAAGTAGGATGCATGTTTAAGTTTTAAATATGATAAAAAACATATACAAAATAAAATTATATTATTCATAAAATTATATTATTCATAAAATTAAGAAATAGAACAGAAAAAATTTTCCATAAAATTGTATATTGCATCTTTAAAATGCATATGCTATAATGCCAATAGGCAAATGACACAACAAGTCCATGTGGGCAAAGAATAAAATCCCCGAACCGTAGTAGCGTACAGTCCGGGGATTCTTCTTTTCTTTTATACTGGCAAAGCACCCAGTAGGCTATTTGCTGCTCTTGTCATCGCCGTCTAGCCATTTACAGATATAGTAGGCAACTACACCTGCCATAACGGAAATAAAAAATGACACAACAACTTCCATGTTAACACCTCCTCCTGTTGCCAGGTATCGGTAGGACAACGCAGTTATTATATCATATATTTCAAAATTCAACAATATTCTTATTAATTCCCAATAATAAACTATATCTATAATTTGTTTTATAATCAAATAGAAAATGAAAGGAGAATTTCAACTATGGATATTTATATTAAAACTGAAACTGGATTAAAACAATTAGGTTCTACCCCCCCCCTCAGTAGATTTTGAGTTTTTAAAAATAAAGTAACTGAATTAGAAAGCAGAATAAATCAAATGCAAGATCTTTTGGAAAATAAAAGTTAATAAAATAACTTTGTTATTCCAGATTTATATATTTGTTTATTCTGCTTTATTTTAATAATAAATAGAAAGGAATAAAATGAATGTATAATTATGACATATATATGAAGACTGATGATGGAATGACACCATTGAATAATAATTCATCAAGTGATGTTGGAATTATGACTGGAGCAAATGCTGAATCTGATGGGAAAGAAGGATTAGTACCTGCTCCAACTAAAGATGATGTTGATAAATGTTTAAGAGGTGATGGAACGTGGGGCCATATTTATTATTCAGAATCGGCAGAACAGGATCAACGCGGTAATAAGATACATGAAACTTATGCTCAATCAAGTGTGTATAGTGTTAGAAGTATAAATTTGGGTAGAAGGGATGGTAAACAAATTGGAGACTGTAGTTCTTCAATGGGTGCCCTTTTAGAAGCTAGTGGTTTTGGTTCTCATTCAGAAGGACGTAGTAACGCATCTACTGGTTTATGTTCTCATTCAGAAGGAGAGTTATCAAACGCTTCTGGCAATTATTCACATGCTGAAGGAAATAAAACGAACGCTTCAGCTTTAGCTTCTCATGCAGAGGGAATTGGAACAATAGCTGAAAATAAAAGTTCCCATGCTTGCGGGCATTATAATGTAATGATTACTGATGATAACACTGGGACTGCTTTTGCGATAGGAAATGGAAGTAATGATTTGAACCGTTCAAACGCATTTTCTGTTACTTTCGAAGGAACAACTAAGGTTGCAAATACGATAACTGCTTCTACCACAGCGGACTATGCAGAATTTTTCGAATGGGAAGATAGTAATACGAATAATGAAGACAGAGTAGGTAAATTTGTAACTTTACATAATGATAAAATTACTATTGCCAAGTCAAACGAGGATTATATCTTAGGTATCGTATCCGGCGCACCGTTTGTATTAGGAAATGGAGACTGTGATGTGTGGAATGGTATGTATCTGAGAGATGATTTTGGTCGATTAATCTATGAACCTGCTCCTAAAGAGGAGTTTGATGAAGAAACAGGATCAATGAAAGAAGTATTTGATGAGGATGGAAATTTAGTTTATGAAGGCAAAAGACGTAAACCGAATCCTGATTATGATCCAACACAGAAATATGTTTCACGTTTTGATCGCCCTGAATGGTCACCTGTTGGAATGTTAGGTGTATTGTCTGTATTTCAAGATGGTACTTGTGAAGTCAATGGATATTGCTGCTGTAATAAAGATGGCATTGCTACTGCTTGTGATAGAAATACACAAGGTGCTTATAGAGTTATAAAGAAGATTTCTGATCAAGTGGTACGAGTAATATTTAGATAAAATGTAAGGGTAGATTGTCACATTATTTAATAGGGTATGTTAGAATAATTCTAGTATACCCTATTTTTTACGGTTATTTTTTATATTTATTATTTAGTTTATCTGATATAATTTTTGCTTGATGGATGCTAAATAATAAATATATTTTTATGCTAGTTAATTTATATACTCTACAAGTATTGCTAACAGCTATAATACTATCTGAATTGTAAAACTCATCTAAATAATTCAAAAATGTTGTTATTTCTTTAATATGAATATTTTCCATTTTTGTTCCTTTTGGAGCATTATATAATAATAATTTACTAATACTTGTAATACCTGTACCGGCTAAAATAGCAGCATTTTCTTTAAAATATGATAATAGTATAGTTTGTAAACTAATATAATATTTTTTATAATTGGATTCTAACATTCTTTGTGCTTTTACAATTGCCTTTTTGTCAAAGTTTATTAAAAAACATCCTGATATTAATCCATCAAAACCCACTACTATGTTAATTCTTTCTTTTGTTTCTATAAATTCCTTAAAATCAAATATATTTTTACATATAATAGATTTGGGTAGTTTGTTATTAACTGGTATTTCATCGTATATAGTTGAAATCGATGTACATGCGGAAGAAATTACTAGATTAGAAACTTCTTGTATAATATCTAAAACAGAGTCTGGATAAAGTATTTCTAGTTTAAAGTCTACGCCTCGATGATTAACTCCTATAAAATAGTTTTCAAATTCTTCTGAATGACCAACAATATCATTTTCCCTTTTTATTTTTTTACTATTCTTTTTATTTTTTTACTATTCTTTTTATTTTTTTCAATAATTATAAAAGGTTTATTATTTTTCTTTTTTAAATTATTTTTATATGTAGTATAAAAATGATATATAGATTTTTCACTATTATTGTTTTCTCCTAAATATTGGTTCCCCAAATCATCTATTATTTTTATCATACCCGATAATTCTAATAATATGGTAATAGAAAAACAAAAGCAGCATATTAAAATAAATCCCATTATACCTAAACTTTTTAAAGTAGGCTCAAAATCTTTAAAAAACATTTCAATTAAAGAAAATATAGTAAGTAAAGAAGGAATAGTGAAACACAGAAATCTTTTAAAACATACATACCAAAATTTTTTTAGACATATTAATCTCCTTTCAAAACTACATTTTTTGTTTAATATAATACTACATTTTCGATTATTTTGTCAAGTATATTAGCATAAGCTTTATTTAATGGTTTAAATTAAAAAAATATCCTATTATAATTTATTATAATAGGATATTTTTTTTAGTTATTTCTATTTTTATTATAGTATTTAATTGCTTCTATTACATAACGTTCTGTATTATTTTCTTCAATGTCTTCAGGTATATATTTTTTTATGTTTCTAAAATCAAATACTCTTTTCTTGTCCTTATTTTTAATTAATTCATTAAGTTCATTTAATATAAATTCTTTTTTTTCTTTTTGGTTTTCGATTTTTTGACTAAGTAATTTATTTCTTAATTCTTTTAGAATCTTTTCATTTATTTTATATTTTTTTAAATATGATAATAAAGAAGTTTGTAATTCTGGTTCAAAAAAAGCTAATTCATAACCTGTTGATATTGTAAGAACTTTATCATCTACCATTCTTTTTGCAGGATCTATTAGATTATTTAATTTTAGATATTTTCCAATCATTCTTCTTGTTAGAGTATGTTCCTCTCCAATTTTATCTCCTGTATTCTTTGGGAACTCAGTTCCCAAACTTTTCCCTTGGTGTTTTTCGGCATCCATTTTAACCTTAATAAGATATGCTAGTTGCATAGGTTTATAATCCGTCCGCTGCCTATGTATCAGATTATCATCAATACAAATAAGCTCCATTTCTTCATGCGTTAAATTTGCTTTTAATATATATGGAACCTCTATATTTAATTCCTTTGCTATATCTAGTCTATTATGTCCGCTTAAAACCATTAATTTGTCATCTTTTTTTACACATATAACAGGAGTGAAAATGCCATTTAGTTTTATGGATTCTTTTAATCTTTCGCGATCTTCTCCATGATGAAGATCAAGCCTTAATTTTTCATCTTCATATGAAATGAACATATCAGTAGAAGCATATAAAATCTCGTTCTCAGATTCTTTATCTTTGTCAAGCTCTCTTACAATTGATTTTGTCAGATTATCCTCTGATGAATCTTCATTCAAAAAAGATTTAAAATCTGTTTCTTGATCCATAAATTTATTTTTTCTAGCCATTAATATCCTCCTCATAAATATCTATAATTCGTTTTGCTATTTTTTTATAGTCTAAAGATGCGTTATTATATTTTTCATAAGCTTGTAATGGCATATGAAGAGTTTTAATTTCAGCCATTTTAATCGACTTACGCACCGTAGCAATAAAAACATCTCCTGGAAAATCTTCAGTTAATTTCTTTAAACTACTTAGGGCTTTTTTGTGAGAATTAGTCGGCTCATAAATAGCAAGTATTATACCAATTATATATGCATGAGATTCTTTATATCTAGATTCACGTAATTTTTTCAAATCCTGTGCTACAGCTACTATACCTAAAATCGAATTGTCATCAGATAAAGTAGGGCAAATAATATAATCAGCTGCAATATAAGTCATATTAAGTAAAACATTTCTAGCGGGTGGGTTATCTATTATTATAAATTCATATTTATTAGAAAGTACTTCACAAACATCTTTTAAAAGAAAAACATCGTCTCTTTCTGTATATATAATATCTGCTTTTGATAACACAGGCGAAGCAGGAATTACATCATACCATTCAGTAGTATAGATACCATCTAAAATTTTACATTCTTGTTGAAATATTTTATGAATATTATTTTCTGGCTTTATTAATCCAGAATTTCTAGTTGAATCGCATTGTTGATCTAAATCAATTAACAATACTTTATGGCCTTCATTATGTAAACAAGTAGCTATTTCTATGGCAGAACTTGTTTTTGCGGTACCACCTTTTTGGCTGCATAAGGCAAATATTTTTCCCATATTAAACACCTCATTCCTATAATTTCATTTATATTGATTATAGCAAGGAAGTTTTTAAAAATCAACTTGATATTTCAAAGTGTTAAAATAATTTTATTTTACTATTCGAAGTATAAAAAGTTCGATTCAAATAAAGTAATATTATATTTGTAGTTGTTCTTGCTATTGTAATAAATTGACAATAAACTTTTTTGATTTAGACGGTAAATAGTTTATTGTTGTTGATCTATAACAATATTTATATTATTATTTATTTTAATCTAATGAAATTATTGATTTTCCTAGGTATTTTGATACATTTTAATGCAAAAATAGAGAAAAAAAACGCTATATTAGATAAAAATGACGCAAATATAGGGAGAATAAACGTTAAAATAGAGTACAATTACTTGTTTGAACGCAAATATAGAGTGAAATATTAATAACCGCAGAATTAGAGTAAATTAGAATTTATCTGACGCAAAAATAGAGCCAAATAGTTTTATTTAGCGCGAAAATAGAGTACGATATTGCTAATAAGAGAAAATAGACGCAGAAATAGAGTATGAGTGTTTTAAATAAGCGCAAAAATAGAGTCATGTTAGGTGTTTTATAGATTAATAGACGCAGAAATAGAGCGTTTACATCAAATTTTTATATTCTTGACAGTCTATTTATAGAGTGATAATATCTAATCACAGACAAAAACGGGGTTTTACTTTTAAAATTCTCTCCTTTTGTCTGCAAATTAAATTTTAGTAGTTAGCAACTCAGTATTTGTCTGCAATTAAGCTAGGAGAAATTCATGAATAAAAAAAATGAGATTGTAGTACAAGAATATACGAATCAGTATGTTAATATATCAAATACACTAATACGGGCTAGAGAAAGAACTAGTGTACTGGAATCAAAAATCGAAGTTCTTGCTATTCATCACATGGATAAGCATGTTAAACTTCATGATAAAAAAGATACACAGGGCAACTCTTATGTTATAAAGTATGTTGAATTAAATGCTGCTGAAATTAAAAAATTGATGGGTAAAGATTATGGCGAGATATATACTGATATTTATAGAGCGGCAATGGCATTGAAGGAAAAACTTTACATTTATGAAGATAGGGAAGAAAAAGCTTTTGTAATGAAATCAATGTATGAAAATGTTTCTTACAAAAACGGCACATTAACGATAGAATTTAATCCTGAAATGGAAGAGTACTACACAAATCTAAAAGAAAATTATACTAAGCTCAGTCTGCCAATATTTTTTTCATTTCGTAAAAATGGCGGGCTACAGTTGTATAAATTATTAAAAAGTTTTGCTTATAATCTTCCGCAAATCGATTTGGAGCTTGCGCAGAATGAGCTGCCAAAGTATGAAGTTTATTTTGATTTAGTTGAATTAAGAATGATTCTGGGTTATATTGATATTAGTCAGGAAAAATTAAAAAGAGAAGGACGAAAAAGGAAGCCAAATTTTGATAAAATGGCGGAAGAAGAAATAAATCCGCAGTATAAGAGATGGAGTGATTTTAATGTCAGAGTTATTACGCCTGGAATTAAAGAGGTTAATGATATAAGTGATATTTACATAATAGATATGAAAAAAAAATTAGCGGGCAAGGGTGGAAAGGTGACCGGATTAACCTTTTTTATTCAACATAACAAATATTATTACGAGAATAAAAATAATCGTGATAAAAAGACTAGAAATGAGAAAGGAAGATTAACAAAGCATAATGAAATAGCCAAAGGGCAGACAAATACATATGCAGATGATAAAATATATGATTTTGTAGATGAGGTTAGGGATGTTATAAATTGTAAATTAAGAACTAGAGACTATTTAGCCATCGCGGAGGCTGCGAATTATGATATAGAGAAGATAAAACAAGCAAATAGTGTAATGGAGTCGTATTCATCGAAAATCAACAATGTGGCTGGTTTTTTGATTGCAGCTATTCAAAAAGGTTTTTCAGTTACATCAAAAAATGGTAATACTTTTAGTAATATTCAACCAATTAGAAGACAATATACATTAGAAGATTATGCCAATATGGAATCTATGTTTTTAAATAATGGAAAACAAGACATGGAAGATATTATGGACGCAGATTTGCTTTTAGCTGAATTTAAAAAATAAAAAATGTTTCACGGAATTGTAAATGCACGTATAAATTGAAAAACAGCCACGTAATATGTGGCACTTTTTCATTTTGATAGTTTGATTTTCCTATGCTTGAATCTGACAATCATGTTGTATATAATGCGCATAAAGGAAACAGAAGAGAAGCAGAGCAGAAGGGAGAAGAGTCTAAGAGTTCTAAGAGTTCTGAAAGTATATTTGCTAATGATTATATGATGTCTATGGGGAGTATGAACAGCTGCATGTGCATAACAGCAGCAGAGATCTGCAGGACATACTTGCAGCAACAGATTATTTAAGAGATTATATAAAAAATAAATAAAAAGCGCAGACTATAAATATTGATAGATGATAATAGGAGAGATAGGACATGGATGCTATAAAATTAGAAAAATATGAAAATGATGAATATACAATTGAAGATATATACGCTCTGCCGGATGGGAAAAGAGCAGAACTGATCGATGGTGAACTGTATATGATGGCGACTCCTAATGTGAAACATCAAAGGATGGTGGGCTTTTTATATTTTGAAATTGCAAATTATATAAGAAATAATAATGGTAATTGTGAACCATTTGTAGCCCCGTTTGCAGTGTTTCTTAATGCTGATGATAAAATTTATCTGGAACCGGATATAAGCGTAATCTGTGATAAAAGCAAGCTGACTGATGAAGGATGCAAGGGTGCGCCTGACTGGGTGATTGAAGTTGTATCTCCGACTAGTCGCCCAATGGATTATAATAAAAAGTTATTCAAATATCGTACTGCGGGAGTCAGAGAATACTGGATTACTGACTATGAACGTAATCTTATAACGGTTTATAATTTTGAAAATGATGAAATGGCAGATTATGTGTTCACTGATAAAGTAAAAGCAGGAATATATAAAGATCTTGAAATTGATTTTTCTAATATTGATATTAAATAATTTAAAATAAAAAGGAGTATTCATGGCGATCTGTTTAAACACTGAGTCAGCTTGTAAAATATTCAGAATACTGACAAATGATAAATTTTTTTGTTGATAAATCTGGTGTTATTGAAAAAATAAATGAAAGAATTAATACATCAAACAGGTTTATCTGTGTTACTAAGCCGCGCCGTTTTGGAAAAACTTCTGTTCTTAATATGTTGGGTGTATATTATGGCAGAAAAACACATTCAAGGGATTTGTTTGATAGGATGAAGATCAGCAGCGGCAGTACTTATTTGGAACACCTGAATAAATACAATGTAATTTGTATGAGCCTTAATAACCTTCCTGATCGTGGGAACACATATAAAGATTATATAGAGCTGATTAAGGATTCAATTATAGACGATATAAAAGATGCTTATCCAGAACTGAAAAATAAAAAATTTAAAAAATTTCAGATCTTCTTACGGCTGCGCAGGAGCAGTTTATTTTCCTGATTGATGAATGGGATTATATATTCAGCCATGAATTATTTGCGGAACATCACAGTGAATTCCTTAGAAATTTATTAAAAGACCGTCCATATGTGGTGCTTGCTTACATGACAGGGGTTCTTCCCATAAAAAAGTACAGTTCAGGATCTGCTTTAAATATGTTTAAAGAATATACCATGCTAAATGATCCATCTTTTGAAAAATATTTTGGCTTTACAGAAAAAGAAGTAACAATTTTATGCAGCAGGCAGTCAGTGCTGAACATGGATGAAATTAGTGAATGGTATAATGGTTATCAGGCCAGGGATGGTGAAAGATTGTACAATCCGAGATCAGTTGTATGTGCATTGGAAGATGAAGTGTGTCAGAGCTACTGGACAAGGATTGGAAAACTAGATGAGGTTTTATTTTACCTGAAACATAATATTGGGGATGTGCGTGATGATGTTGTAAGAATGGTGGACGGTCTTCCTGTTATCATTGAAATAAAAAAGACCAATCAGCCGGACAGGGAGAAACCGGAAAACAGAAAAGATATTTATGCTACGATGATTATTTACGGGCTGCTGTCTTATTGTGACGGGGGAACTAAGGATACCAAATAAAGGACTTATGATAGAATTTGAAGAAGCATTAAAGGATGATGAATTTGGCTATATAGCAGAACTCGTAAAAAATTCTGATGAAGTGCTGAATGCCACTTTGAACCAAAATGGTACTGCAGTGGCGGAATATCTTCACGATATTCATAACAGTGAACTTTCTGTTTTGAAATATAATGATGAAAACAGTCTGTCATGCGTAGTGACCCTTGCGTATCTTTCAGCACGAAACAAATATAGAATAGAAAGAGAAGAAAAAAGCGGAAAAGGTTTTGCTGATTTTATTTTTCATCCAAGGCGGAGAAACATACCTGGAATTATTTTAGAATTAAAAGCCAATGACACCCCAGAAGCAGCTATTGTTCAGATAAAAAATAAAGAATATTCTAATAAATTAATAAATGAAAATATTGAAAGAATTTTTGCTGTTGGAATAAGTTATGATAGTAATAAAAAAAGAATATCAATGGTTAATAGAAGAAATATAGAAGGTGTTGTCACCGTCCATTCTATATAGGATGGTGATATTTAAATTAAAGAACTATTCGCAAAATGCTTGTTTTACGAATAGTATATTATATATAGTTAAAGATAATTCAAATTCTTCTTTTGTATTTTCTATTACTTAACCTAGATTATTCACGGCACAGCCGTGAAAGTGGCTGAAAGCCACATAGTTACTGTATTTTAACTGAATATTGCTTTTCACCTGTCAAGTGAATGAAAAAAGAGCAT
>CANDMV010000045.1 GCA_947385875.1 uncultured Eubacterium sp. | reverse complement strand
TTGGGGATTCTATCAAGCTTAAAATTGATAGCAAGATAAAAGAATACACAGTGATCGCAAAGTGTTTGGCAGATAGTAATGAATGTTGTCAATATTCTACCACAGGATATATGTTTTATTTGGACGAAAGTGAAATTCTAGAATTACCAGGAGCAACATTGATGGGATATGAGTTTAATGTTAAGGATGGATACATTAGTCAGGTTGAGAAAGCATTAAATGAAACAAGTGAGACATATCATATTGATTACTTGTCGATAGAAAAGTATAAGGAATCTTATAATAATTTGAAAGTTATGTATACGTCTGTCGGTCTCTTACTTAGTCTGGTCATTGGTTTGATTGGAATCATGAACTATATAAATGTAATATGTACTGATATGATAGAGAGAAAGAAGGAATTTGCTATATTGCAAAGCATAGGAATGACGGAAGAACAATTAATTAAAATGATGAGTTTAGAAGGAGGATATTACATTTTAGGGGTGGTGCTGTTCATATTTACAATTGGTGCAGCGGCTTCAGCTTTCGTTACAAAAATAATCGGAAGCATGATGTCTTTCTGGGAGTTCCATTTTATGCCGGAATCTTTAATTTTGAGTATTCCATTTTTGGTTATGATAGCTTTACTGATACCTATGACACAGATTAAAAAAGTTGTAATGGTCAGTATTGTTAGTCGTTTAAAATGAATAAAATCGTTTCGATCATTATCTTGCAAAAAGCAAAGGAGGAAATACTTATGAAGGATATGACAATTAAAAAAATTGAAGTTACAGAAAAGAATCTTGAAGTAAATGGAGAACTTAGCTGTAAAAAAGATTGTAAATCTTATGAAGGAAATATCAGTAGTATTTTTAATTGTGATCCGGTATGGTCAAAACGGATCACAGATGATTTTTAAGTAAGAGGGACCTAAAAATTAAAGTATAAGAAATTAAGTAGGGGATAATGATTGAAATGGTTTTAGCTCTGCGGCTTTAATTCTTTGAGCCGCAGAGCACAATTATATAGAGAAAGGAGATAAAAATGGATATATGTATTTGGGTAACTGAAAGGTGTAATTTAAATTGTACATATTGTTATGTGAATAAGAAATCTAAAACTATGAACGATTGTACAGCAGAACTTTTATGCAATTACGTAATAAATTATCTCGGTAAAGATAATAGAATGAATAATATATATTTTCATGGAGGAGAACCATTAACCAATTTTAGAATTATAAATAAGATAATAAATATTCTAAAAGAGAATAATAATCTTAAAAATATCAGGATGTCGATGACAACAAATGGAACTATTTTTTCTCCAGCGATGGAAGAAGTGCTTAAATTGATAAATATTTCAGTAAGTCTAGATGGTGATCAGAAGAATCATGATTTAAATCGAAAAGATATTGAAGGAAATGGAAGTTTTCAGAAAACTGTATGTTTTATAAAAGGGTTGAATAACCTAGATATAAGTTTTGATATAAGAATGACAGTTCATCCTTCCAATGCTTCGGACTTTAAAAATAATTTTATGTATCTAGTTAATTCATTCAATAAGTTGCCTATATTTGTACCAGATGCTGGTAGCGATAAATGGGATATAAATTTGTTAAAATCTTTTGTTGATCAGATTAAAGATGTTTTTATGAATTTATATAAGGATGGATATAAGGATGTTATTGCATACCTTTATGATATGAAAACCGAATATTTGCGATTTAGAAAAGGATGCAGTGGAGGTAAAGACAGTATTCATATTGATCCGGAGGGATTGATATATCCATGTTATTTAGCCGTCGGTAATAAAGATTTTTGTATAGGGAATGTAAGTGACGGCATAAACCAGAATAAAGTAGAAGAACTATACAAAATAAGCTTACTTAGGAATCCCGACTGTATGGGGTGTGGTCTTGAAAATAATTGTAAAGCAAGAACATGTAAAATTGTGAATAAGATACGTAAAGAAGATTATCTGAAACCTGATGAATTTATGTGTAATTATACAAGAGAGTTATATAAAATAATTACTAAGTTAGAACACGAATGGGAAAAATAACAGTTACTATAATAGATAGTGGAATTAGCAAAAGATTTGAAAAAGGAAAGAATATTATTAGCAGGGTAAGCTTTGCTAAGGGATATGATGGAATAGAGCAAAATGATGATTATATTGATGAGAATGGTCATGGAAGTTTTTGCTACCAAGCTATTATGCGAAGAAATAGTAATGTGGACTTTAGAATAGTAAAAATATTAGACGAAAATAAAAAAGCTCCTATAGAGACGCTTATAGAAGCACTAAAGTACACACTTTGTATAGACACAGATCTTATATGCCTTGCTGCATCAATCTCTGATTCAATTTATACTGAAATGATTAATGTACTATTTGAACAATTGTGCGAACAGAATAAAATTATTTTATGCGCTAGAGGCTATGAACAAGATAGGTTATTTCCAGCAAACTCACATAATACAATAGGTGTTGAATCCGAAGTCTTTAGAAATGAAGAAAACTTTTATTATGATTCTAAATTATCCGTACCTATTAAAAGCTTTGGTTTAAGAATGCCTCTTATGAATTTGACAGAGTCTCCTGTATGGATAGGGGGTAATAGTATAGCTTGTGCCAATTTTACGGGTATTGTATGTAATTTATTTGAAAAATATGGGAATGTGGGAGATATAAACTACTTAAAAAGAATATTACAAAAAGAAATGTTACTGCGTAACTACAATCAAAGCGATTTTTTCGATTTTGAACATTTAGATGAAAAAGATTATAAGATTGATGAAGTATGCATGGGGGTAGTAAATTCATATGTCAAAGTTTTTGATATAGAAGACTATACCACACTATTTAAATTTCCTCTGTTTTCTAATAGGAATGCATTGATGTTTTCTAAATTAAATAATTTATTCGTTGAACTAAAACAATATTTTGGTATACGTATTAATCAATATGAGATGACTTGTAAAGATATAATAAGTATATATTCTTTAGCAAGATATATAAGAAAGCTGTTAGGAGCTGAGACGAATGCAGAAGAAAAACAGAAGTATATACTCTAAATATTTATTAAACCATATAAAAGAACATTTACTGGCACTGTTGTTTATGTGTGGAAGCGCATGCATTGGTTTATTAATACCTATAGTTAATCTGGATATATTTGACAATGTGATTCCGCAAAAAAATTTTTACTTATTGATTAAGTTGATCATATTAGAATTAATTTTATATTTATTACAAAGTTTATCCAAATATATTGCTCATATTATCTATATAAAGCTTGGAAATAATATAAATTTAGAGCTTAAAGTGAAATTATTGAATAAAATAGAAAAATTATCTGGTGATTTTTTTTCTACAAAAAAAACTGGTGATTTAATAACGCTAATTTTAGAGGATGTCAATGCATACGAGTCTTTTATGGTAAACTCATTGGCAGCACTATTGTCGGATATTATTATTTATATGCCAATATGCTGTTATGTGTTATATTTGCAACCAGTATTGTTTATATGTTTGTTGATTATACATCCTCTTTTGTGTCTTATTAATTGCAAAATGACCAATCATATATATAGTGAATCGAAAAATTATAAAAAAACTATTACATATTCTAACTCTAAAATTGAAGAGTTCCTTTCCTCCCTTTTGGAAGTTGTGTTGACAAATTCTAGTAGTTATCATTTGCAGAAAATCAAACAAAGTCTTGATGAGGTCAAGAAATCAAGTAAGACATTAGAATATACAATTGAAAGAAGAAATACAACTATGGAAATGTTGACTGCTTTAACAACCATCATGATAATAGGTGTAGGTGGATTTTGCGTTATATTTGATAAAATGTCAATTGGCGGTTTAATGATATTTCTACAGTATTCAGGTAGAATATTTCAACCAATTTTGAGTGTAAATGAATTTGTTTCAGAGTATAAAAAAACGAAAGTATCATTAGAGAGAATAGATAAAATACTAAATGCCAATGAAATTAAAAGTGGGATAGTAAGGTCAGACAGTTTGAAAAATGGAGATATTGAATTCCATAGTGTTACCTTTGAATACGATAAGGAAAATGAAGTTTTACATCATCTAAATTTAAAATTACAGCGTAATAAGATAAACGTTATTGTAGGAGAAAGCGGATCAGGAAAATCCACACTTATTAGTTTGTTATTACGAATGTGGAAACCTACAAAAGGATTAATAACAATAGACGGTGTCAATATTAGTGACTTGGATTTACAGTCTTATAGGGCTTGTATAAGTGTTGTATCTCAGAACTCTGCATTGTTTAATGGCAGTATAAAAGAAAATATATTGTTAAATAAAGTCATATCGGATGAAAAACTTGAAGAGATATGTCAAATGGCTGGAATTGCAGAGTTTATTTATTCGTTACCAAATGGAATTGAAACAATAATAGGGGATAAGGGAATTTGCCTTTCTGGTGGTCAGCGGCAAAGAATTGAAATAGCAAGGGCTCTTGTACAAGATACGTCCATTATTGTTTTTGATGAGGCTACTTCAGCATTGGATACTGTTACCGAAAAAAAGATAATTGATGAAATTTTTATGAAGATAAGTAAGAAGACCGTTATTATCATAACACATAAAATTACTGTTATTGATGCAGCAGATATTATTTATGTCTTAGATAAAGGAAGAATAGTAGAATATGGGTCTAGCAGAGAATTATTAAAGAAAGATGGTAAATATTTTCAGTTGTACTCAGGTGGTAAATCCTTTTCTGAGATTAGTTCATAAATTTTATAATGATTTTGCTGTCAGACTAAAATCTGAGATTTTTATAATGAATTGATATTTAAAAAGTAGTCCGTTCCCGGTCATGCGGAAAATAAACAGACCGTGTAAACGTGGTTCGCTCCCGGTCATGCGAATAATAAATAGATCGTGAAAAAGTTTTTAGGCCTCTTGCCTCGAAAAAGCAGGGGGCTTAACTTATACAAGGAGAAATGCTGTTATGGAAATTTTGACAGGAAGCCTTTGTATCTGATGATTTTTTTTAGATACAAGAACCTTATCTGAAAGTCAATTATGAGGGCACAAAACGTCCTCACTACTTTGCACAGCTTCTCTTTGGGCGGAACCCGTGGGAATAGTCGGAGAGAGTGGGTTGAAAATATCCAGAACAAAATCACTTGCACTTCCTTTCACTTTGAGTTATAATGAGCGCACAAAAAGCAAATCATGAAAAGTAGAAGGAGCGGAGATGACAAAAGACGTATTGTTAAAAATCAGCGGGATGCAGTTTACTGCGGATAACGATGAAATGAACGAACCGGAGCCTGTAGAGATCATAGCTCCGGGAGAGTATTATTTTAAAAATGGAAAGCATTATATATTATATGATGAATTCATGGATGGAGTTGACAGTGTTACCAAGAATGTATTAAAGCTGCAGGATGATTCTTTTGAGGTTACAAAACGAGGCAGTTCAAATGTACATATGATTTTTGAAAAAGATAAGAAAAATATGACCTGTTATTCTACGCCTTTTGGAAGTATGATGATGGGGATAGATGCTCATAGTATATCTATCGAAGAATCTGAAGATGAACTGCGTGCGCAGATTCAGTATGCATTAGATGTAAATTATGAGCATCTGGCAGACTGTACGATCAGACTGTCGGTACAGTCGAAAGAGCAGCAGAATTTTTCTATATAATTGGTCTACCATACTTACCACGAAGCATCTTTATCTATTAAAATTTATCAAAAATGCGTATTTTCTTCGCAGACATTTTCAGATACAGAGTATATAATATGATTAGAATTGTTACAGATAAGCTTTTGGCTTCACTGTAATGGAACTGTAAATAAGAATTGCCATGCTGTCTCTATGCAGCCTGGTAATTTATTTGCAGCATAATACCACAGTTTGTAATAATGATTTCGAGATGGGACTTTCAAAATAAACCTGCTTGCGCTATGGATGCATCGCCAAGAATAAAAGACTTGAGTGCATTTCGGACATCGTGTCCTGTGGGTATCTCTAGATTTAAATTGCTTCGTGATAGGACTTTTAAAGTAAGGAAAGGATGATCTGATTGAGAATTTTAGTAGCCGAGGATGCATGGGATATGAACCATTTAATCGTAAAAGTATTAAAGAAGACTGGATACAATGTGGATAGCTGCTTTGATGGAGAGGAAGCATGGTTGTTCTTAGGCGGGGCAGAATACGATGCCGTATTACTGGATGTGATGATGCCGAAGCTGGATGGGTACAGTCTGCTGAAACGGATGCGTGATCAGGGCATGGATACACCAGTGCTGTTTCTTACAGCAAAGGATGCTGTGGCTGACAGGGTAAAGGGGCTGGATCTGGGTGCGGATGATTATCTGGTTAAGCCGTTTGATTTTGATGAATTACTGGCTAGAATCCGTGCAATGACCCGTAAGCGGGCAGGGAGCTGCAGTAATTTGTTTACGATTTCAGATCTGGAAGTAGATACAAAGCGCAGGACGGCTAAAAGAGGCGGGGTAGAGATTGCTCTTCTGCCGAAAGAGTTTTCCATATTAGAGTATATGATTCGTAATCAGGGCATTGTCTTGTCGCGGGAACAGCTGGAGGATCAGATCTGGAATTATGAGTATACAGGAAGCTCCAACAATATGGATGTATATATCAGCCGGCTGCGAAAGAAGATCGATAACGGGCATAAAATGAAGCTTCTCCATACGATTAGGGGAGTCGGATGGGTACTTCGCGCTGAAGAAGCAGGAGAAGAAGTATGAAAAATGTTTCGGTGAAGATCAGGATTACGATCTGGCTTACCCTGCTGATGGGTTTATTGACCATGCTGTTATTTATTTTTATGCTTTCTATAAGCAGTACTGTGGCATCACAGGCAGCGATGACACAGCTGAATTATACGGTGCAGAATAATTTGGGGCAGGTGAGTGTAAGGCAAGGGAGACTGGAGTTTAAAGATGGATTCCGGTTTTATCAAAATGGAGTATCGACTTTGATTTATAGTAAAAGTGAGGCGCTGCTTGCCGGACAGATCCCTGTCTCTTTTCGTTCTCCGGGAACATTTTCAAATGGACTAATTCGTACATTATCTGCAGAGGAAGAAGAGTATCTGGTGTTAGATCTCTGGATGCCGATGGGATGGGAAGATGGGATCTGGGTACGGGGTGTGATGGAGACTCCTAAAAATTCTCAAATAACGTATAATCTGCTGAAAACAGCATTTGTCGTACTGCCGGTATTTATGACACTGGCAGCGCTGGGCAGTTATTGGATTGCCCGCAGAGCTTTCCGGCCGCTTGACAGTATTACTGCTACGGCTGAAGCGATTAATGAAGCTAAGGATTTGTCACGGCGCATTGCACTGCCAGAGGGAAAGGATGAATTTTTTAGACTGGGCAGTACGTTTGACCATTTGTTTGAACGGCTGGAGCAGTCTTTTGAAGTCGAAAAACAGTTTATTGCAGATGCGTCGCATGAGCTCCGCACTCCGGTATCGATTATTAAGGGAGCCTGCGAATATGCCGAAAAGTATGATGAGACAGTGGAAGATCGGCAGGAAACAATTTCCATGATTCATCGTCAGGCAGTTAAAATGTCCGGTATTATTTCTCAGCTGCTTAGTATGATGAGGCTTGACCAGGGAACAGAGATGCCCAGTATGGAGCAGGTTGATTTAGGGGAGCTGCTTCGTAATTTTTACAAGGAACAGACAGAAAACCAGATGTGTGATGATAAGCGTCTGATTGTGGAGGTACGTGAGGAGGCAGAGGTCTGGGGCAGTTCCGTTTTACTGACAAGGCTGATTCAGAATCTGGTGGAAAACGCATTTAAATATGGAAAGCCGCGTGGACATGCATGGGTGACACTTGATGTCAGCGAAGACGAGGTACTGCTTCAGGTAAGGGACGATGGTGCAGGGATAGAGGCTCAGCATCAGGATAAGATCTGGCAGAGATTCTATCAGGCGGACCCTGCCCACAGTGGTGAGATGGGAGTCGGACTTGGACTGCCTATGGTAGCCCAGATCGCAAAGGTGCATGGAGGATATATGACATTAGAAAGTACCGCGCAGATAGGAAGCATATTTACCCTGCATTTGAGCAGATGCAAAAAAGACGATTTATCAGAAAAATAAAATTGTTGAAATAAATCGTCTGGTGGTAATGACATAAATGGTGGATATTTTTTTTAATAATTTCATATAGATTTCAGGTTTGTGCAATAATATATACTGGTACACGAAATAGATGAGGAAGGAGACCAAATCATGAAACGAACCAGAGTTATGTGTGCCATAGGACTTTCAGCGGCGCTTCTGGCTGGCTGTGCCGGACAGCAGAGCAGAGTCGAGTATATTGGAGCTCAAAAAGCCAGAGAATTAGCGCTTGAAGCATCTGGGCTGACAGCATCAGAGGTGACGTTTTCGGAGACAGATTTGTCCAGCCGAAATGACAAGGATTATTATCTGGTGAGTTTTACAGCAGAGGGAGCAGACTATCAGTATGATGTTGATGCCCTGACTGGAATTGTCATAGAATCCAGACTGCCGTCAGATACATCAAGGGTGACAGATGATACCAAACAAGGCGGCACAGGAGACAGCAATGAAAAGCTCATAACAGAGGGAAAATCAAAGGTGATCGATGATACCAATCAAGACAGCGCAGGACGCAGCGATGAAAAGCTCATAACAGAGGAAAAAGCTGTTGAGAAAGCGCTGGCACATGCAGGACTTTCAAGCAGTCAGGTGACAGTTGTACGAAATGAGCTGGAATACGAAGGCAGGCGGCAGATCTATGAAGTGGAATTTTACACTGAGGATTATGGAGAGTATGATTATGAGATTGATGCTGTGACTGGAGAGGTAGCCAGCTTTGACTATGATGCTGAAAATATCGCACCGACTGATGTAACAGACGCAGGTATGATGAACGAGGATGAGGCAAAGAAGCTGGCGCTGGAGAGGGTTCCCGGAGCCGGGCTTAGGGATATCTGGGAGTTCGAGACAGATCATGATGACAATCATATAGAATATGAAGGGAAGATTCTATATGGAGGCATGGAGTATGAGTTTGAGATCGATGCGTATAGTGGTACTTTCCGCAGCTGGGGAGCCGAACCGGCAGATTAATTTCGTATATTTACAAGCGATAATCTGCTGATGATCAGATTCATGAGCGGTACTATTTTAAACAATGCTGCTGATTATCATGGCTGATTTTGACTGAAAGAGGATGATACCTGGTTAGATTTGATCAGTTGAGCAGATTGTCAAGTTGACAACAGATTGATATGAATGATAAGGAGGAATTTAAGATGAAAACTAAGACAAGGATTGCGGCAGCTTTACTGGCAGCGTGCTTTATATTTGCAGGAGAATTAGTATGCACAGATCAAGTGTACGCAGCTAAAATTACGAGTGAAGCTCAGGCGCAGAAAAAAGCGCTGCAAAAGGTTCCAAATGCAACGGTAACCGAAGTGGAAAGAGATCATGATGACGGGGTGCTTGTCTATGAAGTGCAGTTAGTAAAGGGATCAAAGAAATACGGCATCACGTATCGTGCGTCAGATGCTAAGATTGTTGCGTACGAATGGGAGAAAATATCAGTCAGCCCAAGCAGCGGCAGAACGCTGATCGGTGAGACAAAATGCAGGCAGCTGGCAGCAGGAAAGGTGAAAAATGGAAAGATTCTCAGCCTGAATTATAAAGTGGATGACGGCGTAGATATCTACAAAGTAAAGATGACAGCAGGAAATAAACGCTTTACATTGAAATACCATGCAAGGACGGGCGCTTTAATAGATTATGAATGGGAGATAAAGCCGTCTTCTTCAAACAATAATACAGATGGTAATATTGGTCTGGCCAAGGCAAAGCAGATTGCTCTGAAAGAAGTGCCGGGCGGTACCGTTGTTAAGGCAGAATATGATGTGGATGACGGTGTTGCGGTGTATGAGGTTGAGATTGTCAAGGGCTCTTACGAATATGAGTTTAAGATTCATGCAAAGACAGGCGCAATTATAGAGCGGGACAAGGATTGGAATGACTAAGGGATTCATGTAATTAGTAACTGCAGCTGCATAACCGTACCGGACGATAGTCTAAATCGTGTGACAGCAGTCCTATAATAGAAAAAGAGCTCCGCTTCAGCGGAACTCTTTTTCAAAAAGTTATATTGCTATTTTTTCTTTTGCTTTTTTCCAGAACCATTAGAAAGCTCTTTTTGTTCGGCCTGAAGGCTTTTTGCTTTTTCCTGAAGCCTTTGTGAGAGTTTTTTCTTTTTGCCGGTTTCCGGTTTTTCTAACGGCTTTCGAAGTCCTTTCACACCTGTGATATATAATCCGCTCACAATCACTCGTACTTCCTTTTTAATAGGAATTTCATCAAAGACTGCGGTATCGCACATAAATGTCTGGATTTTAGGGCCGACCTTTGCTTTTACGATTGGTACTTTCTGTCGTCTGAGGAGTTTGGGTGTCTGCTCATATACCATAGCGGGCAGACCGGCATCTTTTAGCTTCATCTTCTTTTTATCAATAATCAGCATTGGAATTGTCTGTGAAGCAGCTTCCAGCTGCCTGTCGGATTCGTCTTTTTTCTTTTGGAGCTTTTTCCCAAGAAAATAAAGGACGACCATAGCAATTAATAATACTAGAATAATAACAAGTAAAACAATCTGCCAAGTCTTCATGCTGTCTTCCTTCCCTTCGTTGATGTGAACAGTAGTAAATATGTATTGCTGCGGTTCACAAGTTTATCTTTGAACAGTAACAAATTATAGCATTATTTCATATAAAAAGCAATAATAACTTTAAATTTTCACAATTCTGTGTTATGGTTAAATGGAATGCACTTTTGCAAATAATTTAAAAAATTAGAAAGGGATATGAGATTATAATGAAAAAGAAAATAATAGTAGTTTTGATGGCAGCCGTGATGGCAGCATCGGCAGCAGCATGTGGGAAAGACCAAAAAGAGGGAGGAGCTGATACACAGACAAATAATCAGGAATCAGAGACTGACTCGGATACTGGGACAGATTCAGATACAAAGTCTGATTCCGAGACAGAAGCAAAAGCGGACAAAGTAGAATATGATGTAAATAACTGTGTGACTCTTGGGGATTATTCTGCGCTGCATCTTTCGCTGCCGAATACTTACAAGGTGACAAAAAAACAGATTGATGATTATGCGAATAATATGGCAGAGTATTATGCGCAGCCGACTTATAAAGATACAGATAAAGAGACAGTCGAAGAAGGTGATACGGTCAATATTGATTATGAGGGTAAGAAAGACGGCGTAGCTTTTAAAGGAGGTACTGCAGCCGGGCATAATCTGACGATTGGTTCGCATTCGTTTATAGATGGATTTGAAGAAGGACTGATCGGGAAAAAGGTCGGAGAGACTGTAGATTTAGATTTAACATTTCCAGAGAATTATCAGAGTGAGGATCTGGCGGGCGCAGACGTCGTATTTACAGTAAAGATTAATAAAATTGTAGAAGTAGACGAGTCTGTAGAGTTTGAACTGACGGATGAGTTTGTAAAAGCTAATTTTAATTTTGATACAGTCAGCGATTATAAGAAAAACGTAAAGGAATATCTGAAGACTACAAATGAAAGTAATAAGAATATGGATACAAGGCAGGCCGCTCTTGACAAGCTTCAGGAGATCTGTGAAGTAACGCTGCCGGAAGAGCTGCTGACAGCCCGTGTATCTGATTATATCGTGCAGTATAAAAATGAACACTGTAGCGGCACGACGCTGGAGGACTATTTAAAAGAAAATTTTAATGGTATGACCGAAGCGGATTTTGAGACGGATATTACGAAGGAAATGGAGACAAACTTACAGCATGAGCTGATATTAGAAGCGATTGCGGCAAAAGAAGGCATGGAATTGGATGAAGAGGCATTTAAGAGTTTTGTTCAGGAGCAGATGTCGTCATACGGTTACGGTACAGAAGAAGAATTTTATGCGGCAAACGGAGTGAATGCTGAGGCAGGTGAGAAATATTCGCGAAAAATATTTGTATGCAATCGAGCGCTGGACAAGGTGATTGAAGATGCTGCTGTGGAATATGGCGTCACGCCTGAGAATGAGGAAAAAGAAGAGGAATAAAATGTATCAGTCCGGTACTTTACATGAATTGAAAAGTACGTCGGAGCTTGTAGATTTGCAAAAGGGATTCCGGCCATTCCTCAAAGACTGGTTTTCAATGAGCTGGATTCCGTTATAGTTAAGACGAAGGCCAAAATTAGGGAAAGGAATGAAAAGATATGGAATTGACAAATATTAGGGATTTATTCCGCAGACAAGAGGATTTCGTAGATCAGAAGATCGCGATCGGAGGATGGGTGCGCAGTAATCGTAAATCAAAGGCATTTGGATTTATCATGGTAAACGACGGCACATTTTTTGAGCCGGTGCAGGTCGTATATGGAGACGGTCTTGAGAATTTTGATGAGATCGGCAAAATTAATGTAGGTGCGGCGCTCGTTATTACAGGCACTCTGGTAGCAACGCCGGATGCGAAGCAGCCGTTTGAGATTCAGGCGGAAAAAGTGGATATTGAAGGGGCTTCTACTCCAGAATATCCGCTGCAGAAAAAAAGGCATTCTTATGAATTCTTAAGGACGATCACGCATCTGAGGCCTAGAACAAATACATTTGAAGCTGTATTCCGTGTGAGGTCTCTTTTGGCATATGCGATTCACAAATTTTTTCAGGAGCGTGATTTTGTGTATGTGCATACTCCAATCATTACCGGCAGCGACTGCGAAGGCGCTGGGGAAATGTTTCAGGTTACGACAATGGATCTTAACAGTCTGCCGATTCAGGATGGAAGCATAGACTATACGCAGGATTTTTTTGGAAAGCCGACGAATCTGACAGTCAGCGGCCAGCTGAATGGCGAGACTTATGCGATGGCATTTAAGAATATTTATACGTTTGGCCCTACGTTTCGCGCGGAAAATTCGAATACGACCAGACATGCCGCAGAATTTTGGATGATTGAGCCGGAAATCGCTTTTGCAGACTTAGAGGATGATATGATGCTGGCAGAAAGTATGCTGAAATATATTATTGGATATGTGCTTGAGAATGCACCGGAGGAAATGCGGTTTTTCAATCAGTTTGTAGATAAGGGGCTGATCGAAAGGCTGGAGCATGTCATGAATTCTGATTTTGCCAGAGTGACTTATACAGATGCGATTAAAATGCTGGAAAAGCATAATCATAAATTTGACTATAAGGTATCATGGGGCGCCGACCTGCAGACAGAGCATGAGCGTTATCTTACGGAACAGGTATTTAAACGGCCGGTATTTGTATATAATTATCCGAAGGAAATCAAGGCATTTTATATGAAGCTGAATGAGGATGAAAAGACTGTAGCAGCAGTAGACTGTCTTGTGCCGGGGATTGGAGAGATTATCGGCGGCAGTCAGCGTGAAGATGACTATGATAAGCTGTTATTAAGAATTCAGGAGCTGGGACTGAAGGAAGAGGATTACAGCTTTTATCTGGATCTGCGTAAATACGGCTCGGCAAGACATGCCGGCTTTGGACTGGGGTTTGAGCGCTGCGTCATGTATCTTACGGGCATGTCAAATATCCGGGATGTAATACCGTTCCCGCGTACAGTAGGAAACTGCGACTTGTAATAATGAAGGCTCTAAATTTGAATGATAAGATCGGCAGGTTTCTTAAAAGTTAATATTTGATAGAAAACATGTAAGACTGAATGTTATAGCTTCAAATGATAGAAATGATAAACGATAGAGACGATAGAAGCGATAGAGACGATAGAAGCGATAGAGACGATAGAAGCGATAAAGATGATAGAAGTGATAAAGACGATAAAAATGATAAAAACAATAGAGATAATAGAATAGAAAAGAAAAGTTCCTTTATGACCGAATGGAAATGAAAGGGATGGATGATTATTATGAATGTGAATAAAAAAAGGTTCCGTAAGTATCGGTCTGCCGCTGTGGCTGCAGCGGCTGCTGTATCATTATCCATATCTGGCTGCGGGGACAAAAAGCAGGTACAGAATGTACAGTCATACCGTCAGGAGGGTTTAAACCGGCTGGACCAGGGAGATTATGAAGGAGCCATTCTTGCTTTTAATCAGGCATTGAATGAGCGTGTCGGTGTCGTATCAAATCTGGAGATTGACATCAATTTGTACAAAGCTTATGCGCAGGCAGAGGCAGGAAAGACGCGGGATGCGGTTGATACGTATACTGCGCTTGTAGAATATGACGATAAAAATGCTGATGCCTACTATCTGCGTGGCTGTGCGTATATGAGTATGAAGGAAACAGATTTGGCTGCGGAGGATTTTAAGCAGGCAGTCAAATATAATAAGGACAGCGGAGAATTATATGCCAGTATCTACGAGCAGCTCACTTTAGCAGGAATGCTGGATGAAGCAGCAGGCTATTTAGAACAGGGACTGAAGATAAAGGGGGACAGTGCAGCTGCCTGCATCTCAAGGGGCAGGCTGTATCTGGCAAGCGGCGGCTATGCGTCAGCAGAAGAGGAATTGAAAAAGGCACTGGCCGAAATCGAGGAAGATGGAAAAAAGAATAAAAAGAATGAAAAAAATGACAGTATGGCTGTGACACTATATCTAGGCGAAGCGATCAGGGCGCAGGGCAGGGATGACGAAGCAGCAGAATATTTTGAAGAGTATGTGAAAGAGCATCCGACGGATACAAAGGTGTTATATGAGCTGGGAGAGCTTGCTTTCGAAGAAGGCGCTTATGATCAGGCGTTTACCTATTTTGAACAGGGGTTATCTTGTGAGAATATTATTAATAGACGTGAATTGTGGACTGGAAAAATCGCAGCTTTAGAATATATGGGCGATTTTATAAGCGCTAAGCAGGAAATGAAAAAATATCTGAAAAGCTATCCAAATGATGAGCAGGCACGCAGGGAATTCAAGTTTTTAAAAACGAGGTAAGGCTCTTCGCCAAAGGCGAACTTTCGATGAGCCGGATTCCGTTACAGTGAAGCTGAAGGCTGAACTGTATTCAAATTCGAATTTAAAATCGGCTTTTAGTTGCTTTTCAGCTTTTATATGGTATCATATATATTAAGTATGACAGTACAATGTTCTTGATGTCTGTCTGGCAGGGCTGGGCAGAACACAGAAAGGAAGCTTAAATGACACTATTAATAAGAAATGGCAGAGTCATCGACCCGGCAGCAGATTTTGATTCGGCAGCCGATGTCTTGGTGGAAGATGGAAAGATCTCTAAGGTAATGCCTAAGATTGAGGAAACGGCAGATCAGCAGATCAATGCGGAAGGATGCTTTGTGATGCCGGGCTTTATTGATCTGCATGTACATCTGCGGGATCCAGGATTTGAGAGGAAAGAAACAGTGGTGACTGGAGCGGCGGCGGCGGCACGCGGCGGATATACAACGATTGTAGCTATGCCGAATACGAAGCCTGTCGTAGATAATGCTGATGTAGTCAATTATGTCCATAACAAAGCAAAAAATATGACAAAAGTAAATATTCTGCAGGCAGGCGCTATTACAAAAAAGATGGAAGGCACACAATTAGCGGATATTGCCAGAATGGTTCAGGCGGGCAGCCCGGCAATCAGTGAAGATGGGAAATCCGTCATGAACGCATACCTGCTGAGAGAAGCTATGAAGCTGGCACAGCAGCTGGACATACCGATTCTGTCACATTGTGAGGACCGGAATCTGCTGAACGGCGGGGTTGTAAATGATGATGAAAACGCACGCAAGAATGGTCTGCCTGGGATTTCGAACAGTGTGGAGGATGTGATTGCAATACGTGATGTGCTGCTCGCGGAGGATACGGGGGCGAAGCTGCACCTGTGCCATTGTTCTACAAAAGAAAGTGTAGAGATTATAAAAATAGCTAAATATAAAAATGTGCGTATATCCGCAGAAGTATGCCCGCATCATTTCACGCTGACCTCTGATGATATGATACAAGGGGATACAAATTATAAAATGAATCCGCCGCTTCGTACGAAAGAGGATGTGGAAGCGCTGCGTCAGGGACTAAAGGATAATGTGATAGACGTAATTGCGACAGATCATGCTCCTCACACAAAGGATGATAAGAACGATTCCATGCTGCGTGCACCATTTGGAATTATTGGACTGGAGACCGCTGCAGCGCTGACGTATACAGAATTAGTGCTTGGAGGTTACCTGACCCCTATGCAGATGGCGGAAAAGATGAGCAGAAATCCGGCACGGGTGATCGGTATCGATAAAGGAAGCCTGGAACCGGGGAAAACTGCAGATCTTGTCATATTTGACCCGAATAAAACTTATACCATTGACGCGTCTAAGTTTGCATCAAAAAGCAGAAATACACCGTTTGACGGGCGGAAAGTCACAGGTGCAGTAAGAGCAACAATAGCCGGCGGTGAAATTATATACCAGGCGAATGAGCAGTGAGAACGAACCTATACGCGCAATGTATGTGATGCCAAGAATGAAAGCGGTAAGCGCATATGGACATCGTGCCCTGTGGGTATCCATGGATCAAAATCGCTTCGCGATGGGACTTTTAAAATAAAGGAGCAGCAATATGATTAATAAATTAGTAGATAAAATAAAAAAGACAAATGCACCGATCGTAGTAGGGTTAGATCCGATGCTTTCCTATGTACCAGAGCATATCCAGCAAAAAGCTTTCGCTGAATTTGGAGAGACCTTAGAAGGGGCAGCAGAAGCCATCTGGCAGTTTAATAAAGGGATTATTGATAGTATTTATGAGCTGATTCCAGCAGTAAAGCCTCAGATCGCGATGTATGAGCAGTTTGGCGTAGAAGGGTTAAAAGCGTTTCAAAAGACTGTCGATTACTGCCATGAAAAAGATCTGGTGGTTATTGGAGATATTAAGCGCGGGGATATTGGTTCTACCTCCGCGGCATATGCAGCAGGTCATTTAGGAAAGGTAACAGTAGGAAGCCATCAGTATTCGGCATTTCATGAAGATTTTGTGACAGTGAATCCGTATTTTGGGACAGATGGCGTCGGCCCGTTTATTGATGTATGTAAGAAAGAAAATAAGGGACTGTTTATTCTGGTTAAGACATCGAATCCCTCCAGCGGTGAATTTCAGGATCGTCTGATCGGACAGAAGCCATTATACGAATATGTCGGGGAAAAAGTAGCAGAGTGGGGCGAAGGACATATGGGCAGTGAATACAGCTATATAGGCGCTGTTGTAGGAGCTACGTATCCAGAGGTTGGAAAAATCTTGCGGAAAGTCATGCCAAAGACGTATATTCTGGTGCCGGGCTATGGGGCGCAGGGGGGAAAAGGAGCGGATCTGGTTCATTATTTTAATGAAGATGGATTGGGGGCAATCGTAAATTCTTCCAGAGGTATTATTGCTGCTTATAAGCAGGAGCAGTATGCGAAATTTGGCGCTGCTGATTATGCGGATGCTTCCAGACAGGCTGTGCTGGATATGATTGCAGATCTCAATGGTGCACTGCAGAAAGCGAAGTAGATGCAGTTCAAAAATAGCTGCGTACGGTTAATAAAAGGAGTGTGTAACAATGACCCAAAAATATAAAGAAGAAGCAGTCATTATACATCAGGAAGAACTTTCAACCGGCATTTACAGTATGTGGATGCATGCGGATAAAATTGCCTTGACAGCAAAAGCCGGACAATTTATAGGGGTATACTGCAGGGACGGAAGCAGGCTTCTGCCAAGACCGATCAGTATTTGTGAAATTGATAATGAAGATAAATCGGTACGTATTGTATACCGTGTAGCGGGAAAAGGAACGGATGAATTCTCCTATATGCGTACGGGTATGCCGTTAAATATCATCGGCCCACTGGGAAATGGATATCCGCTAAAGCCGGAAAAAGCTTTTATTATAGGCGGAGGTATTGGTATTCCGCCGCTCTTGCAGCTGTCAAAAGAGCTGAATTGTGAAAAAGAGATCATTCTGGGATATCAGGATAAAGAGACATTTTTAAAGGAAGAGTTTGAGGAATACGGAACAGTCTATGTAGCGACAGAAGATGGCTCTGTTGGCACAAAGGGAAATGTGCTGGACGCTGTTCGTAATCAGCAGCTGAAAGCTGATGTCATCTATGCATGTGGGCCTATGCCGATGCTGAAGGCATTAAAAGGTTATGCGCAGGAGAATCATATAGAATGCTGGATTTCTTTGGAAGAGCGCATGGCGTGCGGCATAGGGGCATGTCTTGGCTGTGTCTGCAAATCTGTACATAAGGATGAGCATACACGCGTACGAAATAAGAGGATATGTACGGAAGGGCCTGTATTTCTGGCGGAGGAGGTGGAGATCTGATGAATACAAAAGTAACGGTCGCAGGTGTTACCTTTAAAAACCCAATCCTGACAGCATCAGGCACTTTCGGTTCAGGTGAGGAATATGCGCAGTTTGTTGATCTAAACCGGCTGGGCGGCGTGATTACAAAAGGTGTCGCAAATGTGCCTTGGGAGGGGAATCCTACGCCAAGGGTTGCTGAAGTATATGGCGGTATGCTGAATGCCATAGGCCTGCAGAATCCGGGTGTAGATGTATTGATTAAAAGAGATCTTCCTTTTTTGAAGAAATACGATACGAAGATTATAGTAAATGTCTGTGGAAGGTCGGTTTATGATTATCTGGAAGTCGTAGAGCGCTTAAACAGTCAGCCTGTTGATCTGCTGGAGATCAATATTTCATGTCCAAATGTGAAGCAGGGAGGCATTGCGTTTGGACAGGCACCGAATATGGCAGCGCATATAACACAGGAAATTCGTAAAAAATCCGAGCATCCGATTATTATAAAGCTGAGTCCAAATGTGACAAATATACCGGAAATGGCAAAAGCAGTAGAATCAGCAGGCGCAGATGCGATTTCATTAATCAATACATTGACCGGCATGAAGATTGATGTGAAGACACGCAGATTTGTGCTTGCGAATAAAACAGGCGGTCTGTCCGGTCCGGCAGTCCATCCGATTGCGGTACGCATGGTATACGAAGCTGCGCAGGCGGTGAAAATACCGATCATCGGCATGGGAGGCGTTATGAATGCAGAGGATGCATTGGAGCTGATGCTTGCAGGCGCTTCGGCTGTAGCAGTAGGCACCGCGAACTTTACAAATCCTACAGCAACGATCGATATTTTGAACAGCATCCGGCAGTTTATGGTAGAGCAGGGAATTCAGGATATTAATGAGCTGATTGGAGCGGTAAAAGATTAATCGGCAGCTACAATCCAAAACAAAATTATGTCACGATAAGGATTCAGGAGGAATCATGGAAAACGCATTTTATAAAAGGGCAGAATCTGTCATAAAGGAAGTAAAGAAGGCACTGACAGGTAAAGATGACTGTATTCAAAAGGCTTTTGCAGCGATTCTTGCGGGTGGGCATATATTGATTGAGGACGTGCCTGGTGTAGGAAAGACAACGCTTGCAGTTGCGTTTTCCAAAGCGATGGATTTAGAAAATCACAGAGTTCAGTTTACGCCTGACGTGATGCCGTCTGATATTCTGGGATTTAATATGTATCAAAAAGAAACCGGAGGGTTTGTCTATTATCCGGGAACGATTATGTGCAATCTGTTTCTGGCAGATGAGATCAACCGTACTTCTCCAAAGACACAGTCTGCGCTGCTTGAAGTTATGGAAGAAGGCATGGTGACGGTAGATGGTGTAAGCCGTGAGGTGCCAAAGCCATTTATCGTTATGGCTACACAGAATCCGAAAGGCAGCGCAGGCACACAGCTGCTGCCTGAGGCGCAGCTGGATCGGTTTATGATCTGCATGAGTATTGGTTATCCAGATGAACAGAGTGAGATTGATATCGCAAGAGGCAGGAGTGTCCGCAATGGCGTGGAGGATGTCAGGTATGTACTGAGTACGCAGGAGCTGATGCAGATCCAGGAAGAGGCAGAGCAGGTGTATGTACATGATAATATCTATGAGTACATTGTAAAACTGTCACAGGTATCGAGGGAGAATGATTATGTGGAGCTAGGCCTTAGTCCGCGAGGCTCGATTGCATGTACGAAAATGGCAAAGGCGTGGGCGTTTTTGCAGGGCAGAAAATATGTGATACCAGATGATATTGCGCAGGTGTTTCCGGAAGTCGCTATACACAGGCTGCTGATGAATACGAAGGCTCGTGTCACACATGTATCTCCTAGAGCAGTCGCGGCTGAGATACTTTCAAGTGTCAGGCAGCCGGTATCGTATAAAGGGTGATGAATCATAAGAAATCTTCTATAAAGGAATCTGATGATATGCTTAGTATCATTTTAGGGCTGGCCGTTTCCGGCACAATATTTTATATTTCCATTCTATATAAAAGTACATCGTTTGCACTTTTAGGCTATACATGGACAGGGATGCTGATTTTGTCATGCCTGTTTCTTGTGTTTCGTGCATACACCATCCACTGCAGCCTTATGATACCAATCGCGATTGCAGAGTGCGGCAGCCCGGTTACGGTTCGTATTAAGATAGAAAACAGAGGGATTTGGCCATATACAAAATTCCGTGTGCGAGTAGACTGTCGAAACCATTTTTTGTCAAAATGGAAGAAAAAGTGGATGTGGGGTGGGACGGTATTTGCAGGGGAAAATAGCTATGATTATTCGATGGTGTTTGCAGATTATGGGAGTCATGAATTGAAGCTGTCCAAAATAAGGGTATATGATCTGACAGGACTTTTTTATATTAATAAGAAGATAAAAAGCCGCGGGATGATTCAGGTACTACCGAGGATGCAGGAAATCGGGGTTCATTTGACAGAAGCGACAAAGAATTTTTTTGGCGAGGCAGATGTCTATGATGATTTTCGGCCGGGAGAAGATCACAGCGAGCTGTTTCAGATCCGTGAGTTTCAAAAGGGGGATAAGATTCAGAGTGTTCATTGGAAGCTGAGCGCAAAATTAGATGAAATGCTGGTAAAAGAAGACAGTATGCCGAAAGCATGCCCTGTGGTATTTTTGCTTGAATATCAGAATAGAAATCAGCATCGTGCAGAAAAAGTAAATGCATATCTGGTAATTCTGGCAAGCATCTCTTTTTCGCTGATGGACGCAGGATGTCCGCATTATGCGGCGTGGTACAGCCAGATTCGGGGAGATGTCGTCCGGGTGCGGATTGACGATGAGGAGAGCTTGTATCTATTTTTGAGCTGTTATATGGAAGAGGCATTTGACCAGGCAAAAGAAAATCTGAGTCAGGCTTATCAGGAAAAATACAGAGGGGAAAATTATCTGTTTGTACTTCAGTTAAATGAAAAGCTCGAATTAAAGAAAAACCATGATAAAATCGTGGATTTTGGGATAAAGAACTGGGAAAAGAAACTAGAGGAATTAGACGTGATCTTATAAGGAATAACGATTCAGATCTGTTTGTAACTGAGGGGTGCCAGAATTTTAAAGTATTATTAGAAAAAGCTTGTACATAAATTCTGACACTCCTATAAGTGAAGAGCCTATGCTGAGCGTCTTCGTTGGAGTCGGCGGTTAGTTGGCGGGGTGTTGCTCTTGCTCAGGGCATGAGCCGTCAGGAACGTTCATCCCGCCAATATTGGGCACAAAGATGACACATTCACGTCTTAGAGGTCACTCTATTCCGTTACTCGAAGCTGCAAAGCCGTACTGCTTCTTTTGCAGTATAAGACTGCGCATCTGGTAAGTATAAATTGAAGTATAAATATTAGCAAAAAGTAAAAGAAAACAGGTGCAGCCGGGAAAGTATATTCTATATAGCTAAATCCAGGTATATTTTCTACAGTGGAGCAGATGATTCTTCCAATTAACAGTCCACAGACAACAGAAACCGCAAAACTGCCAAGTGTTTGAAATGCGTTTTCAAAGCCGATCATTTGATAAAGCTGTGTGCTGTCAAGGCCGACTGCTCGAAATAGTCCCATTTCTTTTTGTCTGGATATGATATTTGTTATACTTGTATTTACGAGGTTAATAATACTAAAAATAAATATAATTGCTAACAGTGCATATACAGAAATAGAAATCGTGCTGAAAACGCTTTTGTATTGCATAATCATATCATCGAGTGTTTTTAGCCGCAGAGCGTCGTTTGCCGAAACAATGGATTGTAATTTGTGCTCAAGTTCAGCATAATCACCTGTTCCTGACTGAATCACAAATGCACTGTTGGCCAATACAAGGGAAAGAAAGGTCAATATACTTTTTTTCCTGCTGCGCGACAAATTCATAGATGCAAGGGAGAGTGGAGTAAGGCGTTTTCTGCTTTTCTTGAACTTTACTGCGCTCATATAGCTGCTATACCGAAATGCCTCGATGGGGGAAACTGCGGTTGCGATTTTTGCCGGTTTTCGAATCGAAAGTTTTACGCATACAAATACAATGATGCCAGATAAAATCACAAGCACAAGGTCGGAAAGCAGATGAAATGCGCTTCTGTCGATCAGAAAGGATAGTATTCCTCCTAAAATGCATCCAGGTGGAATAAAACGAAGTGCAAGATCATTTCCTTCTCTTGTTACAATTTGTCTGATCTGTTTTTTCGTAGCACCGATCGTGCGAAGCTGTCCAAAGGATTTGACATGGTTCATTATGGAAATAGAAAATATATTATACACTACCAGAGAAAGCGCACTTATTAAGGCAATATTCTTTGCTGGTACGTTTGAGAAGCCCCGGTACATCAGCACTGGTCTTACTGTCCAGATTGCCGGTCGGTTCGTCGGCCAGTACAATCGCCGGTTTGGTAATCAGGGCGCGGGCGATCGCGACGCGCTGCTGCTGTCCGCCGGAGAGGCTGTTCGGCATATTTTGCAGTTTATTCTCCAGAGCCGGCATCATTACGATCTCATTCATGAACTTTTTGTCTGCGGTATCGCCGTCCAGCTCCACGGGCAGGACGATGTTTTCATAGACATTCAGTATCGGGACGAGATTGTAGTTCTGGAAGACAAAGCCTATGTTGCGGCGGAAGATGGTCAGCTGTTCATCGTTCTTTTTCGCCAGCTCGTCTCCGCGGACAATGACGCTGCCGGAGGTGGGCGTGTCTAGACCGCCCATCATGTGCAGCAGCGTGGATTTTCCGCTGCCAGAGGTGCCTGCTACCGCTACAAATTCCCCTTGCTTTACAGACAGGCTGACTCCGTCCAGGGCGCGGGTGATATTCGGTTCGCAGCCATAATACTTTTTTAAGTCTATTGTTTGTAATACGTTCATTTTACATGCTCCTTTTTATTTTTAGTATACTATAATCGGTAAATGTCCGCGAAATGTTACAGCGGCATCTTTTTATGGGCTGCGAAACGGAACGGTTCCTTTAACTAAGATCATGAGATTATACTATTTCAATGGGACTGCGCATAATCAATCGTACCAAACAGGCATGATATGAGAACATGATTTACATCTATATTATTTCAATGGAATCGCGTATAATGGAGCCTGTAGCATATTGATATTTATGAAAAAGGTATATACTAATCATAGGAGCAATAAGATGATCGTAAAATTTATGGAGCAGCAAGATAAAGATTTTGTAATGAGTATAGATAAGCATGTAGATGATAATGGGTATCATAAGCGGGTTTATACAAAAACAGGATATATCATGTGGGAAGAAGGTGTTCCGGTCGGGATAATGCATTATACTGTTTTGTGGGATAATCTTCCTTTTTTAAACATCATATTTGTTGACGAAAAATATCGAAATAAGGGATTTGCTTCACAGGCACTTGCTTTTTGGGAAAATGATATGAAAACGCAGGTGTATCCTTTATATCAGACGCTGTCATCCAAGATGAAATTCTCTCTGCCCATCTCATCAAAGAAAGAGGTTGAAAATTATACACCTTTTTGAAAAATTGACATCTGTTTTCCCTGCCTTTTGAATGTTGCAATTTTTTTATCAGATAAAACGTATCAAAGACAGGGAGGAAACGAAAATGAAAAGAAGAATATTATCTGTATTGCTGACCGCTGCCATGGCGGTGACGCTGCTTGCAGGATGTGGGTCAGACGGAAGTAAAGATGGAGAAAAATCAGATTCAGCAGATGGAAAAGTGACGCTTAAGGTATTTTCCAACCTGCCGGACAGAAAGAACGGTCAGGGGCTGGTAGAGCAGATGATCATTGACGAGTATATGGAGAAAAATGAAAATGTCAATATCGAAGTAGAAGCACTTGACGAAGAGGCTTACAAGACCAAATTCAAGGCATACTCCATGGAAGGAATGCCGGATGTGGTGAGTATCTGGGGCCGGCCTTCCTTTTTAGACGAAGTCTTGGAAGCAGGAGTGCTGGCAGAGCTTGACGAGGCAGATTACAGCGACTATGGATTTATCTCCGGGTCTCTTGAGGGCTTCAAGAAAGACGGCAAGCTGTACGGGCTTCCGAGAAATACAGATGTAGCCGCATTCTACTATAATGAGAAAATATTCAAGGAGAATAAATGAGAAGTTCCGACTACATATGATGAACTCCTTGATCTGGCGAAAACCATAAAAGATGCAGATATTATTCCGCTGGCAATGGACGGTGGCGACGGATGGCCAATGGCTGTATATCTGTCGGATATTCTTTATAAGCTGGCCGGCTCTGACTATGCTTCCATCATAAGCGAAGCAATCTCTTCCGGAGATTTTACGGATGAGAATCTTGTAAAGGCTGCAGAGCTCCTAAAAGAAACAGCAGACGCAGGATTGTTCCAGAGCGGATATGATTCCCAGGATTATGGAACAGCCCAGAATCTCTTTACCAACGGGCAGGCAGCTATGTTCTATATGGGAAGCTGGGAGGCTTCTATGGCGTTAAATGAAGATATACCGGAAGAAGTAAGAACAAACATCCGTATGTTTACAATGCCTGTGATTGAAGGCGGGAAAGGTACGGCAGCAGACATTGCGGCATGGAACGGCGGCGGATATGGTGTTTCTGCAAATTCAGAAGTGAAGGAAGAAGCAATTAAGTTTCTGAATTACATGTATCAGAAGGATAAGCTGTCCAAATATGGATGGGAAAACGGTGTAGGAATGTCCGCACAGGATCAGACAGAATATATGGCAGGTGATGAGACAGAGCTTCAGATGCAGTTTGTAGATGCGGTAAATGATGCCGCAAGCGTATCTGGAACCCCTGTGAATGACTGTGGTCCGTCTTCATTTAAGACCAGCATTGAGAGCCAGATCCAGAGCGTATCTAACGGAAGCATAAGCGTGGAAGATTTCCTTGCCACAATCGGGAAAGAATGCAAATAGCCGGGTTTCTGAATATGAAAAATAGAAATGAAATAACTGTGACCGCTGAGTAATCGGCGGTCACAGTTACTAAGGGGCATCATGACAGGTCCTTAGAAGTGAATAATATTATCAAAGTGTTCGGAGGAAAGGGAGATATCAACTGGTTCAGCAATGAGACAGCTATCTGGGCGGTGCTGATCGTTCTGATTTGGCACGGATTTGGCTGGGGAATGTTGATTTATTATACCGGAATCAAAAATATAGACCCGGTGCTTTACGAGGCCGCGGCTATTGACGGGGCAGATCAGAGACAGTCCTTTCTGAAGATTACGCTTCCGCTTATGAAGCCGGTGATCCAGGTGAATGTAACTATGGCGGTGATCTCTGCATTGAAACAGATGGAGACGGTATACCTGCTTACAAACGGAGGACCTGGAAACAGTACGCAGTTTACCGCAAACTATCTGTATCAGCAGGCGTTCAAGGCATTTAAGTATGGCTGTGGAAATAAGCGTCGGACAGGAGGCGGAGCTGATTTCCAGATACCATCAAATCCAGAAGATGCGCTTTACAAAGCGGCTGGCCTATGAAGTGGATATTGATGAGGAGATTAGAAAAATCAGAATTCCAAAGCTGATTCTGCAGCCTTTTGTGGAAAACGCGGTGGTGCATGGGTTTGAAAATGTGAGTACACCGTGCAGGCTTAAGGTAACCGGGCGCATGGAACAGGGAATGCTGGTATTTCATGTCTGGGATACAAGAATCGGGATGCGTCAGGATCAGATTGAGGCAATCTGGGAAGAGGAATCGAGAGATTACGCAAAACAGAGAATCGGAAGGTACGCCATCAAAAATATCAGGGAACGGCTGCAGCTTAGATATCATGGCCAGTTTTCACTAGAGATACGAAGCAGTATCGGGAAAGGGACGGTAGTGATGCTTAAGATACGTATGAGGAGGAGACGGCATGCCGGTAAGATTATTGATTGCGGAGGATGAAGACCCAATCAGGAAAGGCGTTGTAAAATATATACAGTTACATACAGACAGATTCACAAGAATCTATGAGGCGGAAAACGGGCAGAAGGCAGTTGAGCTTCTCCTGAAATATCATCCGGACATGCTGCTGCTGGACATGCAGATGCCCTTAAAAAACGGAATGGATGTGATGGAAGAGGCCCGGAAGGCAGGGCTTCAACCAATTACGGTAGTTTTAAGCGGGTATGATGAGTTTAAGTACGCCCAGCAGGCTATTAAATTCGGGGCAAAGGAATATCTTTTAAAGCCTGTGCGTGCATCGGATATTCTGGATCTTTTGAATTGTCCGGCAGATGAATACATAGGATTAGAGGAGAAGGCAGAGAATATGGCCGAAGAAGACCGAAAGCAGGGGAATCCGTTGGTGAAGACGGCGAAGGAATATATGGAGGAGCATTATACGGAGGATATATCTCTTGTAGGTGTAGCAGAAAAGCTTGGAATCTCTCAGGGTTATCTGTCAACCATGCTGAAATCCAGCCTTGGCTTAGGGTTTGTGGAATACCTTCATCAGATCCGGATTGACCATGCCTGCCGATTCTTGATGAAGAGACGGATGAAATGGTGGCAGGGATTGCATTTCACTGGTACAGCGGAGATCATTTTGAAAATCTGTGCATGATACGGGAGCAGTTTCCACGAAAAAAGCTTCTGCTGTCGGAAGCATGTATTGAATATAGTAAATGCGCGCCGGACGATTATCTGAAAAACGCTCAGAAATATGCCCATGATATTATTGGAAATATGAATGAAGGAATGGAAACCTTTCTGGACTGGAATCTGGTGCTGGATGAGCTTGGCGGACCGAACCATGTGAAAAACTATTGTGACGCTCCGTTTCTGTATGATATGAAGAAAAAAGAGCTGACAGAGACCAATATTCTGTCTTATCTGTGGCATTTCAGCCATTTTATCGAGTCTGGGGCAGTGTGGATTGGAGTGAGCCGGTATACGGATAAACTGGAAGTTACCGCATTCCAAAAAGATAACCGGATTGTATTTGTGCTGCTGAACAGAAGCGGGGAAGACATTCCTGCGTACATACGGCTGGGTGAGAGGTGCGCGGCAATCAAGGTATCTGCCCGGTCGATTGGAAGCGGGATGATAGAGGTGAAAAATAATGGATAGTTTATATATAGCAGATGGGAAACTAGAGGTATCGGCGATTGGGCTTGGCTGTATGAGGATTACCGGGCTTGGGACATAGGATGCAGTCAGGGAACTTCTAGATACGGCCATGGATCAGGGGATTAATTTCTTTGACCACGCAGACATCTATGCGGACGGAGATTCTGAACGTATTTTTGGAAATGCAGTAAAGGGAATTGCAAGGGAAAAGATGATTGTTCAGACAAAGTGCGGCATGATAGATTCTGGTTTAAATGTGAATATGCAAAATGACTCAGGAATCG
>CANDMV010000044.1 GCA_947385875.1 uncultured Eubacterium sp. | reverse complement strand
AACGACCTGCACCCTTTCCAGGGGTGTCCCTTCGGCCAGCTTGGGTACTTCTCCACAGCTACTCGAATATGAGCAATATTTACCTATACATTAGAAAAAGAATTCTTACGAATTCTTTTTCTATGGCTATATGCCAACGGAGAGGATGGGATTCGAACCCATGTGCCCTTGCGGACAAACGGTTTTCAAGACCGCCTCGTTATGACCACTTCGATACCTCTCCAAACTATTGTCCCTCAACAGAACAAGTGTATATTATCATCATTCCAAATATATGTCAATACCTAATTTACATTTTTTTCACAAAAATCTCTGCTATTTCCATATCCTCTGGTGTTGTAATTTTTATATTGCGATAACTGCCCTTCACGAGCTTGACAGAACGGCCCAAAGCCAGTTCTAACACCATCGCATCATCTGTTATATTCTGTATGTGCTGCTCAATCACTTTTTCATAAGCCGGCTTTATCAAAGAATATAAAAATGTCTGCGGCGTCTGCATCATCCAGACATGGTCTCTGGACGGCGTCTGAACTGCGAACTGCTTGTCATCTGCTATTTTCACCGTATCCTTAACCGGCACAGCGGCTATTCCAGAACCATACTGTAGCGCAGACTGTATCGTCCTCTCAATGATATCATCTGTTACAAATGGCCTCGCTCCATCATGTATTAACACAATATCCGTACCCTCAGCTGCGCACAGGCCCCTAAATACTGATAAATAGCGTTCATCTCCGCCGGAAATAATCTGCTGCACTTTACGAAATTGATATTTTTCTATAATTTCCGTACGGCAGTAATCGACCTCTTCCTGTCCGGTTACAAGTATTATATCATCCACCCTGCTGCGCTCAAACGCATTCAGGGCATAATAAATAAGCGGAAAACCTCCCAATTCCATAAACTGCTTCTGAATACCGCTGTTCATACGGCTCCCTTTTCCTGCAGCCAGTATCACTGCTGTATATTTCATAAATTTATCACCCTGCCTGATTAGATGAGCTTCCAAGAAACATTAAACCAACTATTCCTCGTCATCATTACTACTTATTAATTTATATGCCAGAATCTTCCAGCAGCCATTCTGATCTTTGCGCAGCAGATAACTCTGACTTGTTTTATAAAAATCGCCTTTTCCTGCTTTCATAAAATAAGCTGCATCTACATACGCACATTTTATCCCTTCCACTTCTCTATAATCGACTTCATCCGAATCGCAGACCGTTGTCTGCAGGATCTTCTGAGATTTTTCCTTATATGAAGAAATCTCCTGCTGGAACTGACTTTTATATGTATCCTGCGGATTATTCTCCAGCAGCTCCTCATCCATAAGCTTCCTGGCCTGATTGATCAGCCTGTCAAACTGTGCCTCATCATATTCCCCTCCATAAGCGCACTCCAAGATACGGTTGTAAAATTTGATTACTTCTCTAGGAGTCGGCGGATAAGAGCTGTCAAGCTTCTTCGATAACACCTCCTGCAGCTGTGTAATCTCCACGTCATCTTCTGCCGCAGTTGTTTTACGATGAGACATATAATAATAACATCCGACAATCAGCGCGATCACTATCACTGCACCTAATACTGTTTTCACATTTTTCTTCATACAATCCCTCCTCTCAATACCGTCGTATTCTTCAGCATCTATCTATCCTGTGTCACTTTCTGCCATATGCTGTCATTATGAGAATTCTACTGCTCCATCTCATTATATAGATATTAAAATTCTGCTGCTTTACCTCAATAGATAAATATTAATTTTCCTCAAAATTCATCTCTGCCATCTTCCCGTCCTTACCCAGATACGCATTTTCAAAAATTTCCCTCACCTGAGGCATATAGTCTTCCCCATGCACCAAAGAAGGGGAAAAATGCGTAAGCCACAATTCCCTTACTTCAGCGGCTCTTGCAATCTGGGCTGCTTCATAAAACGTCATATGCTTATACTGCTTAGCTTTTGCAAGCTTATCTTTTTCTGCATACATCCCTTCACAGATCAGCAGATCTGAACCGGCGGCATTTTTTACCAGTGACTCAGCAGGCCTGGTGTCTGTACAGTATGTCAGCTTAATTCCTTTGCGCGGCGGCCCCATAACCATATCCGGCGTAAAAATACTGCCCTCATACTCTACCTGTGTTCCTTTTTGTAATACCCCCCAGTAATTTTGGGGAATCCCGCGCTGCACGGCCTGTTCCACGCAGAAACGCCCCTGACGCTCAATCTCTATCGTATAACCATAGCAAGGGACATTATGCTTTACCATGAACGCAGTAATCTTATAGCCGTGCAGACGAAACTCCTGCTGTGCGTCTGTGATTTCTATACAATCCACTTCAAACGGCAGTTCCGGCGCAATTACACGCAGTGCCGATACCACCCGCTTAAGCCCTTTCGGCCCAAGCAGCGTCACCGGCTGCGTACGCTCCGCATTTCCCATTGTCAAAAGAAGTCCCGGCAGACCGCTGATGTGATCTGCGTGATAATGTGTAAAACAAATCACATCGATTGGATGAAAACTCCAGCCAGCTTTTTTTACTGCTATCTGAGTAGCTTCACCGCAGTCAATCATAAGACTGCTGCCATTATACCGAGTCATCAGCGACGTCAGGAAACGATATGGCAGCGGCATCATACCTGCCGTTCCAAGCAAACATACATCTAACATTGTAACACCTTCATTTTTTATTATAATAATTCCAGTTCCTGCTCACTCACCGGTGCTGCTGCAAACGTGCATACCCATGCATCAAAGCAGGCTTCACATATATTCATTTTCTGACGTATTCCGTCCTTATTCGAAAAATATCCCCAGTTTTTATCAATAGCGACATAATCTTCTAACGCAATCTGTGTATTTTCTTTAAATTGAATTTCTTTTCCGCAGCAATTACAATAAACTTTCATCTTCTACCTCCCGGCTGTTGGCAGCACTAATGTGCTGTATGGTCATCGCTTGTTACTTACGTACTTTGCAGCAAACACAAAATACTGAATGCAACTGTTACCCTTGCTTCTTTCTACAGTATAATTGACCATACCCAAAGAGTATAGCGGTAATTGCTGGTTATTTATGTTGACAAGCAATAAAATCTGCTTTGGCCAACAGCACCCGCATTACTACTGCATCTTCAACAGGCTGCTGATAAAACCCCTTCCGGCCGCCGACAGCTTCGAATCCAAGCTTTTCATATAATCTAATCGCGGAAGCATTTGATACACGCACTTCCAAAAAGACCTGCCGCACACCTTTTTTCGACACATCTGTCAGCATTTGTTTCAGCAGGCTTTCTGCTATTTTCCGCCGTCTATATAATGGCGTAACCGCGACATTTGTAATCTCCCCTTCATCAGCCGCCAGATAAATGCCGCAGTAGCCTGCAACTGCTCCATTGACAGACGCGGTATAAAATAATGCCTGCTCCAAATCCAGTGCATCCGCAAAAGCCTGTTCAGACCATGGCTGAGTGAAAACTTCTGCTTCAATAGCAGCTGTCTGTGGAATCTGTTCAGGCAGCATCCGCGCAATTTCTATCTTTATTGGATATTTCGAATCAAAAGCATCCTGCATAATTCTACAAGCTTTATCTGAATCCATATCATTCTCCTATATTGCTTCTTGACTGCTGCCGTATAAGCTGATGCAAATCATTTATGATATCCCTACTTCATTTTAAATCTATATTTTTCTAAATGTGCCTGTGCGATCTGGCGGATTACATCATATTCTTTTTCTACCTGCTCTCTTGGTATGATAAAGGCATTCCGCGGATTAATGCAGATCAAAATATTGTGTCTGGTTGCCACTACACGGTAAACCTGCTCCCATGCCAAAGCAGAGCTTGCTTCTCCCTGCGAAGTCGTTATACCCGTATCATCAATCACATAATGCAGTATACCCTTTAAAACAGGAGAACCAAGCACCTGCTGTTTGGAGCGAAGGTAAAGAGTGACTGGTGTATAAAATAAAAATATAATACCCAGCGCAATGTACATAAACGTATAGGAAGGCGATACTTCCCCCAGCGTCTTGACAGCGCCGGCAATAGCGACTACAGCTGCTGCAACAGCCAAATATCCACTGGCCGTCGTATATGCATGATATAAATTATAACGATACATATCTTTTGGCTGGAGCTGAATGTCAAATTCCGTCTTCATAGCAGGCTCCCTTCTCTTAAGCTGTAATATTTTCTATCCTGTATCTTGGGTTAGTATATCATCTTTTCTTCCAAGAAACAACTCCATATTATAAAGCTCACTTGAACTGTTCTGTTAAATCCAAATAAAAGTTTGCATTTGTCTGTCGTATATATGGCACAATCCACAGCATACCAATTCCAATCGAACAGATTCCCAGAATCTGCCATCCGATAAAGCTTAGATGGAGCCGGAGCAGTCTCTTTTTGTTTCCACGCATCAGCGTATAAGACATGCGAAACCCATCCATAACTGACAGCTCCGGCCGATCGATATATAACGGATAAATCAAATCAAATGTTAATATAATATATAATTCAGCAATAACAACTGCGATAAATACTGCTGCAACAAAAATCGAACCTGATGTCGTATTCTCTGCCAGATAAAACATGCATATACCCGCCGGTACCGCCGGCAGTATTAAAATTCCAAACAAAAGCAGTGCCGCAAGTAAAAATCTGTCTGGATGATTGAAAAACGGCCAAAGCAGATCCTTATATGACAGCTGTTGTTTTTTTGCTAACAAAAGATGAATCCGAATCACCCCGGCCACCAATAACTGCCCTAATACTTCCACAATAAAAGCCGCTGCCAGATACGTGGCCATAGTAAAATTAAATTCCATAGTAATTCCCACTGTAAACGGCCCCAGCACAGCCGCCGGAAGCAATGCTGCAGTCAGCATGGCTGCCATAGATACCGCATAATTGCCAGTCAAAAATTCCCGCGCCATCCTTTTTAATTCACAGGTAGTTCGCCTTGTCATTCATTCCCTTTCTTATTCTCTGAATATATTTTAATATTTTATTTTGCCTTTCATTTTCATTTATTTAAATATATTCATTTTGAGTTTTTTACACGTAAAGATATACATTCGATGCTTTGTCTTTATTGTATATTAGCGCTGCTCTAACATTACGCAGCATAATCAATATTTGCACCGACCAGCCGGATCGCATCCTGTGCTTTTTTATTCTTCTGATAAGGATTTGACTCATCTGAATATGTAACAGCCGTACGGGTTGTCCCTCCGGATACATATACAGTACCGCACTCTGGGCAGACTGCCGTTTGCAGCGATACACTGCAGGCAGCTACTCTGCCGTCTTTTTCGGACGCTTTTTGATAAGCGTTTGCTACATGCTGCTTTTCATGCGCCATCACTGTAGAAGCAGATGCCTCTGGAGATATATGCCCTGGAGATTTAAAAGATACATCTGTTTCATTCGATCCATCCTGATACTTGCGCTCTCTGCAGGTCTGACAGTCCGCCGGAGAAGATTTATATCCTTTTTTTACTACGCGATCGCCATGCGCAGAAACTCTCTCGTTGTTTCCCTGATCCTGCCCGGAAGGCATCCTGTTTGTACTATAATTAAGCGCATAATTTTGAAAATAGGCATTTGAATTGGAAATTCCACCGATCATGATAAAATCACCTCTTAAAATCTATTGAAAATATGGTATAACTATTATATCACATAAAAATAGAAATGGAATAAAAATGAGAAAAAAAGATCATGCAAATATGCAATTTTATAAACCAAAAAAGAGACCCCCACACATCAGGACCATCGAAGACGATTTCTATTGTATCGGCTGCATACTGGCTGCCGCAGCAGCAGCCGTTGCTCTGATCTCGCTGTTATGGCCGGATTTGATCTCCATCAAGCTGCCGCCCTGTCTTTTTCACGAAATCAGCGGTTATTACTGCCCCGGCTGCGGAGGTACAAGGGCAGTTCGCGCGCTTTTAAAAGGCCATATTCTGCTCGCGGTATATTATCATCCGACAGTTCCTTATGGAGCTGCCATATACCTATGTTTTATGATAACGCAAACCATCGAACGCGCCAGCAGAAGGCGCTTTTGTATCGGCATGCATTATCGCAGCATTTACGTATGGACTGCCGTCGCGCTCATTATCAGCAGCTTTATACTAAAAAATATCATGCATGAATACTGGGGATTTTCGTTATAAATATATCATGCATGAATACTGGGGATTTCGTTATAAATATATATGAGCAACAGTGTACTGTCTTATTGATATTTGTACTAAACTGTATCTGCATAAAATCAGTAAATACAGTTGATATTTGAATGATTCATTTGTACAGATACCAACCAGACAGTCCACTAGGTTTATCTGTATTTTACGGATTTGACATATAGACCTCTACCATTTCCATATATGCCTTCCAAAATGCCTCAACACTCCCATACTGTATAATTACCGTCAAAAATGATACAGCTACCAGCGAAATTGTCAATACAATCGCAAATATGCTGATCCACAATGCTGTCTTGGCATTCTGGGACATTGTCAGTTCACCGCCTTTTGACAGCAGCGCAAAAATAATCCCCAGCACTCCGCAGATCAGAGATAAGTAAATGCAGCAGACTGTCGAAATTGCAATCGTACTCAATATTACGGCTGCTGTAGTCATCGGCCCAGAACGCCTGTCACCCTGCTGCGGGCCTCCCATATACTGCTGTTCCTGAAGACGGTCATGATAGTCCTGCCGGCCGTTTCCAAAAAAATCCATAAGAACGCCTCCTAATCTCCTGCTTTACTCGCAAACAATAATATATGCCCGCGAACACCAATGCATTTGGAAAGTTTTTTCATTCGCGGATATAAAAGATATAAGCAGTATATCATGCAGCCATGAAAAATACAATTATCACAATTACTTAACACCACAAAGGCTTTTACATGAAACGCAAAGAAAATCATAAAATTATCACACTTTACACCGCCACAGCTTTTGCGTATAATACAAATACTAATAAATACCAAAAATACATAGAAAGGCGCATGACATCATGCGGCAGAATAAAAATGGATATTATAAAAACTCTTGCGCAAGAATTACAGATTAAACAGAGCCAGGCAGACGCTGCCGTAAAGCTCATTGATGAAGGAAACACGATCCCATTCATCGCCCGCTACCGCAAGGAAGCAACCGGTTCATTAAATGACGAGGTGCTCAGACAGCTTTTTGAACGCCTGAATTATCTACGCAATCTGGAAGACAAAAAGCAGCAGGTCATAGCCAGCATCGAAGAGCAGGGCAAGCTGACCGAAGAATTAAAGGCCCAGATCGAAGCGGCACAGACGCTCGTAGTCGTAGACGATCTATACCGCCCATTCCGTCCAAAACGCAGAACCAGAGCGACGATTGCAAAGGAAAAAGGCCTTGAGCCGCTGGCAAATATCATACTGCTTCAGATGACGGACAAACCGCTGGAAAAAGAAGCAGAAGCCTACCTGAATCCAGAAAAAGAAGTATCTACTGTGGAAGATGCCATTAACGGTGCTTCAGACATTATAGCCGAATCCATCTCTGACGAAGCAGATTACCGCATACGCATCCGTGAATTGACCACGAAGCGCGGACTGATTGTATCAACAGCAAAGGACCCTTTGGCACAGTCCGTCTATGAAATGTACTATGATTTTTCTGAAAAAGCAGATAAAATCGCCGGACACCGGGTACTGGCATTAAACCGGGGCGAATCAGAAAAAATACTGACTGTAAAGGTAGAAGCTCCAGAAGAAGACATTATCCGCTACTTGGAAAAACAGGTAATCACCAAAAATAATCCATATACTGCGCCTGTTCTAAAATCAGTCATCGCTGACAGCTATCAGCGTCTGATCGCGCCTGCCATCGAACGTGAAATCCGAAACAGCCTGACTGAGTCAGCAGAAGACGGAGCGATACGTGTATTCGGCAAAAATCTGGAGCAGCTGTTAATGCAGCCTCCGATCGTTAATCAGGTGGTACTGGGCTGGGATCCCGCGTTTCGTACCGGATGCAAAATCGCTGTTGTAGACGCGACCGGCAAAGTTTTAGATACAACCGTCATCTACCCAACCGCTCCTCAGAACAAGGTAGAAGAATCCAAAGCTGTAATCAAAAAACTTGTCGAAAAATACAATGTAACATTAATATCTCTCGGAAACGGTACAGCATCCAGAGAATCAGAAATGGTAATTGTAGATTTATTAAAGGAAATCAATCGCCCCCTGCAGTATGTCATCGTAAATGAAGCCGGCGCTTCTGTATATTCCGCCAGCAAGCTGGCCACAGAAGAATTTCCAAACTTTGATGTCGGACAGCGAAGCGCGACATCTATGGCAAGACGTCTTCAGGATCCGCTGGCAGAATTAGTAAAGATCGATCCAAAGTCGATCGGGGTCGGCCAGTATCAGCATGACATGAATCAAAAAAAGCTGAGCGAAGCCTTATCCGGCGTTGTCGAAGACTGTGTAAATAAGGTCGGCGTAGACTTAAATACTGCATCTGCCTCCCTTTTGGAATATATATCCGGCATCAGCAAAGCGGTTGCAAAAAACATCGTTGCCTACCGTGAAGAAAACGGCCGTTTTGAATCCCGAACACAGCTGCTGAAAGTAGCAAAGCTCGGCCCGAAAGCTTATGAGCAATGTGCCGGGTTTACCCGCATTATAAACGGCAAAAATCCACTCGATACAACTGCCGTCCACCCAGAAAGCTATCAAGCTGCTGAAAAGCTGCTGAAACGGCTGAACTACGAACCTCAGGATATTACTACCGGCAGCCTGAAAGGAATCTCGAAAAAAATATCAAACTACAAAAACCTTGCTGACGAGTTAGAAATCGGTGAAATTACACTCAGGGACATTGTAAAAGAACTTGAAAAACCTGCCAGAGACCCGCGTGATGATATGCCAAAACCAATCCTGCGCAGCGATGTACTGGAGATGAAAGACTTGACGGAAGGCATGATGTTAAAGGGAACCGTGCGTAATGTCATTGATTTCGGCGTCTTTGTAGATATAGGCGTTCATCAGGACGGGCTGGTTCATATCTCCCAGATCTGCGATCGATTTATTAAGCATCCGCTGGAAGCAGTCAGCGTTGGAGATATTGTGGATGTCAAGGTTCTGAGTGTCGATCTCGCTAAGAAGCGTATTCAGCTGACAATGAAAGGAATTTAATTTCAAATAAAATAAAAAGTATCCAATAGGGAATTTCATTCCAAATGAATCATAAACATTCAGCTGACGAAAGAATCTCATTCCAAATGAATCATAAACATTCAGCTGACGAGGAAGAATTTCATTCTAACTGAAATAAATATTTGTCGGCAAATAATTTACGACGAAAAATATTATTTGTCGGCAGATAATTTACAACGAAAAGTCGGCAAATAATTTACAACGAAAAATATTAAAACTTTATAACAGGATGATACTTGTATCAAGCACGGAATATCGCAAACGGAGGTTATTCATTTGAAGAAAAATCTATCTATGATACTCTGCGCCATACTGCTGACCGGACAGGCACTGCTGCCGTCTCCGGCTCATGCAGGCATAAAGGAGCAGGAGGAACTGCGCGCGGTAATGGAGGAAATAAACGAGAAGAATATGGAACTGGATGCTCCACAGGATTCTACCAGCCAATACCGCTATGATTTCAAAAATAATAGACCGAAGGTCACCAAAAAAGATAATGAGCTGATGTGGAAGGATTATGACAAAAAAAATGTGAAAAATAATCTGTCCGCTGCGGCAGCAAAAAAAGAGGTTCACTGGCTGTTCCGTCTGCTGCGGAGCCAATATGGGCTGTATACTTATTATGGCGGGGACGCATCATTTGAAAAAGCAAAGGATATGATAATAAAAGAAATAGGTACAGATCCCATTACAGCCAAAAAATATCAGAAGCTGCTGCACAAGCATCTAGGATTTATTACCGATGCGCACCTGGCAATCGGAGAAGAACTTTTTAACGCCCCTGTCCGCCTTTTTAGTGATGAATCCGTACATTATTACAAAAAAGGCGAACAGTTTTTCGCAGAAGAATCACAGGAAGACGCACTGGTCGAGATCAACGGAACTCAGCCGGATACATATTTAAAACGAGCCATCGATGAAAATGGATACCTGACCTACTATCCTTATGCGATGCTCAATCAAAAAAAGGATTCCTGGAGCTGTCAGGTAAAATATCAAAGCGGACGCACTGAAAATATCAAGCTTCACCCAGCTGAATATTCCTATCAAGATACTATTGATCGATTATACAGCTATGAGCATTATGACGGCGCAGCCTATGTGGAGATGAATCAGGTATATATGGAAGATGATTACTGCATAAAAGCACGCAGACAGTTTCTAAAAGATACCGCAGATATGAAAAAACAGGAATGCCTGATTATCGATCTTCGAAATAATACCGGCGGCGACGGTACTCTGATTGACCAGTGGTTCCTTAAATATACCGGCAAAGCTCTTCTGCCAAATTACAGCACTCTGCGCATCCGGCCGGTCTGGATTAACAGCGCGAAAGAGCTAAAGGAGTGTGATGCGTTTTTTACAGAATATGGCCTTGAAAAAAGCGGAAAATATTACTACTGCCAGACTCCAGGCCATCAATATCTGAAAAACAAGAGCAGACAGATGTTTGTCCTGACATCCAGACGGACCGGTTCTGCTGCAGAAGCAATGACCGATGCGGTCAGAAATATTGAAAACGCTGTCGTGATCGGAACTAATACAGGCGGCGTGCTGACTAATATGGCAAACTATTCTATGGCAATGCCTTATTCGGGACTGTATCTGCAGTTTGGAGAATCTATGCAGTATTTTGATAATGATTATTTTACAGAATCTTATGGTATGGAGCCGGATATTTATCTGACAGGAAAAAATCTGGATCAAAGGCTAGAACTATTTTTTGAGACTTATGCAAATATTAAATTATAATATACCTTTTCATTTACGTATCGATAAAAGAGAATTTGAAGCCGACGTTATACAAATGGCATAAAACATTAAAAATCAATAAAACAGTGCAAAGACACATGGAACAGTAATATGTATACCATGTGTCTTTTTTGTGTCCTTAAGCAGGAATATGAGCAATTTTGTGTCGAGGTTCCAACTGGGCTCACTTCATTTCTGTAGAATGATGGTTACACAGAAACAGAACGAACGGTTACGTATCAATGCCCTATTCGGGCTCTGTTCATTTATACCGAAGCTAACTATAACAACTCCGTACACTGAGGCCGGTGTCAATGCCCTATTCGGGCCCACTTCATTCTTTGTATCATGAGCTTGTGAACCATCTTCTTGTTTCCAAATGCACTATATAGTAACGATGCCCTATTCGGGCTTCCTTTCATTACTCCTGATAAAGGAAGCTGGATGCGGATACGGTACTGGGTGTCAATGCCCTATTCAGACTCTCTTCATTTCTACCCTATATTTATGCCCCCACTGTTTTCAAGGATTCTATAACGTGATTTTGCAGATAATTATCTGACAAATTAAATGCCTGCTCTCTAAACTTCGCTCACCATAGAATTATAGAAGCAACAACCTGTTACAAAATAGGCAACAGGCTGTTTTCTTATATAGTGTCAGTGAAACCGTATCATCTGTATAATATTTCCAAGCTGCTCTGCCTTTTCCTCATAATCTGTCTCTTTCATCTCAGCTGTGATAAATCCTGTTTCATCCGGCTTTTCCGGCACATCTATATACTCTGCTTCCCCAAATATTTTTTCTATCAATGCATGATCTGCTGTGGTACGCACAAAAAAGCGTCCTGTCTGCTGTCTGTAATCTGCGATTGCCAGCTTTTCCGGTCTCCATTCGATCTCGATATGTCTGCCGATATGCTTCGCCAGTTCGACTACATCCGCCACTACCGCACTTGCTGTAGGAAGGCTGCCTGCTCCACTGCCATAAAACATCGCATCCCCCAGCATATTTCCCCTCACAAACACTGCATTAAATACACCATTCACTGTATACAGCGGATGATCCTTTGGCAGTAAAAATGGAGCTACCATTACCGCATAGGTATCTCCGACCTGTCTGCTCGTTGCCAGAAGCTTGATCGCACGTCCCATTTTTTTTGCGTATAAGATGTCTGTGGCAGTAATCTTGCTGATTCCTTCTGTATACACATCTTCAAAATCTACCTGCTGACCTGCGATCAAGGATGTCAGTATCGCAATCTTACGGCCTGCATCATGTCCTTCTATGTCTGCAGTAGGATCTTTTTCTGCGAATCCTTTTTCCTGCGCATCTTTTAATGCCTCGTCAAAATCACAGCCTTCCTGTGCCATACGGGTCATCATATAGTTCGTCGTGCCGTTTACAATACCATTTATTTCTTCAATGCGGTCTGCTGTCAGACAGGAATTCAGGGCGCGGATAATTGGAATGCCGCCGCCGACACTCGCTTCAAACATAAAGTTGACATTTTTTTCTTTTGCTATAGCAATTAACTCCGCACCATGCACCGCAACCAGAGCTTTATTCGAAGTCGTCACGCTCTTGCCGGCCAGAAGCATGGCTTTGACAAAAGTATGCGCGGGCTCTACACCGCCCATGCTTTCGACAACTATTGCTACTTCCGGATCCTCTGCTATGACCTGATAATCATGCACGACTTTGCTTTGAATCGGATCTCCTTCAAAATCACGCAGATCGAGTATGTATTTGACTTCGATGCCCTCACCGATTTTTCTACAGATGCTCTCCTGATTTGTCCCGATTACTTTTACTACGCCGGAGCCAATCGTACCATAACCCATTACTGCTATTTTTATCATTTTATGAATACTCCCTTTATTTTCTTTCCCGCTGTCTATGTGGTAAATCAGAAGCTGACCGCCACTAAGGCTGATCTGCTGCTGATTTAACCCGACAGCGATGACCATTTCAAATAAGCGTTAATAAACATATCCAGTTCTCCGTCCATCACAGCTCCTACATTGCCGCTTTCGGCATTTGTACGGTGGTCTTTGACCATCGTATATGGCTGCATGACATAAGATCGTATCTGATTGCCCCATCCGATGTCTGTCACCTCGCCGCGGATGCCGGCTTCTTTCTGAGCCTGCTCCTCCTGCTTTAACAGGTACAGCTTTGCTTTCAGCATCTGCATTGCTTTATCCTTGTTCATATGCTGTGACCGCTCATTCTGACACGTCACAACAATTCCTGTCGGATAGTGGGTAATACGGATCGCAGACGATGTCTTATTGATATGCTGGCCTCCAGCACCGCTGGAACGATAGGTATCGATCCGAATGTCTTCATCCCGTACCTCGATATCCACATCTTCTTCGATATCCGGCATAACATCACAGGATACAAACGAAGTCTGGCGCTTTCCGGCTGCATTAAACGGAGAAATCCGTACGAGACGGTGAACACCTTTTTCCGACTTCAAATAACCATAAGCATTGATGCCATTTACCTGAAACGTCACTGACTTAATACCTGCTTCGTCTCCTTCATGGTAATCAAGCACCTCCACTTCATACCCTTTATCTGCTGCCCATCTCGTGTACATCCGATACAGCATAGAGGCCCAGTCACAGGACTCTGTACCACCTGCCCCGGCATTCAGGGATACGATCGCGTTATCTGTATCGTATTCTCCCGAAAGCAGTGTCTTGATCCTTATGGCTTCAAACTGCTGCTGATACGACTTGACTGCTTCTTCAATCTCAGGCAGCAGTGACAAATCCCCTTCTTCTTCGCCCATAACCAAAAGCGTTTCAATATCCTCGTATTTGGTTTTGAGCTCAGCATATACCTGAATGTCATCTTTCAGGCTTTTTAATTCTTTCATCTTCTTCTGGGACGACTCAGTATCATTCCAAAAGTCCGGCGCTTCCATCTCACGCTCTAATTCCTCTACCTTTTTGCTTTTATTAGCGAGGTCAAAGTGAATCCCTCAATTCCTGTAATGGTTTCGCAAACGTATTTAACGTATACTTATAAGAGTCAAATTCAACCATTTTATCACCATCTTTCTATTATTATATTTTGATACATTATTGAACAATAAAATCATTCATTCAATAATAATATATTACAAGAAAAAAATTTGTAACTTCCTGAATTGTTACAAAAGTTTCTTATAACCAAAATCATTTATGCTTTCGTTACGATTCATGTTCACAATTACGCATAAGCTGCACATCTTATAAGAACATGATTAAGGGAAGGGGCATGAATCCACTATGAGTATGTCAATCGGATTCATTACTCTCCCATCCGTTTTAACTCACTGACCGCTTTTCTCACCTGATTATCCTTTTCATAATCATACTCTTCACCTTTTTTTCCAGTATACTTATATTTTAATTCTATATCCGGCGCAATACCAGTGCCATGGATATTTTCACCTTTCGGGGTAAAATATCTGGCGGTCGTCAGCTTGATGGCACTGCGGTCTGACAGCGGCCGCACCGTCTGTACTACACCTTTTCCATACGTCGTTGTACCGATCAATGTACCATAATCATAATCACGTATTGCTCCGGCAAAAATCTCAGAGCAGCTTGCGCTGTGCCCATTTATCAGTACTGCCATCGGCAGCTCCATATAATGCTCCGCATCAGACGTTACTTCCTGCCTGTTGCCATGCTTATCTTCTGTATACACAATCAGGCCTTCCGGCAGGATGTAGTCCAGTATTTCACTGACACTGGAGAGCATTCCGCCCGGATTATCCCTCAGGTCTACAACCAGCTTCTCCATCCCCTGCTTCTGCAGCTGCTCTACTTTCTGTATAAAACTCTCGGCCGTAGCTTCTCCAAACTCTGCAATTATAATATAGCCGATGTTATCCTCCAGCATCTGCCCGTCTACGGTCGGCACATCTACTTTGCCGCGCCGAACATCGAATTCAAGATATTCTGACTCTCCCTCACGGGATATTACCAGATGCACCCTGCTGTTTTCTTTTCCACGGATATGCGTCACCAGCTCGGACAGCTCCATAGAACGCGCATCGATATCTTCTACGCTGATTACAAGATCATCATCCTTCAGTCCGGCTTCCTGCGCCGGGGTATTATCATATATTTTTTTAATCTGTACCTGCATTGTCTTCGGATCCTGCTGGAGTACTGCGCCGATTCCATAATACTGCGCACTTGTAGAAATCATCATCTCCTGATATTCCTCTTCCGTATAATACACAGAATACGGATCGTCCAGCCCCTCAAACAGCCCTTTATACAGTCCTTCCGTCAGATCTTTCGTATCCACATCTTCATAATAATATTCATCAATAGCAGCCGTCAGCTCATTAATCTTTGCACGTACAGAGTTATTCACAATATTGGCGGAAGATCCCCCTCCGCCAAAAATCCCTCCCACGCTGATACGTCCATGGAGCCAGAATATGCCGACTGCGATCAGTATTATAAAAATGCAGACAGCGGACAACAGCCCTGTCACTACACCGGCAGCATACCTGTGATCTGATTTTAACTGCGCATCCTCAGACTTCACTACATAATCCGCTTCGTTATTACTTTTATTCTCCCTTTCTTCTTCCATATACCGCATCCTATTCCTATAAATCAATGTATTGATAACGCCTACACTTTTAAATGCTTTCGTATCACAATCATACATCTTACACTTTTAAATGCTTTCGTATCGTAAGCGCGCTGCCGACAAATCCTATTCCTATCCCCAGTATGATTGCTACCGGCACCAATGTGCGGAACACCTCTTCGATCGTCAGAAATGTCATCAGATTATTTAAAAAGCTAAATTTCTCAGAAATAAACCTGATCAGCCTTCCATACATGACATATAAAATAAACATCGGCAGAATCGAACCAATCAGGCCGATCATAATTCCTTCTACATAAAACGGCGCTTGAACAAAAAAGTCCGAAGCCCCGATCAGCTTCATGATCGCAATCTCTTCTTTCCGCACCGTAATACCAACTGATACGGTGTTGCTGATTAAAAATATCGCAACTGCAAACAGAATAGCAATAATGCCCATCGATACATAGCCTACCAGACGATTAAAATCTGTCAGCATATTCGCCACCGTCTCCGACTGCTTTACTTCACTCACTCCAGACAGTGACTCCAGATAATTTACCAGCTCCTCCTGCTTTGATACATCATTCAAAAAGATCTCATAGCTGGCAGAATTTTTCAAGGGATTATCGTCTCCGAACCCCTCTGCCGCTTCCTCATCACCATCTAAATAAATCAGTTTATATTCTTCCCATGCCTCCTCCGGCGAAACATAACGAGACCGAAGCACATCTTCCTTTCTCAGGTCAATCGCCCGGCCAATAGCCTCAATCTGATCATCCGATATGCCGTCTTCAAAAAAAACCGTAATGGCAACGCCTTCTTCCACATTTTTAACCATTGATTGAAAATTGGTCACAATCGCATAAAACAGGCCGAACAAAAAGATACAAGCCGTCATCGTCGCTATTGACGCAGTAGAAAACAATTTATTTTTCCAAATGTTTTTAATTCCCTGTTTGAGAGAATAAAAAATTCCGCTCATCCTCATCGAAACAAACCTCCGCCGGCAGAGTTCCAAAACAGATCATCTGCCTGTTCATCACTGACTACAATTCCTTTTTCTATTGTAATGACGCGTTTTCTCATCTCACGCACAATCTCAAGATTATGTGTTACAACCACTACAGTCGTCCCTTTTTCATTAATATCCTCCAGCAGCTTCATGATCTCCCATGCATTGTTATTATCCAGATTACCAGTCGGTTCATCTGCCAGCAGGATCTTCGGCTTATTGACCAGTGCGCGGGCAATCGCTACACGCTGCTGCTCCCCGCCGGACAGCTGTTTGGGCGCTGAGCGGTATTTGGCCGCAAGACCGACCATAGACAGCATCTGGGGCACCCTCTTGCGTATCGTACGGTTCGGCTCCCCAATCACACGCATCGCAAATCCTACATTATCATATACATTCAGATCCTTCAATAGTCTAAAATCCTGAAATACAACACCGATCTGCCGTCGGAACTTCGGGATCTGCTTACGTTTGATGCGGCTGATCTCCTTTCCATTTATGTATATTTTACCGCTTGTAGGCTCCAGCTCCTTTAACAGCAGTTTTATCAAGGTTGATTTACCAGAGCCGCTGTCGCCTACGACAAAGACAAACTCCCCTTCCTTAATCTGAACGGTAACACTGTCCAGTGCAGGAATACCTTCCGAATATGATTTACTCACGTCATCCAGCCGAATCATATATCCTCCTAAATATCTTACGTTTCCTTCTCTTATAGCTAATTTTCTGCCAGATAGTGCATTTGTTTTACCACTCGCAAATATAGCTATATTTTACTTTTTACATTTTCACATTTCCACCTGAATCATAACAGCTTAATAATCCAGCGTCTCCATATACTTCATATACTTCACAACCATCAGCGCAATCTTAAACGTAATCGCATCTTCAAAAACGCGCAGATCCAGGCCTGTGCTTTTCTGCAGCTTATCCAGACGGTATACAAGGGTGTTGCGGTGGATATACAGCTGTCTGGAAGTCTCTGACACATTCAGGCTGTTCTCAAAAAACTTATTAATCGTTGTCAGCGTCTCCTCGTCAAACTCATCCGGCGACTTGCCGTCAAAAATCTCTTTAATAAACATCTTGCACAGCGGAATCGGAAGCTGATAGATCAGACGGCCGATGCCGAGCTGTGAATAGGCAATAATATCCTTATCCTCAAAAAAGATCTTGCCTACATCCAATGCCATGCGCGCTTCTTTATAAGACCTTGACACCTCTTTGATCTCACCGACTATTGTACCATATGCAATATGCTCCTGACAATTCGGATCGGAAGAAAATACATTCCAGATTACCTCCGCTGTCTTCGCCAGCTCATCGTATCCTTCATTTTCAGCCAGCTCCTTCACGACGATAATATTTTTTTCATCTACTGCTGTTACAAAATCCTTAGATTTGCCGCCGAACAGGCTCCGTACCCTTTCCAGCTCGTTGCCGTCTTTTTCACGGTTTGTTTCAATGATATAAACGGCTCTCCTGACATCTGCTTCTATATGCAGCTTTTTGGCACGATTATAAATATCTACCAAAAGCAGATTATCCAGCAGCAGATTTTTTATAAAGTTATCCTTGTCAAAACGTTCTTTATATGCGATCAATAGATTCTGAATCTGAAAGCTGGCTATCTTGCCGATCATATAAGAGTCATCGCTTTCACCCTTAGCAAGCAGTACATATTCTAACTGATGCTCGTCAAACACCTTAAAAAACTGGCATCCCTGCATAACCTGACTGTCAGCCGGAGATTCTACAAACAGCAGTGCAGACTCCATATACTTCTCCCCATCCGGAAACGTTGATGCTAAAACTTTGCCCTCGGTATCAATCACACATAAATCAGTACGGGTGATTCCCTTTAACCCGTCTATTGTATTCTGAAGTATTTGGTTTGATATCATATTTTCTTCTCCTTCTCTCACGTACCGTTATACAAGATTCACAAAAAATACACTTTGTTTTTGTGTAAAAAAACATTTTTTATTATCATAATACAAAACGCAAGAAAAATAAAGTGCAAACTCGCATTTTTTTGTGCTAATCACATAAATCTATAACTCATTCAGAAGGAGCTGTTACATAAATCCTTCACCAAATACTTCCCGCGCGTCTGTCACAATGACAAATGCGTGCGCATCTATATTTTTAATGTATTCTTTCAGCGTTACCAGTTCTTTTTTGGACACAACACAAAAAAGCATGTTCCGCTCCTCATTACGATACATGCCGACCGCTGGAAGCCTCGTCGTCCCTCTGTCCATCTCATTCATCACAGCATCCGCAATCTGCTTATAATGGTCAGATATAATATAGACGGCCTTTGCGAACTTTCCTCCCTCTGTGATCAGGTCTGAAACGCGTGTAGTGATGTATACCGCAAATACTGCATACAAAGAAGCCCTGATCCCGCATACATAAATGCCGGCTATTATTATAGCTCCGTCAATCACCTGCAGCAGCTGTGCGATTGAATAAGACCGAAATTTCATATGAAGCAGTGTTGCGATCAAATCCGTACCGCCCGTCGCCACCTGTGCGGTTAAAATCAGTCCGATTCCCGCTCCGGTCAGGACGCCTCCATAGACTGATGCCAGCAGGTAATCACCGCCCGCCATGTCAATGTCCGGAATAATTCCCAGCCAGAACGACAGCAGCATTGACGCCAAAAATGTCCTGCCGATAAATCGTCCGCCTTTTAACCGCAGGGCAGCAAGAAACAGCGGCAGATTTAATACAATATTGGTAAGCCAGATTGGTATCCCGCCTTTCACAAGGCCGCTTGTAAGCCTTCGGAGCATAATCCCGATACCGGTAAATCCGCCGGTGACCAGTCCACTGGGGTCAAACGTACTCTTAATCGCAAATGCCATCAGCCCTGTGCCTGTTATAATCAGCAGGTACGACCGAATAAAATCATAATACTTTCTTTTCTTATCTATCTGCATATTCATTATTATCAAACTGCTCCATTCTTAACGGTAATCTTCTTTTATAACTGCGATACCTTACATAAATCCCCGCCATTTCCTCCTATACATAATTATATTATATCAGATAACCATCTATAATAAACACCATTTTGCATGATTTTATTCCCATTCTGTAGCAATGGGTTACAGTTCACACCCACGCCAGCCATCGATAAAACTTTAGATCATTTGGTGTGAACTGAGCTTCGCCCGTCCATTAAAATCTTTAGAACCTTTCCCTTCCAAATTTTTACAAATTTTATACACTTTGCTTCGGCACGTTCTGGCGTGTTCTGAAATGTTACAAAATTGTGTAACAATTTCAACTCCTTCAGCGATATCGATTACTTGTTTCACGATTATAATGTCAATAGATTTTTCAATCTATTTTGAAAAGTTATCAACTTTATTACTTATGAACAAAACAAATGTTCCGGGTTTACAAGGCTGTCCACACACTTTTCCACATCAAATTTTGTGGATAATGTGTATAACTCCGTGTATAACTCCATTTTTTCACATTTTCTTCATTTTTTTATGTGGATAACTTTTGGTTTTGCACATGTAATACATATCATATTTTTTTGTTTCATTTTAACTTTTGGGTATTTTGTACATCCCCATTTTTTTGCTGATTCTTTTTCGTAATATTTATGAAATAATTACAACATTTTTACATATACTTTTCAGTCCCTCCATACTATGATCAATAACTCAGCGACCTTACTGACGATTCTATGTCTGGTTATGTAAGGCTTTAGTTAATGACATTGCGATACTACAAAAAACCGACATCTCTCAAAGATGCCGGTTTAAAATCTATCTTTTATTAAAAAATCCTGCGTACAGCAACGACTGTACGATAATTGGCTGGAGATGTATATTTGATTCCTGTCGCCGGATTGCTTGCGTGAATAATCGTATTACCTCCTACGTATATTCCTACATGCCCATTATAACAGATAATATCACCCGGCTGCATACTGTCATAGCTTACCCCATAACCAACGCTGCGCAGTGCACTGGATGAATGCGGCAGCGATACACCAAAATGCGCATATACACTCATTACAAATCCAGAACAGTCTGTACCATTCGTCAGGCTTGAGCCGCCGTATACATAAGAATTGCCTAAGAACTGGCTGGCGTAGTTTACAACTGCCTGTCCAGATCCAGATGTCGTACTTGCACTAGAACTATCTGTGCCTGAACTGCTTGAATCTGTACTAGAGCTGCCTGTCGATGAACTGCTGCTCGTTCCGCTGCTTCCTGTACTTGTCCCCGCACTGCTGCTTCCCGTGCTTGTCCCCGTACTGCTGCCTGTTCCTGTGCTGTCTGTTCCGGCATTCGCTGCTGCCTCAGCTTCTCTGGCCCTGCGTGCCTCTTCTTCTGCAGCTGCTATTCTAGCCTGCTCGATTGCCAGTCTTGCTTCCTCTTCTTCTCTGGATTCCGCATAAGTATACTCACGATTAAGCTCTATGTAGTCAGAAGATACATACCCTTTTCCTCCATCCACAGCTACTTTTACCCAGCCATCTTTATAATCCTTCATGCTTGCGACCTTAAGTGCTTCGCCACCCGGTACAAGCGTGAGTACTTCTGATTTTGCAGAAGCTTTGCTTCTTACTTTTAATGTCGTAGTGCTTACTGTTGCAATCTGAGTGCCTACGGATTTTACCAGGTCTTCATCACCGACAACTATGTAATCCCCTTTTACATAGCCCGTTACTGTACCTGACTGAACCTTATACCAGTCTCCTTTTTTCTTTAAGACGGTCGCAACAGAATTGCTGTATAATTTCCCCAGCAGCTTGGCATCTTCATTTGGCGCCTTACGGATATTCACATAATCGCTGACCTGAGCTACTGCCATAGAATCATATTTTGAATTACTTGTTTTTGCTCTATCAACTGTTTTTGCTTGATTTTTTTCACTGCTATCTGCTTTTTTATTTGATTTTTTATCTGATTTCGTATCTTTTTCTTCTGACTCTGTATCTTCCAAGTCAGCAGACTCTGCACTGGTATATCTGGAAACAGCACTCTTCTCCAAATAAGATGAAACTGTTAATGATATGCCTGCTACAGGCGATGAAGTATTTAACTCACTTTCCATTATTGCGCCTGCCTGTTCTGAAATCCCAGCCAATGGAGCGGCGTATACGTCACTTACCGGTACTGCCGTCAGTAATGCCCCGGCAAGGCAGCAGGTCGCTATTGTTAATGGTCTTTTCCTCATAATTCCTCCTAATCTTCTCCCAAAATACCTCTCACACTATATTCGTTTTCTTTCATTATGCTTTCATTTGTTACGATTTTATTACGGGACTTATTATATCAAAGCATTTTGAATGTGTCAACCGATAGAATGAAGATATATTAATCATTTTTTGTTTCTTTTTATGCAATATTACAAAAAATCTTAATGATTTCTTCATATTCTCTAAAATGAGATCGCAGGAAATGTAATATTTATACAAATTTTACCTGCAATTTCTTTATGATCCTCTTGATTTTGTCAAATCCGGTTATATGATTTCTAATAATAATTGTTCGCACTTTGTATTCAGCCGGGCATAGCATGGAAAATTTATCCAAAATTATGGGCTGCATGAGACTGCTCTGATTCTATTTATGCCAACTGCTGCGGGTCTTTCGCATAGAGCACCTTTAGCACAATCGGAGTCAGTATGGATGACACAATAATCAGCAGTATCACCGATGTAAAATATACCGGTGTCAGCAGCCCCGCAGACAGCCCCTTCTGCGATACGATTAATGCCACCTCACCTCTTGTCATCATTCCTACACCGATCTTCAAAGAGTCCCTATTGTTAAATCCGCACAAACGCGCCATGAAGCTACATCCAACAATCTTTGAAATCAATCCTGTCGCTACAAATGCAGCTGAAAAGATTAAGATTCCCATGCTCACACTGTCAACGCTCGTTTTCAGACCAATGCTGGCAAAAAATACCGGCCCGAACAGCATATATGAATTAATATCCATTTTCTCTGCTATATATTCAGAATCCCGGATGGAACACAGGATAATTCCTGCCACATAGGCGCCTGTAATATCCGCGATGCCAAAATATTTTTCCGCTATGTATGCCATGGCAAGACAAAATGCCAGTCCGGCAATCGGGATTCGTCTTGTGTGCGGATATCTGGTATCTACTATTTTGAATATTTTATAACTAATCCATCCAACTACGATCGCAAACAAGAAAAACAGCACTGTATTTGTGAGAACCGTCATCGGATGCGAGTCAGGATTCTTAAATCCTATTACGAACGTGAGTACAATGATTCCAATTACGTCGTCAATGATCGCCGCACTTAAAATCGTCGTTCCGACTTTGCCCTTTAATTTTCCCATTTCTTTCAATGACTCTACAGTAATGCTGACTGAAGTGGCCGTAAGAATCGTACCGACAAATACAGCTTTGTAAAATCCATCCGATCCCCACGGGGACATTCCGTAAAATGCCATATATAGCAGCGCACCAAATACTAATGGTATAAAGACACCTGCACAGGCAATCAACGCAGCGATCGGCCCTGTCTTCATCAAATCTTTTAAGTCTGTCTCCAGCCCTGCAGAAAACATAAGTAAAATTACGCCTATTTCTGCCAATTCCATAAGAAAATCAGACTGATTTACCCAGCCCAGTATACTCGGCCCGATCAGCAGCCCCGCTATAATCTCACCTACTACCTGCGGTGCTTTACATTTTCTGGCCGCAATTCCACATAATTTCGCGGCTATAATAATAATCGCCAGATCCTTAAATACTAAATAAGATTCCATTTTTCTGCCTCTTTCCTAATTAAATCTTCCTAACTTCGTACGATATTCTATCTCTAAGAAAGCTGTTTGTCAATGCTGCATTTTGTTATTCTTCACATCCAATGTCATTGATTTAACGGACTTACAGACGATTCTGTGAAAATCATGCAACTGTTTAGATAGAGTGTTACATTATGGATGCCCGGACGCCGGGTGAGGGAAGATGGTCCGGCTCCCCTCACCCGGCTGTTTTTGGCAAGCCTTACACTGAAAACGCTGACTATACACCCTGCTGCATGGTCAGGGCCATAGAATACAGCTTGACAAAAGATTATAATAGTATTTCCCGCAATAATATGCTATAATGCTTTAGAGATCAGGCAGAATAATTGCATTTGGATAATAGTCCAATAGTATTAAAGTCTGCAGATTTTGAGAAATTTTTCTCAGAAAGGGGGGGAAGATCTATATGGAAATCAACTCATTAACGAATATCGTTCTAGCAGACATGCCGAGCTTATCCACGTCAGTTCCAAGCGACATCTCTGTCGCGATGCTGAGCAAACAGCTGGAAATGACACAGACACTCGGCATGGACATGGTTAAGGCTATGGAACTGTCCGTAAATCCAAATATCGGCAGCAATATCGATGTATCTGCATAAAACAATCAGCTCTATGTAAAACAATACACGCTTTACATAGAGCTGATCGTGAGTATATATTAAAACTCATATCATATTATACACTTCGTATGCCGTTCTCTAAAATCTCTATTTTTCGTTCTTTATATAAACGCCCTACTGCACGCTTAAACGCGCTCTTACTCATCTTCATCTCACGCCGGATGATTTCTGGAGATGCTTTATCATTGAAAGGCAGAGAACCGCCCCGCGCCTCAAGCACCTGCATGATCGTCTGCGCATCTGTATCCATCTGGATATATGCCTTTTCGCGACGTGTCAGGTCCAGCTTGCCGTCCGGCTTGACATTTGCTACTTTTGCTTCGATCACATCTCCAATCTGAAACATGGAACAGTCTTCATAAGGAGGAATCAATGCCGAATATTTGTCATCTACTGCAACAAATGTGCCAAAATTATTGCTGAATTCATAAATCCTTCCTTTTACCGTATCATTTTTCTCATATGGCGAATCCAGTAAAAGCATGTCGTATATATTTCTCATACTAGCGCAAAGCCTGCTGCTCTTGTCAATGTACATCCTTACAAATACTTCATCACCCACATGTACTTCATATGTCATCTCTTTAAATGGAAGAAACAAATCCTTTTCCAGGCCCCAGTCCAGAAACGCACCGATTCTCCCGATCGCCAATACCTTTAAAACTGCACAGACTCCCATCGCAATCTTTGGTATGTTTGTAGTAGCAATCGGACGGTCTTTGGAATCTTTATATAAAAACACCTCCACCTCGTCACCGACCTGAGTATCTGGTGGAACCTGCTTCTGCGGAAGAAGCACTCGTTCATCGTCATCTGGATCCTCCGCCAGATATACGCCAAAATCAACTTGTTTGACAACCTGAAGGATTTGGAATTCGCCTAATCTCATATGTAACTCCTTTCATATTCCACTGCTGCCCTCCGCAGCAGTCCGGGCTGACTGACACTGAAAAATATCATATCTAAGGCAGTTTATCTTTTGTATAAGTAAGTAAATGGTTCTTGCCTGCCTCAGATATGATATTTGAATAGATTATAGCACAATATTTTTATAAAGTCCATGCCATTTTTCAAATTTTTTTTTTTTGTTAACAGTTCGTTACTATTCACGGCCTGAAGGCCGCTCATAGTAACGATTCGGGGCGATATTGAAAATTTGCTTCGCAAAATCGCCCCTCACTCCTGAATCATGTTCTCACGGAACGCGCAGTTTATGCGCGTTCCTGACCCATGAAAAGTAACAACAGTTCAGATAAGGTGTTACATTTGTGAACGCACAGCTAATGCGCGTTCACAACCCGTGAAAAGTAACTGCAAGACTCATATCTGCTCAAATATCCTCCGTCTATCAGCACTTCCTTTCCGCTGAAGGCAAATCCATAAATCCTTATGCTGCCGCGGTCCGCTCCCCTTGATTCCAGCGCCGCTGCATACCCTTTGTCTATGATCTGCCTTACTGCCGCATCTGCCGTATCGGCCAGGCTGCCCTCCCCGCTGCCGGGATCTGTCACCTTAAATTCTAAAATAATTCCGTCGCTGTCCCGGTCCAGCGGGCAGAGCATTACGTCATACCTGCCGTAGCCGCTCTCCCTGTTGGACGTTATCTCATACCTTTTCTGCAGGTCTACCAGCAGCCCCAGCACAAAGCCGTGGTAAAAGCGCTCCGGCTCTGCCGCTTCCGAGGGCCTTTTTCCGGCATCAAAGCTGCTGAAGGTGTAGAAGGAGATCTTATTCATATATATATTCATTTCCCTGACGCTGCCGGCCAGCAGCGCTTTTTCAAAGTCATTGTAATACCCGCTGCATCCGGCAAACCAGCCACGTATCATCCTGCTGAATACATACCTGATCTCCCGGTTGGTCAGCACGAGCTCATACCTGCTCATCATCCCGTCCGGGTCGCAGTCTGCGGCGTGCATGCCTGCAATTTTCAGATACCCGCCTGCCAGAAGCAGGCTCCAGACAGCATCCGGGCTCCTGCCCAGTTCACTGAATACGATCTCTTCATCAATGTACGCTGTGAACGAATCTCCGCGGATCAGGTCCTCCACCGCCTTCTTTATATCGGGGCTGCCCTGCCGGATCAGCTTTCCTATTAATGAGTTCGAGCTGGTATTCGCCCAGTACGGAGCATATTTCTTTTTATCAAGAAACTGTATGACAGACCACGGATTGTAAATGCTGCCGCAGTCTCCAAAACGAAAGCCGTCGTACCATTCCTTCACTTTCTGCCCTTCTTCCTGCAGGCCGAATTCATCCAATGCCAGAAAAACCTCTTTTTCCGTAAATCCAAATGCCTCCTGATATTTGACGGATGTCGTTGTCACAACTTCCAGATTATTCAGATCCGAAAAAATAGACTCCTTGCTGACTCTTGTAATTCCAGTCATAAGGCCGCGTTCCAGGTACGGATTGGTTTTGAAGGTTGCATTAAAAAACCCTCTCATAAAGCTGACCATCTCGTCCCAGAATCCGTTTACGTATGCTTCCTGCATCGGCGTATCATATTCGTCCAGCAGGATAATCACCTTTCTGTCATAGTATCTATAGAGATATTCAGAGAGCAGGTTTATGGAAGATCCCAGATCCTCTATCCGAAGCCCGCCGGCCATAATATTAAGATATTCTTCCCTTTCAGCCTGCAGTAAGGATGCCGACTCTGCTAAAAACGCATGCTTCCGGTATTCCCGGACAATTAATCTGCGCAGCTCCCTGCACGCTGAGCCGTATGCTGCTTCCTTTATTCCTGCAAAGCTTAAGAAAATAACCGGATATGTGCCCTGCAGCTCTCTGTACCCGGCCTCCTTCCAGATCTTTAAGCCTTCAAATAAATCCCCTTTTCCTGTATGATTAACAGAGAAAAAATGCTCTGTCATACTCATTGCAAGGGTTTTCCCAAACCTTCTCGGACGGGTGATCAGGGTCACATCGTCCATATTCTCCCACCACTCTTTTATAAAATCCGTCTTATCCACATAAAAGCAGTTATTTTCAATAATTTTGCTAAAGTCCTGAATGCCTATTGCTGTTTTCCTTGCCATGGCGTGCCTCCCCATTTTCATTAATCTGATTCTGAAGGCTCATATCTGCTCAGGAGCCCTCCGTCTATCAGCACTTCCTTTCCGCTGAAGGCAAATCCATAAATCCTTATGCTGCCGCGGTCCGCTCCCCTTGATTCCAGCGCCGCTGCATACCCTTTGTCTATGATCTGCCTTACTGCCGCATCTGCCGTATCGGCCAGGCTGCCCTCCCCGCTGCCGGGATCTGTCACCTTAAATTCTAAAATAATTCCGTCGCTGTCCCGGTCCAGCGGGCAGAGCATTACGTCATACCTGCCGTAGCCGCTCTCCCTGTTGGACGTTATCTCATACCTTTTCTGCAGGTCTACCAGCAGCCCCAGCACAAAGCCGTGGTAAAAGCGCTCCGGCTCTGCCGCTTCCGAGGGCCTTTTTCCGGCATCAAAGCTGCTGAAGGTGTAGAAGGAGATCTTATTCATATATATATTCATTTCCCTGACGCTGCCGGCCAGCAGCGCTTTTTCAAAGTCATTGTAATACCCGCTGCATCCGGCAAACCAGCCACGTATCATCCTGCTGAATACATACCTGATCTCCCGGTTGGTCAGCACGAGCTCATACCTGCTCATCATCCCGTCCGGGTCGCAGTCTGCGGCGTGCATGCCTGCAATTTTCAGATACCCGCCTGCCAGAAGCAGGCTCCAGACAGCATCCGGGCTCCTGCCCAGTTCACTGAATACGATCTCTTCATCAATGTACGCTGTGAACGAATCTCCGCGGATCAGGTCCTCCACCGCCTTCTTTATATCGGGGCTGCCCTGCTGGATCAGCTTTCCTATTAATGAGTTCGAGCTGGTATTCGCCCAGTACGGCGCAAATTTTCTTTCATCAAGATAATTAATAATAGACCAGGGATTATAGATATTGTCACAGTCTCCGAATTTGAAGCCGTCATACCACGCCTTCACCCTATGCTTTTCTTCCTGAAAGCCGTATTCTTCCAGCGCGCGAAACACTTCTTCCTCTGTAAACCCGAACGCTTCTGCATACCGATATGATGTTGTGGTAACAACCTTTAAATTATTCAAATCCGAAAAAATAGACTCCTTACTGACCCTTGTAATTCCCGTCATAAGGCCGCGTTCTAGGTACGGATTGGTTTTAAAGGTGGCATTAAAAAGCTCTCTTATAAAGCCGGCCATCTCGTCCCAGAATCCGTTTACGTATGCTTCCTGCATCGGCGTATCATACTCGTCTAATAAAATGATGACTTTTTTACCATAGTATTCATACAAATACTCAGACAGCAGATTGATGGAGAAGCAGATGTCTCCGCTGCTGCCTCTGCCGCTCAAAATCTTATTAAATCTTTCTTTGTCTGACGGCAGAAACTGCTCACTTTTTAAGAGGAACGCATTTCTGCGGTATTCACGGGCAATTAATTCACATATTTCATAGTATATTTTCTCATAATGATCCGATTTCACATTTGCAAAACTGAGGAAAATCACTGGAAATGTCCCCTGAAGCCTTCGATATTTATCTTCCTTCCAGATCTTCAGTCCTTCGAACAGATCACTCCTTCCTGAATGTTTCAAAGAAAAGAAATATTCTGTCATGCTCATTGTAAGAGTTTTTCCAAACCTTCTTGGGCGAGTAATCAAAGTAACCGTATCCCTGTTTTCCCACCATTCTTTTATAAAGCTGGTTTTGTCGATATAAAAGTCATTATTTTCTATGATTTCGCTGAAATCCTGGACTCCGATATTCACTGTTCTCGCCATAGAAATCCCCCCTGTCAAAGTGTCGTGGATCTGATTACACGGCTATATTTGCGGTCATAGTGTTTCTTCCGTACATTTTTCATTTTGTCTGCTTAATTATATCAGCTTTCTTGTAATTCCGCAAATATTTATGAATTGACCATAAATGATTGATAATTAAGGTACACCACTTTACAACTTTTTGAAAAATAAAATAACGCACAAGACACTTTCTCAT
>CANDMV010000043.1 GCA_947385875.1 uncultured Eubacterium sp. | reverse complement strand
CATTCTGCATTTACACTGTGGCACCGTACGGTCGCGGCACCTAGTCCGCCCCGGCCAAAGGCCGGAAGCTAAAGGTGCCGCTCCGGCTGCGCCGCCTGTTTATTGGGCAGAATACTAAGGGCTTCTAGCATTCTTCCAAAGCCGCTGACAGACCGGGCGGATTCCCTCTCCCAGCTGTTTTTCGAAAGCATTACGTGAGAACTTGTGCTTCTATATATTTAATTGACGATGATCTTTACTAGAGATGATGATCTGCATTTCAAAGCCTATAGTTTTATCAATGTGCTGCTGTTTCATTGTAAGGCTTACGAAAAACAGCCGGGTGAGGGGAGCTGTCCCGTCTTCCTGTGACGTTGGAGGAATGTTTAGAAATTCTTGGCATTCTGCTCATAAAACAGGCGGCGAAGCCGAAGAGGTGCCTTTAGCTTCCGGCTTTTGGCCGGGGCGAACTAGGCACCGCGACCGTACGGTGCCACAGTGCGAATGCAGAATGCCTAGAGTTTCTTAACATTCTGTAAAAGTCACAGGAAGACGGGACAGCTCCCCTCACCCGGCGTCCGGGTATCCATAATGTAACACCCTGTCTGAAGGGTTTCTAAATTAGATAGAGTGATATTTTTGGCGGACCGCTATCTGAAAGAAATTAGAGGTTTACAAGCTTAATTTCTGTTCGGATTACGCTGGAAATGAATGAAAAATTAGGAGGATGACATGAAACGTATTCCAAAGCATATCGGTATTATTCCAGATGGCAACAGACGCTGGGCGAAAGGAAAAGGATTAAAAAAAGAAGACGGCTATGCGTATGGGCTGGAGCCGGGAATGCGGCTCCTTCAGGCAGCACGCAGCTATGGCGTGCAGGAACTGACCTTTTATGGGTTCACGGTGGATAACTGTAAAAGGCCCAAAGAGCAGGTAGCGGCATTTTCCAGAGCATGTATTGAAGCTGTTAAAATGATTGAAAAGGAAAACGTGCAGCTGTATGTGGTTGGAAATACGCGTTCTGCCTGTTTTCCTGTTGAGCTGCTTCCGTATACAGAGCGCACATGCCGGCAGGATGACGGTGCATTAAGAGTAAATTTTTTAGTAAACTACGGCTGGGAATGGGATATGAAAAACGGCTGGGTATCCAGTGAGATTCCAAGAATTGATATGGTTATCCGATGGGGCGGGATGTGTCGGCTATCCGGTTTTCTGCCGATTCAGACGGTTTATTCTGATTTTTATGTGGTAAAAGAATTGTGGCCGGATTTTTTGGAAAGTCAGTTCGTAGATGCGCTGCAGTGGTATCAAAAACAGGATGTTACGTTAGGGGGATGAATAATCCTCAACGAGGGGAATGCATATATATGGGGATGATTTTTCAAACACACTGGTATGATAAAACTATTCGTGCTGAATATATTGTCATTCTTCGGTAGCAAAAAAAAGTGGCTTGTGGTATACTCGTTACAGTACAGCAAAAGCTTTCATAAAGAAAGCGCACATTCATTTAGATGGATGCAGTATTATGAGCTGAGGAACTGTGCAAAAATAACTTATGCAATTTGCTTGTCTTTTCTCCGACAGTACCAGTCAAAAATCAGTTACATAGCCCGCTATGAGCCTGATTTTTGACTGGCACTCTCGAAGAAAAATTCTGTGCAGCCTGCATAAGTTATTTCTGCACAGTTCCTAAGAGACAGGAGGCAGCAGGCATGGGAATTTTAGCAGCATATATGGTGCCGCATCCTCCGCTGATCGTTCCTGCGATCGGCAGGGGAGAGGAAAAAAAGATACAGCATACAATCAATGCATATCATGATGTCGCGAAACAAATCGGCAGTCTTAAGCCGGAGCTGATCTTAATGATTTCTCCGCATCAGATTATGTACGCAGATTATATTCACATATCGCCGGGAAATAGAGCAGCCGGAGATTTTTCGCAGTTTCGGGCAGCGAATGTGAAGATGGATGTATCGTATGATACCGACTATGTGCAGGAGCTGTGCACGAGGGCGAAGCAGCAGGGGATAAATGCAGGCACATATGGGGAGCGTACGAAGCAGCTTGACCACGGGACAATGGTTCCGTTATATTTTATCAATCAATACTGGAAGGATTATCAGTTGGTGAGGATAGGGTTATCAGGGCTTTCGCTCAGCGTTCATTATGAACTGGGGAGATGCCTGAAAGAGGCTGTGGAGGCATTGGGGCGAAGAACCGTACTGGTTGCCAGCGGGGACTTATCACACAGGCTGAAGGCTGACGGTCCTTATGGATTTCAGAAGGAAGGGCCGGAATATGACAGGCGAATTATGGATGTTATGGGAAAAGCGGATTTTGGGGAGCTTTTGAAGTTTCCTGATGCGTTCCTCGAAAAGGCGGGGGAGTGCGGGCATCGTTCGTTTACAATGATGGCAGGAGCGCTGGAAGGGGAGGAGGTCTGCGCGCACAGGCTTTCCTATGAAGGGCCGTTTGGTGTAGGTTATGGGATCTGTTCTTACGATATCAAGAATGGAAATGTATAAGAAAGGAGCTGCAAAATGAATCAGGAGAATCAGAAAAATCAGGAAGATGCTTATGTGCAGCTTGCACGCAGAACCATCGAAGAGCATGTCCGTACAGGACGGGCAATCGAAGTGCCTTCGGGCCTGCCCGAAGAAATGTACGGCAGCCGGGCGGGTGTATTTGTATCGATAAAAGAAGAGGGACGGCTGCGGGGATGTATCGGTACGATTCAGGCGGTGCAGACATCGATCGCAGAGGAAATTATTCACAACGCAATCAGCGCTTCGTCTCAGGATCCGAGGTTTTCACCGATTACAGAAAACGAACTGGACAGACTATCGATCAGTGTAGATGTACTGGGAGATATGGAATCTATTTCTTCGCCGCAGCAGCTGGACGTGAAACGGTACGGCGTGGTCGTCACGAAAGGATATAAGCGCGGGCTGCTGCTGCCGAATCTGGAAGGCGTGGATACGATTGCGGAGCAGATCGCGATAGCAAAGCAGAAGGCAGGAATCGGCATCATGGAAGAAGCAGACCTTCAAAGGTTTGAAGTCGTGAGGCATTATTAAATTGCAGGTACAGTTTCATTGAGTACTTAATAGAAAGGATAAAAAATGGGAATAGTCTGTCAGACATGTATCCATCATTGTAATCTGGATTCTGGACAGCGGGGAATCTGCGGTGCCAGAAAAAATGAGAATGGAAGTATCATTTGTGAAAACTATGGCAGGTTGACGGCGATGGCACTGGATCCGATTGAGAAAAAGCCTTTGAAGATGTTTTATCCGGGAAGCATGATTTTATCAGTCGGGAGCTATGGATGCAATCTAAGATGCCCTTTCTGCCAAAATCATGAGATCTCTATGTGGCATCCAAGGGAAGCAGATTCTTCACAGTCAGTTTTAGATGTGACTTTTATATCGCCCAGAGAGCTGGCCGGCAAGGCACAGGAATATGAGGACAGGGGAAATATCGGAGTGGCATTTACTTATAATGAACCGCTGGTAGGGTGGGAATATGTACGTGATGCTGCCAGATTCATAAAAGAAGCCGGAATGAAAAATGTACTGGTTACCAACGGAACGGCTTCTTTACAAGTGTTGGATGAGATCCTGCCATATATCGATGCAATGAACATAGATTTAAAAGGATTTCAAAATGATTATTATAAAAAGCTGGGCGGAGATTTGGAAACGGTAAAAGAATTTATCGTCCGTTCGTCATCGGCAGGCTGTCATGTAGAGCTGACTACTTTGATTGTACCAGGGGAAAACGACAGCCAGACACAGATGGGGGCTCAGGCTCAGTGGATTGCAGAAAACTGCGGAAAGGATACCCCGCTTCACGTCACTCGCTTTTTCCCGCGTTATCATATGACGGACATAGCTGCGACAAATGTGCAGGATGTGTATCATCTGGCAAATATAGCGGGAAAATATCTGGAAAACGTGTTTGTGGGAAACTGCTGATTCAATATCATTAACTTCGGCTTTGCTGGAGCGTGTTTGAAAAATCATTACCCAAATTTAAGAGGTGCTGCCCGCTGCGACTCATAAATTTGGATAAATTATCCACAAAGTGTGAAGCGCATCTAACAGAAAGCATTTTTCAAACACGCTTTAGTAAAGCTTAAGTTAATGACATTAACTGCTGATCTCTACCGTCCGGTCAGATGCACAAAGATCGGCTTATGATGTACTGCGGGAAGAAATTTTTCAAATACATCGTTGGTCTTAAGCTTCAGGCTGGAGGTGCTTACGCATGGATGGCAGCCGAGGTCTTCGCTTTTTCGTACATCTTCATCGACCAGAAGCTGTACATGGTTGTCGTGGTCATTCATAAGCCCCATAATGCTGACTGCGCCTGGCTTAATATTTAAAAATTCATCCATAGATGCTGCGTCGGCAAAAGATAATCTGGCACTTTGGATCTGTGCTGATAATTCCTTTGTTTTGAAGGCTTTATCGCCCGGCATCATCAGCAGGTAGAAGGAAGTTTTCTGACGGTTGCATAAAAATAGGTTTTTGCAGATTAATACGTCAAGAATTTTATCGATCTCATTGCAGGCTTCCATTGTATTAGCTTCCTCATGGTCGGTTCGAAAATACGGGATGCCCAGAGTATCCAATAGGTCGTAGACCTTTATTTCTTTTTCTGTACAGCCGGCTGTATCCTGCGGCCTTCCTTTATATAATTCCATTTGGAGTCTCCTTATTCTTATGTCCTGAATAGTAAATGTGCAGGGCTGTCTGTATTATTATATTTTAGATGCCTTACCTAATATATACATAGCAATGGTTTTTGTCAACAATCTGCGAATATTATCATGTTATTTGTAACAGTTCAGGTTACTTTTCACACTTCAGCCAGAAAGCGGCTGTGGTGTAAAAAGTAACGGCATCCGGCTCCTCTCCAAAGGCGAATTTTCAATGAGAGTTACTGTGAAGCCGAAAGCTGAACGGTAACGTTATTTTCGCTATTTCATGCCCTTGTGCAATACCAAGGGCTTCTAACACAGATCAGTATCATTTATGGAAGCGCTGCCGTGTTTACTGTTTAATAATTATTTTATAATTTGTTCATAAATACTTTTTAAAGAATTTGTGAAAACGTGTTGACAAAGAAAATGAAGAGTGTTATCTTAGTCATATCGATATTAGCACTCTAACTAATTGAGTGCTAACAAAAATCAGACAGAGCAGCAGTCATAAAAATCAAAGCGAAAGGTTGTGAATGTACTTTTATGGAAGTGCTTGATGAGAGAAAGACAAAGATTTTAAAAGCGATCATTAAGAATTATTTGGATACGGGCGAGCCGGTCGGTTCGAGGACGATTTCAAAGTACACAGATCTGCATTTAAGTTCCGCAACCATTCGTAATGAGATGTCTGATTTGGAGGAATTAGGGTATATACTTCAGCCGCATACATCGGCGGGGAGGATTCCTTCCGATAAAGGCTATCGGTTCTATGTGGATAACCTGATCGCAGAAAAGAATCAGGAGATCAGCGATATGCAGAATTTTGTGATCGAGCATACGGAGAAGATGGAACAGGTACTGAAAAATGTAGCAAAGCTTCTGGCAAATAATACTGAATATGCAGCCATGATTACAGGGCCGACCTATCATCATAATAAGCTCAAATTTATCCAGCTGTCTAAAGTAGAAGCAGGACAGATGTTATGTATTATTGTACTGGAGGGGAATATTGTAAAAAATAAAATGCTGCCGGTAGATGAAGAGCTGACCGACGAGCAGATGTTAAAGCTGAATATCCTGCTGAATACAAGCCTCAACGGCTTATCTTTGGAACAGATTAATCTTGGCACCATCTCTTCTTTGAAGGAACAGGCGGGCGTTCACAGCCGGATCGTAGGAGACGTGCTGGATGCAGTGGCAGGGGCAGTCAATGAAGATGACGATCTGCAGATTTATACAAGCGGCACGACAAATATTTTCAAATACCCCGAACTTAGCGATTCGGAAAAGGCGAGTGAATTTATATCTGCTTTTGAAGAAAAGAAGATGCTTGTAGACATGATAAACGATAAGCTGGAGGAACGGGAACCGGGAACGGGCATACAAGTATATATAGGGGATGAAAGTCCGATTAAAACGATGAAGGACTGCAGTGTTGTGACAGCCACATATGAGCTTGGTGAAGGCATCACCGGAATGATCGGCGTCATAGGGCCAAAGCGTATGGATTACGAAAAAGTATTGAATAACTTAAAGCACTTAAAAAAGCAGCTGGATGTCATATATCATAAGGATGATAAGACATAACCAATGTTATGGTGTTATTTGAAGCATTGGCTGTGGAGAAGGGAAGGCTGAGCTGTTAAAAGCGTCAGAAAGTGTGAGCTTTAGGAATCAAACAGTGCTGTCGGAGAAAACTAGCAATATTAAAAGTTATTTCTGAACAGTATCTTAGGCAGTCTGGCAGCTGCAGGTAAAATAGAAAGGAGTACCACGTATGGAAGATCATAGAAATGAGGAGGAAGCAGACGTTATGCAGGATACAGAAAATAGAAATGATCCGGAAAGTACAGACAGCAGTGTCGGTCAGAAAGGCAGCGATGCACCGCAGGATGATCTGAAAAATAATGAAAGCGTTCACAGCGGTACTGATGAAGATGGAGACAGGAACCAGAATGAGGGTATGGAAGAACAAAATAACAGTCAAAATAATAATCAAAATATAGAGCACAATAATGACCAGAATCAAGAGACGGATCCGGAACAGGATGACAGCAGGCCATCGTCATCTAAAGCCGATTCAGCGCAAGCCGCTGATACGGAGGATAAAAATGAAGCCGCTGCTGAAGGCATAAAAGGCTTCTTCAAAAAGAATAAGAAAAAAGATAAAAAAGACGAAAAGATCGAAGAATTGACCGATCAGGTAAAGCGTCAGATGGCAGAATTTGATAATTTCCGCAAGCGTACAGAAAAGGAAAAGAGCCAGATGTATGAAATCGGTGCTAAAAGCATCATAGAAAAGGTGCTGCCGGTCGTAGATAATTTTGAAAGAGGTCTGGCAGCCGTACCGGAAGAAAGCAAAGAGGATGCTTTCGTAGACGGCATGAATAAAATATATAAACAGATGATGACAATGCTTGAGGAAGCCGGCGTCACGCCGATTGAGGCTGTCGGCAAGGAATTTGATCCGAACCTGCATAATGCAGTCATGCAGACGGAAAGCGACGAATATGAATCCGGGATAGTCGCGCAGGAAATGCAGAAGGGTTATATGTACCGCGATAGTGTTGTAAGGCATAGTATGGTATCGGTAGTAAGCTGATGGGGTATCTGATCCATGTAATGAGTATTCAGTACAAAAAAGCTGATGGATATCTAAAATAAGTAAAAAATATCAGTACAAAAGCTGATGCGATATCTGTTTTAATATATGAGATGTACAGCCAATAAGCTCATACACGTTTGAATAATTAGTTGATATCCTGTCTTATAGCTGATAAGGAATGCAGCTGAGAGGATAAAACATTGCCAGCATATTAATAATAATTATCATATAATGGTTTCATCGTTTTGATGACAAAAAACAGGAGGAATGAATCATGAGTAAAATCATAGGAATTGACTTAGGAACAACAAATAGCTGCGTAGCTGTTATGGAGGGCGGCAAGCCGACTGTCATCGCTAATCAGGAAGGCGCGAGAACGACACCTTCTATCGTGGCATTTACAAAGACAGGTGAACGTCTGGTAGGAGAGCCGGCAAAGCGTCAGGCAGTTACAAATGCAGAAAAGACGATTATTTCCATTAAGAGAGATATGGGTACAGACCATGGCAGGACAATAGATGACAAGAGATATTCACCGCAGCAGATTTCCGCGATGATTTTACAGAAATTAAAAGCAGATGCTGAAAGCTATCTGGGAGAGAAGGTCACAGATGCAGTCATTACAGTACCGGCTTATTTCAACGATGCTCAGAGACAGGCGACGAAAGACGCAGGAAAGATCGCGGGTCTGGAAGTAAAGCGTATTATCAATGAGCCGACGGCAGCAGCGCTTGCTTATGGTCTGGATAATGAGAGCGAGCAGAAGATCATGGTATACGATCTTGGCGGCGGTACATTTGATGTTTCCATTATTGAAATCGGCGACGGTGTCATCGAAGTATTGTCTACAAACGGTGATACGAGACTTGGCGGCGATGACTTTGATCAGAAAGTAACAGACTGGATGATCGCTGAGTTTAAGAAAGCTGAGGGCGTAGACCTGTCAGCAGATAAGATGGCTCTTCAGAGATTAAAAGAAGCAGCAGAAAAGGCAAAGAAGGAGCTGTCTTCTGCTACAACTACGAATATCAACCTTCCGTTTATTACAGCTACAGCTGAGGGCCCGAAGCATTTTGATATGAACCTGACAAGGGCAAAATTTGATGAATTGACAAGGGATTTAGTAGAAAAGACCGCGATTCCAGTACAGAATGCATTAAAAGATGCAGGACTTACAAACAGCGATATTACAAAAGTACTGCTTGTAGGCGGTTCTACACGTATCCCGGCAGTGCAGGATAAAGTAAAGCAGCTGACAGGCAAAGAGCCGAATAAGAGCCTGAATCCAGACGAATGCGTAGCAATCGGCGCTTCGATTCAGGGCGGCAAGCTTGCAGGAGATGCAGGTGCAGGAGAAATCCTTCTGCTCGATGTAACCCCATTATCCTTATCGATCGAAACAATGGGCGGTGTTGCTACCAGACTGATCGAGCGTAATACAACGATTCCGACAAAGAAGAGCCAGATCTTCTCTACTGCGGCAGATAATCAGACCGCTGTGGATATTAATGTCGTACAGGGCGAAAGACAGTTTGCACGTGATAACAAATCACTGGGACAGTTCCGTCTGGATGGAATTCCGCCAGCACGCCGCGGCGTACCACAGATCGAGGTTACATTTGATATTGATGCAAATGGTATTGTAAATGTATCTGCAAAAGACCTGGGTACCGGCAAGGAGCAGCATATTACAATTACAGCAGGTTCCAATATGTCTGATGATGAGATTGACAGGGCGGTAAAAGAAGCTGCTGAGTATGAAGCACAGGATAAGAAGCGCAAAGAAGCGATTGATACAAGAAACGATGCAGACGCATTCGTATTCCAGACAGAAAAAGCATTAGAAGAAGTGGGTGCAAGCCTCGATCCGGCAGATAAAGCTGCCGTAGAAGCAGATTTGAATGCATTAAAAGCACTGGTAGAAGCAAATCCGCAGGCTGAAAACATGACAGATTCTCAGGTGGATGAGATGAAGGCTGCAAAAGAGAAGCTGACAGAAAGCGCTCAGAAGGTATTTGCAAAGATGTATGAAAACGCACAGGCAGCACAGGGCGCCGGTGCAGGCCCGAATCCGTCTGACTTTGGCGGTGCATCAGGCGGCAGCAGCGCACCAGAGGATGATGTCGTAGATGCAGATTTCAAAGAAGTATAATCGTAACTGTGAAAGAGAGTTGTGCAAGCGTAACAGTTCAGACAGCCCTGCACATTTACTGTGCAGGGCGTACCTGGCGGGCATGATATAAGAAAGTGATTCAAGAGTGCAAGTGTCTGCACTTCGTTTCGATCGGTACGAAACAAGTGCCGCAGGCACTTAGTAACCCATCGCGAAGCGGTCTTAAGCGCCTGTGGCGCTTGTTGAAGACGGACCGGAGTGGAACGTAGAATTTTAAATGGATTTTTGCACGTAACAGTTCAGCTTGTCTGAACTGTTACGTGCAGGCAGAGGAAAAGTTATGGCAGAGCAGAAAAGAGATTATTACGAGGTTCTAGGGGTAGAGAAAAATGCCGGTGAGTCGGAGATTAAAAAAGCATACCGTGTACTGGCAAAGAAATACCATCCAGATATGAATCCTGGTGATAAGGAAGCAGAAAAGAAGTTCAAGGAAGCATCCGAAGCCTATGCGATTTTAAGTGATCCAGAAAAGCGCAGGCAGTACGACCAGTTTGGCCATGCAGCTTTTGAAGGCGGTGGTGGAGGCGGAGGCTTTGATTTCTCAGGTATGGATTTCGGAGATATTTTCGGAGATATTTTCGGAGATTTCTTCGGCGGAGGAAGCAGGCGCTCCAGCAACGGGCCGATGAAAGGCGCGAATGTACGTGCAAGTGTTCGGATTACTTTTGAAGAAGCGGTATTTGGATGCGAAAAAGAATTAGAACTGGTATTAAAGGATGAATGTCCAGACTGCCACGGTACTGGTGCAAGACCTGGAACTGCGCCGGAGACTTGTACAAAATGCGGCGGCAAGGGCAAGGTAATGTATACCCAGCAGTCATTGTTCGGTATGGTGCAGAATGTCCAGACCTGTCCAGACTGTCACGGTACCGGCAAAGTAGTCAAAGATAAATGTCCGCAGTGTCACGGCAATGGCTATGTGGCGAATAAGAAAAAAATATCTGTCAGCATCCCGGCTGGGATCGACAGCGGGCAGAGTGTCCGCATCCGCGAAAAAGGCGAGCCGGGCTTAAATGGAGGGCCTAGGGGAGACCTGCTTGTGGAAGTGATTATAAGCAGTCACCCGATCTTCCAGCGTCAGGATATGAATATCTATTCTACGGCTCCGATTTCATTTGCGCAGGCAGCGCTTGGCGGAGAAATCCGTATCAGTACGATTGACGGTGACGTATTGTACAATGTAAAACCGGGAACACAGACAGATACCAGAATCCGGCTGAAAGGCAAAGGTGTACCATCCCTGCGTAATAAAAATGTGCGCGGCGACCAGTATGTGACCTTGGTTGTGCAGGTGCCGACCAGCCTTAATTCGGAAGCGAAGGAAGCGCTGCGCAGGTATGACGAAGTCAGCGGAAATTCGCTGAACAGCCAGAGCAGTTCATCCAGCGGCAAAAAGAGCGGACGCGGTAAAAAATTTATGGACAAAATGAAGGATGTTTTTGAAGATATTTGAAATTTAAAAAAATAGAAAGAATGAGAGCTGTAAATCCAATGTGCTTTCTAATGTGAACGATTGATACGAAATTGTTTACTACCGAAGATGGCAGATCGCAGAGGAATACAGCTCTTTTTTTGCCATTCCGTACAGAAAAGCTGTCTATAACAGGTTTGTAAGTTGTGAAATATGTAGAAAAAATAAATTTCAACTAGAAATGCTTGTATTTTGCTTCAATATTAGAGAAAATAGAAACAGTTCCCTTATCAGGGAATATTGTTTACGATGATAAATGATATGGGCGATATAGCAGCTTAATTGCAGGAGAGAAATAGAATGTCGAAGTCAAGATTGATGCATTCGGGTTCTTCGTATATACAAGCTCAAAAGGTGAATTCAGGTTCAGCGCGCAGTCAGGTTCAATTTATGAATGCGGGAGCCAGACATATGCAGAATCAGCAGTTTACCGGGCAGGAGATAACAAAACCACAGTATGCAGGGCAGGGTATGCAGAAGCCCCAGTTTGGGCATACAGTACAAAAACCACAGTTTACTGGCAGGAGTGTTCAGGAAGCGCAGTTTAATGAACAAAGTGAGCAGAAGCAGATACAGCAGGGTAAGCCGGAGTGGCAGCAGTCTGCACGGCAGCCGGTGACAGAGCAGTCTGTACAAAACGGTCAGCAGGGAGCAGTCAACGGCGTCCAGCAGGCCGGCCAGTTCTGGCAGCAGTTCGTACAAGGAGAACAGCAGCCGATGGAACAAATAGGGCAGAACGAGCCAAGCAGCCATGCAGCCATGCAGGGGGAAAATCGTCTTGATTCGGAGGAAAATGCGCAGCATGAAGAGGGAAGTCAGGCTGCAGCGCAGGAGGTAAATCAGCAGACTGTGCAAGTAGAAAAACAAGCAGCAGGACAAGAAAATCAGGCAGCCATGCAGGGCCGGAATTCATTGGCAGGACTTGAAAATCAGGCGGCTGCGCAGGGCCGGAATCCATTGGCAGGACTTGGAAATCAGCCTGTGACGCGGGGCATTAATTATCTGAAGCAGGGAAAAAGTCCATTGACAGGGCAAAAAAATCAGACAGTAGTGCGGGGCGTTAATCAGCAGACTGCACAGGGCAGAAATCAGCCGGCAGGAAAGGAAAAGCAGCTGGCTAGATGGGAAGAGCGCAAGAAGAAGCTGGCGGAACAGGCAGAATTAAGGCAGAAGCTCATGCAGGAAAAAGCAACTGAGAAAATTATTAAAAAACAGCATGAGTTTGAGCAGTGGCGGATACAAGAGACAGAAAAGCTGGAGACAAAAAAGCAGAATCTGCGTAAGCAGTCTAAGCAGATCGAAGAAGAACGTATCCAGCTAAATATAGATAAGGCGCATTTCCACCGTCAGCAGGAATTTGAGCAGACGAAAAAAAAGCATGAAGAGCATCTGCTGGAAATGAAGCGTCAGATTCTGGAAGGAGAGCTGTACAAGCTGGCAGAGGAAAAAAGGCAGTTTGAACAAAAAAGACATTTTTATGAACAGGTGGATTCCTACCAGAAAGAGGATATACGGAAAAAGCCGTCTTCTGTGCGCGGCGAGATGTTTTTTGCAGGAGTGAACAGTCAGAGCACTTTAAAAAAGCGTTATAAGGATTTGTTAAAGATCTATCACCCGGATAATAAATGCGGGGATACAGATGCGATTCAGGAGATTAACCGTGAGTATCAGCGGCTGTTAGAGAAGATGGGACAGAAGGGCTAGGAATTAGATATGAAGTGGGACAAATATACAATTAAAACTACGACATCAGCGGAAGATGTCATCAGTGCCGTGCTGAGCGAGCTTGGCATTGAAGGTGTTGAGATCGAGAATAATGTGCCTCTGACGGAAGCAGAAGCTAGCGGCATGTTTATTGATTTTCCACTGCAGCTGCCGCCGGATGACGGTATGAGCAGAGTCAGCTTTTATCTGGATGCAGGGGAGGATCATACGGAAATCTTAAGCCGGGTGCATGATGAGCTAAAGGAGCTGCGGTCTTATCTGGATATTGGCTCCGGCGAGATCATCCAAAGCCAGACGGAGGATATGGACTGGATGAACAATTGGAAGCAGTATTTTACTTCATTTACGGTTGGAAACATACTAATCAAGCCGACATGGGAAGAATTAAAGCAGGAAGACCGAGACAGGATACTGATAGAAATTGATCCGGGAATTTCGTTTGGTACCGGAAAGCATGAAACGACGCAGTTGTGTATCAGACAGCTTCAAAAATATATTCGGCGTACAGACTGCGTGGCTGCTGCTCATGATGGAGAGGCGGCAGAATCAAGTCCAGACAGTATGCAATGCTCTGAGAACGGCGGCTGTAGAGTACTTGATGTGGGCAGCGGCAGTGGGATTTTAGCGATTGCGGCATTGAAGCTGGGTGCTTCCTGGGTAACGGGAATCGATATTGATGAAAACTGTATCAGTTCTGCGTATGAAAATCTAGAGGTCAACCGTTTAGACCGGACACAGGCAGAGTTTTATGTCGGCAATCTGATTATGGATCAGACGGTGATAAAGCGGGAAGGAAACTGTGCTTACGATATTGTAACAGCAAATATTCTGGCGGATGTCATTATAGAAATGGCGCCTCACCTGATGCTCTGTTTAAAGAAGGATGGAATATTAATTACATCAGGAATTATAGATTTTAAGGAATCAGAGACGGCGGAGGCATTAAAGGCAGCGGGGTTTACGATCATAGAGACGAACAGACAGGGTGAGTGGGTCAATATAACAGCAAGAAAGTAATTGAAGGATAAGTCAGTGTTTAGCAAAGAAAGAGGCAGGCAGAATAAAAATGTACCAGTTTTTTGTTGAAGATGGACAGGTAGGCAGGGATTTTATCACGATTACTGGTTCAGATGTCAATCATATAAAAAATGTCCTGCGCATGAAGCCAGGAGAGATTGTCCGTATCAGCAGCAGGAGCGGGCATGATTATCAGTGCAGTGTTTTGGAATTGACAGATGATTTTGTGCAGATGGATATTTTGGATGCAGATGTTGTCAGTACCGAGCTGTCTGGCAGAATCTATCTGTTTCAGGCGCTTCCCAAGGGAGACCGCATGGAATATGTGATACAAAAGGCCGTAGAGCTGGGTGTATACGAGATTATACCGGTCACCATGAAGTATTGCGTTGTAAAATTAGATGCAAAGAAGGCTCAGTCAAAAGTAAGACGTTGGCAGGCGATTGCAGAGAGCGCAGCCAAGCAGTCAAAACGAAGTCTGATCCCGCAGATTCATCCGGTAATAAGCTTTAAAGAAGCTGTAGATTATGCCATGAATTGTGACAGACGGCTTGTTCCATATGAAAATGAGCGCGGAATGCAGGCGACGGCAGAGGCGCTGGCTTCTATTCACGCCGGAGATAAGGTCAGTGTCATGATAGGGCCTGAAGGAGGATTTGCAGAAGAAGAAATTGGTGCTGTGAGAGATCATATGCAGATAATTTCGCTGGGAAAACGTATACTTCGCACAGATACGGCAGCAGCAGCTGTGATGTCGATATTGATGATGCATCTAGAGATGGGTTGTGAAGGTGATATGCAAAAGGTTCCGCTATAAGTGTTCACAGTCTATGGGAGGAACAAGGCTGTCAATTTCACAATGTTTGCGATTTATGGGTGAGACGAAGCAGGGCGTGGATACATCTTAGTTTGTACCCACAGGGCATGATATGGAGAATTTATCTCAAATTTATGATGCGCAGCGGGCTGCGATGATCAAATTTGGGATGAAATATCCGCAAAGTGGGGGATAGATTGTGGAAATGATTTTTTAAACTTGCTCTATAGGGCAAATCATACAACTACCCGAATTTTTCAAACATGCTCTAATGCTCACGACAGAAGGTACGGGATAAAGCAGGATAAGGTAAGGAGAAATTGCATCTTATGGAAGCATATTTAGATAATTCAGCGACAACCAGATGTTCGAAGCGTGTACTGCAGATTGTGCAGCAGACGATGGATATTGATTACGGAAATCCGTCTTCTCTGCATACGAAAGGTATTGATGCAGAGCGATATGTGAAAGATGCCGCAGCCAAAATAGCTAAGACTTTAAAAGTGGCGGAAAAAGAAATCTATTTTACTTCCGGCGGTACGGAATCGAATAATCTGGCGCTGATTGGAACGGCTATGGCAAACAGGAGGACGGGCAGGAGGCTGGTCACTACGCAGATCGAGCATCCGTCGGTACGAAATGCAATGGCGCAGCTGGAAGAAAGTGGATTCGAGGTGGTCTGCCTTCCGGTAGACAAGGATGGAATACTCTCTCTGGAGGCGCTGGGTAAGGCTGTCAATGACGAGACTATTTTAGTATCAATCATGCAGGTTAATAATGAAACAGGTGCCATACAGCCGATTCAGGAAGCAGCAGCTGTCGTTCATGAAAGAAATCCCAGAACGCTGATCCATGTAGATGCGGTACAGTCTTATGGCAAGATGCGGATTTACCCAAAAAAGCTGGGCATTGACATGCTTTCGGCAAGCGGTCATAAGATTCATGGGCCGAAAGGAATTGGTTTTCTATATATCAAAGATAAAACGAAGATCAAGCCGATTCTATTTGGCGGCGGCCAGCAGTCAGGTATGCGTTCCGGTACGCATAATGTGCCGGGAATTGCAGGACTCGGCGAAGCTGCGGCACAGGCATATGAAAATATGGAAGAAAAGATAGAGCATTTGCATTTCTTAAGAGAGCGTTTTTTAGATGGAGTCAGTCAGGTGGAGGGCATACGAGTGAACAGCATTTTGGAATGCAGTGCGCCGCATATTGTCAATATATCTGTATCCGGTGTCCGCAGTGAGGTGTTGCTTCATGCTCTGGAGGAATGGGGCGTTTATGTATCCGCAGGCTCGGCATGTTCTTCGAACCACCATACAGTATCCGGCACGCTTTCGGCAATGCATGTGGAACCGGAGCTGTTAGAATCTGCGGTACGTTTCAGTTTTAGCAGCACCACGCAGGAAGAGGAGATTGATTATGCCATACAAAGGCTTTCAGAGCTTGTGCCGAAGCTGCGCAGGTATACAAGGCGGTAATCTATACTGACGAACAGAAAAATATATCAGTAACGCTGGCTCACGAGTGTTAATATCAAAAGCTATATGGATTACTTCTTCGCTCATGAGTATAACAAGCAAAATATTTGAGAAAGGAATATATGCCATGCTGTATCAGGCATTTTTAATAAAATACGGTGAAATCGGAGTAAAAGGCAAGAATCGCCATATCTTCGAAGATACTTTGGTCAGCCAGATCGGCAATGCCCTAAAGCCGGTGGATGGAGAATTTACCGTACGGAAAGAGAATGGGAGAATCTATGTGGAGGCACGGGGGGAATACGATTATGATGAAGCGGTCGAAGCACTTTCCTGTGTATTTGGAATCGTGGGAATCTGTCCGGTCGTTCTGACAGAAGATGAGGGATTTGAAGAGCTGGCAAAAGCTGTCGTAAATTATGTCGGCAGTGAATTTCCAGAAAATGAGCTCTGCTTCACATTTAAAGTAGTGACGAGAAGGGCGAGAAAAAACTATCCTATGGAGTCCATGGAAGTGAGCGCGGCCATAGGTGAAAAGCTTCTGGAAGCATATCCGCAGCTGAGAGTAGATGTGCACAGTCCGCAGTTGATGATACACATCGAGATACGTAATAAAATAAATATTTATTCCAGAACGATTCCAGGGCCGGGAGGTATGCCGGTAGGCACGGCAGGACGTGCAATGCTTTTATTATCCGGCGGGATTGACAGTCCGGTGGCAGGCTATATGATCGCCAAGAGGGGAGTGAAGATCGATGCCGTCTACTTCCATGCACCGCCGTACACCAGTGAGCGTGCGAAGCAAAAAGTAGTGGATCTTGCCAGGATTGTGGCGAAATATGCGGGGCCGATCCGGCTTCATATCATCAATTTTACAGAAATCCAGCTGTATATATATGACAAATGTCCGCATGACCAGCTGACGATCATTATGCGCCGCTATATGATGAAGCTGGCTGAGCATTTTGCCCATGAAGATGAGGATCTGGGGCTGATTACAGGAGAGAGCATCGGTCAGGTGGCAAGCCAGACCATGCAGTCTTTAGCTGTCACAAATGAAGTGTGTACGATGCCGGTATACCGTCCGCTGATCGGATTTGATAAGCAGGATATTATAGACCTTTCGCAGAAAATCGGAACATATGAAACTTCGATTCTGCCGTTCGAAGACTGCTGTACCATATTTGTAGCAAAGCATCCGGTTACAAAGCCGAATTTAAAATCCATCTATAAATCTGAAACTCATCTGACAGAAAAAATCGATGAATTGATGCAGGAGGCTATTGAGACAGCGGAGACAATACGAGTCGAACAAATGGGCTGAGGATTGTCGCACGGCTTCACGGCAATACGTGACTGACAATTAGGCTGGTAGTATAATATCTGTGGAAATCAATAGATTATACAAAAGTGTCATGCAGGTATATGTCGAATAATGTCATGTATGACGGTAATGACTGCCGGCAGCGATTAGATATTTTAGGCAAGATAAAAGTGCCGTCCATAAGCGGCACTTTTGTAATCGATCCATAATAAATAGATAGCTTTCCGTAACATTCCGGGCTGCCGGAACTGTTACTGCTATAATAGCAGATTAGCCAACAAGATATGGCTTGATCGTCTCTAGAATCGCATCCAAGTCTGTTTCTGTATGGATAGCCAGATCAATCGGTTTCGACAGGTCTAAACTGAAAATACCCATGATCGACTTTGCATCAATCACGTATCTTCCGGAAATCAGATCAAAATCATAATCAAATTGCGTAATCGCGTTTACAAATGATTTTACTTTGTCGATTGAGTTTAAAGAAATCTGTACAGTTTTCATTATGTACCTCCTTGATGAATACTATTCGAATGGATTCGAACGAATTGATAATGCACAAACTGGCTTCATCATGTTTATAGTAGCGGTTTTAATTTCAAAAGTCAATATATATATCGGGTGTTAAATATTAAAATTTTATTATGATGGCATTATGTTAATGGATAGCCGGACGCCGGATGAGGGGAGCAGTCCCATCTTCCTGCGTCCGGTCAGCCAAAATTTAACACCCAAAAAATGCAGAAAGAAGGAATTCCATGAAAAAAGCAGCACTCCATAACCTGGGCTGTAAAGTAAATGCATATGAGACAGAAGCAATGCAGCAGCTTTTAGAAGAAGCAGGATATGAAATCGTATCATTTGTACAAGAAGCAGATGTATATGTAATCAATACATGTTCCGTGACGAATATGGCAGACCGTAAATCCAGACAGATGGTGCACCGTGCCCGCAGACAGAATCCGAATGCCATAGTCATTGCCGCAGGCTGCTATGTACAGACGGCTCCCAAAGATCTGATAAAAGATGGAATGGCCGATATTATTCTGGGTAATAATAAAAAGAAAAATCTAATATCTGTACTGGAAGAATATCAAAGAAACATAAGACTGCCGGCGGAGCCGGAGGAGAGTCCAAGCAGCCGGGAAGCAGAGTCAGATTTGGAAAATAAACAAAAGAGCCAAAAGCCGGTAATAGACTATGAAGATTTGAATCATGGAAAAAAAGAGTACGAGCAGCTGTCTCTGACAAAGACTGCTGAGCATACGAGGGCTTTTATCAAAATCCAGGACGGATGCAGCCAGTTCTGCAGCTACTGCATCATTCCATATGCAAGAGGCCGGGTGCGCAGCAGGCAGCCGGAGGATGTATTGTCAGAAATCCGCAGCCTGGCAGAAGCAGGATACAAAGAAGTCGTGCTGACAGGCATTCATTTGAGTTCGTATGGGATTGATTTTGAAGGCGACAGCACAGGGCTGCTCCAGCTGATAGAGAATGTGCATCGCATTGAGGGAATCCGCCGGATTCGTCTCGGTTCACTGGAGCCGGGGATTATTACAGAAGAATTTGCATCGGCGCTGGCAGGAATGGAAAAAATCTGCCCGCATTTTCATCTGTCCCTTCAAAGCGGCTGTGATACTGTACTTCGGCGCATGAACCGCAGGTATGATACGGCAGAATATGCGGGCCGGTGTGAGATTCTGCGCAGATTTTTTTTACACCCTGCGATAACAACAGATGTAATTGTAGGCTTTCCAGGAGAGACAGAGGAAGAATTTGCTCAAACTGAGCAGTTTTTGGAGCAGATGCATTTTTACGAGATGCATATTTTTAAATATTCTAAGAGAGAAGGTACAAAAGCGGCCCGGATGGAAGCACAGGTGCTGGAGCCGGTCAAAGCAGCCCGCAGCGCCAGACTGATTGCGCTGGGGGAGCGCATGTCTATAAAGTACCGGGATGAGATGACAGGGCGGACAGGAGAGGCGCTTTTAGAAGAACCATTGGTATATGAAGAAAAATTATATTATACCGGATATACGAAGGAATACGTAAAAATAGCCGTGGAGTGCCAGTCAGATAGGTCAAATGCCTTTGTAAGGGGAAAAATTATCGGATGTCTGACACATGACATTTATCTTATGGTTGAAATTTAACTCTGACTATATTAAAATAGAAATAGTAATGTTATGAATGAAGCAGATAGAAGATTACAGTTTTGTGCAGGAATACGCACGCAGCTGCCGGAGTATCTGGACGATGATAGCCATAGGTTCAGCGGCAATGACGAAAGAAGCAGGAATGAGGTCGGGAAATATGCAGGATAAAAGCAGTACACAATTTTTTAGAGTGGAAAAGGAACCGGAAATACAAGTAAAGGATGTCATTGAGCATGTATACCGCTCTTTGAGTGAGAAGGGATACAACCCTTTAAATCAAATCGTTGGATATATTATGTCTGGTGACCCGACTTATATTACGAGCCACAATAATGCCAGGAGCCTGGTCATGAAAGTAGAACGTGATGAACTGGTAGAAGAAATCCTTAAAGAATACATTAAGGAAAATTTCTTGAATTGACAAAGTATGCAGCAGGATGGGCTGATTATATCCGTGGACGAAAAGGCAGTTCGAATTCATAGGTGTCTGCGGGTATATACAAGTAAAATACGGCAGATCATACCGTTCGCAGGTATAGATTATGATGCCCGGACTGCCGCAGGAGCGGAGGAATCTGGAATATGCGTATTATGGGGCTGGATTTTGGCTCAAAGACAGTAGGCGCAGCGGTGAGCGATCCGCTGCTCATTACAGCGCAGGGGATTGAGACAATCTGGAGAAAATCCCCCGGCAAGCTTCGGCAGACGCTGGCACGTATCGAAGAGCTGATAGTGGAGTATGAAGTAGAAAAAATAGTCCTTGGGTTTCCGAAGAATATGAACAATACGCAGGGAGAACGCTGCGAAAAGACACGGGAATTTGGGCAGATGCTGGAAAAAAGGACAGGGCTTGAAATTATTTTATGGGATGAGCGGCTTACGACAGCCTCTGCGGAACAGATTATGATAGAAAGCGGCATCCGGCGTGAAAACCGCAAGGAATATGCAGACAAAATTGCAGCGGTACTGATTCTGCAGGGATATTTAGATTCTCTGCATTGAACATGGTATTATGGTATAAGAAGCAGATCTAATTGCAGCGGTACTGATTCTGCAGGGATATTTAGATTCTCTTCGTTGATCATGACATTACGGTATAAGAAGCAGGTGGAATAACAGCTGTACTGATACAGCAGAGATGTTAAGATCTCTGCACAGATTTATGACATTACGGTGTTGAAACAGACGAATTAGGACAAGACGAAAGGATATAAAGGGATCTGAAATGGATGATATGTTACGGGAAATTGACCAGATGATGGAAGGACAGGAAAAATACGAAAAAATAGCATTTTACGACGAAGAACAGGACGGCTTTGCTGAGTTTTTCGTACTAGAGCGGACTAAGCTGAACGGAATAGAATATCTGCTTGCTACGCAGGATTTAAATCAGGATGCGGATGGATATGTATTTCGGATCACTGCGGAGCATACGGAAGACAATGCGGAAGTATCTATGGAGCTGGAGCTTGTAGAAGATGAAACGGAGCTGGAAGCGGTAGGCAAGATTTTTGCAGAGTTGCTGAGTGATGATCTGAATATCGAAGTATAAATATAAAAGGAGATTAACAGGTGGCGGATTCAAAATTGAAAATCATTCCATTGGGCGGATTAGAACAGATTGGAATGAACATTACTGCCTTTGAATATGAAGACAGTATTATTGTTGTGGATTGCGGATTGTCATTCCCTGAGGACGATATGCTTGGAATCGATCTTGTAATCCCTGACATTACGTATTTAAAAGAAAATATAGAAAAAGTAAGAGGATTTTTTATTACACACGGACATGAGGATCATATCGGAGCGATTCCTTATGTATTAAAAGAAATCAATGTACCAATCTACGCGACAAAATTAACGATCGGAATTATCGAACACAAGCTAAAAGAACATGACATGATGCGTACAGTAAAGCGCAAAGTCGTAAAATACGGACAGCATATTAATCTGGGATGCTTCCGTGTAGAATTTATTAAGACAAACCACAGTATACAGGATGCGGCCGCTCTGGCAATTTATTCACCGGCTGGCGTAGTCATTCATACAGGCGATTTTAAAGTCGATTATACGCCGGTCTTTGGTGATGCGATTGATCTGCAGCGGTTTGGCGAGATCGGTAAAAAGGGCGTACTTGCTCTGATGTGTGACAGTACGAATGCAGAACGCGCCGGTTCTACGATGTCAGAAAAGACAGTCGGCAAGGTATTGGATACGATATTTTCTGACCATAAGCATAAGCGTATTATCGTATCGACATTTGCGTCTAATGTAGACAGGGTGCAGCAGATTATTAACTGTGCATACAATCATGGCAGGAAAGTAGTGATTGAAGGGCGCAGCATGGTAAATATTATCAGCACGGCTACAGAGCTGGGCTATATAAATATACCAGACCAGACGCTGATTGACATAGAGCAGCTGAAGGACTATCCGGATGAGCTGACAGTGCTCATTACAACCGGAAGCCAGGGAGAGTCTATGGCAGCTTTATCCCGTATGGCGAGCGGTATGCACCGTAAAGTGACGATACAGCCGAATGATCTGATTGTATTAAGCTCAAGCCCGATTCCAGGCAATGAGAAGGCAGTTACCAAGATTATCAATGAATTGTCGATGAAAGGGGCAGAAGTCATATTTCAGGATGTGCATGTATCGGGACATGCGTGTGCTGAGGATATTAAGCTGATTTATTCTCTCGTGCGTCCAAAATACGCCATTCCAATACATGGCGAGTACAAGCATTTGAAAGCACAGGCAAAGATTGCGGAAGAGCTGGGCGTATCCAAGGAAAATATTTTTATTCTTTCTTCCGGTGATGTGCTGGAGCTGGATCATGAAAGTGCAAAAATAGCCGGCAGGGTGCATGTTGGTGATGTAATGGTGGATGGCCTCGGAGTCGGCGATGTCGGAAATATTGTGTTAAGAGACAGGCAGCATCTGGCAGAAGAGGGAATTATTATAGTGGTACTGACGCTGGAGAGCGGTTCTGGTATGGTAATTGCAGGGCCGGATATTGTATCGAGAGGGTTTGTCTATGTCAGAGGCTCGGAGAGCCTTATGGATGAGGCAAGGCATCTGCTGAACGGTACGATGGACAACTGTATGGACAAGCATATAACGGACTGGGGCAGGATTAAAACAGAGATCAAGGATGCACTTGGCGATTTTGTATGGAAGGAAATGAAGCGCCGTCCGATGATTATTCCTATTATTATGGAAGTATAGAGGAGCAGATAGCTAGGTTATGAGTCAGGTAAATCAGATAAATCAAAACGAAAATAATATGAATCAAAAAACGCAGATAGAAGAAGCACTTGACGGTTTGATCTGTGCAATCCATGAAAGCCCGGAATATAAAAATTACCAGGACATTCGGGAAAAGGTGCATGAGCAGCCGGAATTGGAGCAGCGAATCCACGCGTTCCGCAAGAAAAATTATGTAACCCAGAATTCTGTGGATGAGTGGGATTTGTACGAGCGGGTAGACGGTTTAGAGCGGGAAGGGGCTGAAATTCGCAGAGATCCGCTTGTCAATACGTATCTGGATGCAGAGCTTGCAATCTGCCGTCTGTTTCAAAAAATCAGCTGGGAGATCGTGCGGAGTATTGATTTTGACTTAGGATTTGAGATCGATCGATAAGGATCCATAAAGAAGGGGCACCTGATTATGAGCGCTAGCAAAATTGTATTGAGGCTTGTGAGCATCAGTTTTTCTGTTCTGGTATTTATCCTGACCGTATATGGGCTTTATCAGCTCGGACTGCACGCTTATGATTATGGATATCGTATTTTTACAGAGCCGGCAGTGTCATCCGGGGATGGCAGTGATAAGCTGGTTTCGGTAAAGGAGTCCATGAGCGCTTCGGATCTTGGAGAAGTGCTGGAGCAGAAAGGGCTGATACGGGATAAGTGGCTGTTTGTCATTCAATTAAAATTGCTGCAGTATGACAGCAGGCTGGTGCCGGGCCATTATACGCTGAACACTTCTATGACGGCACAGGAGATGATGCGGGTGATGAGCAAAGAAGACGATGAAGTGCCGAAAGAGGAGTAGCTGGGATAAAAGCCGATGATTATAAATGAAAGGTTTGTTACTTATTTAAATTCTTTATACAGTGAAAATACAAAGCTGCTGGAACAGATTGAGAAGGAAGCGCTGTCAGCGGATGTGCCGATTATCCGAAAAGAGACACAGAACTGCTTAAAGCTGCTTTTAGCATTGCAAAAGCCGAAGCGTATTCTAGAGGTCGGTACGGCAGTAGGATTTTCAGCGATATTTATGAAGACTTATAATCCCGTAGAGTGTACGGTGACGACAATCGAAAATTATGATAAGAGAATACCTATTGCTCGTGCTAATTTTAAGCGCGCGGATATGGAAGACGTTCTGCTGCTGGAAGGAGATGCGGCAGAGGTCTTGAAGGAGCTGGAAGGCTCGTATGATTTGATCTTTATGGATGCGGCGAAGGCACAGTATATTTATTTTCTGCCTGATGTGCTGCGTCTGTTAGAAGAAAATGGGATGCTGATTTCAGATAATGTCCTTCAGGACGGCGATATTATCGAGTCCCGTTATGCGGTCATCCGCCGCAACCGTACCATTCACAAGCGTATGCGCAGTTATCTGTATGAGCTGACGCATCATGAGCAGCTGGTCACGGCAGTTCTGCCGGTCGGCGATGGTATTACGGTCAGCAGCAAGCTGGCTAAAGGAAAATGAAGAGCAGGAAAGGTCACTAATCATGAGACATCCAGAATTATTAGTCCCTGCAGGCAGCCTGGAAACACTGAAAGTAGCGGTGGTCTACGGCGCTGATGCAGTGTATATCGGAGGAGAAGCATTCGGGCTGCGTGCCAAGGCAAAAAATTTTACGCTGGAAGAAATCGCAGAGGGGATAGCTTTTGCACACGAGCATCATACAAAAGTATATGTTACGGCAAATATTTTTGCTCACAATGAGGACCTGCCGGGAATCCGTGAGTATTTTACAAAGCTTCGGGATATTCAGCCGGATGCGCTGATTATTTCAGATCCGGGTGTGTTTTCGGCTGCAAAGGAAATCTGTCCGCAGATTGAGGTGCATATTAGTACGCAGGCGAATAACACGAATTATGAGACATTTCTGTTCTGGCACAGGCTGGGCGCTAAGCGGGTCGTCTGCGCACGGGAATTATCCTTGGAAGAGCTTCGTGATATTCGCGCGCGTATTCCGCAGGAAATGGAGATCGAAGCATTTGTCCACGGTGCAATGTGCATCTCTTATTCCGGCAGGTGTCTTTTAAGCAATTATTTTACCGGCAGAGATGCCAATCAGGGGGAATGCACCCATCCATGCCGCTGGAAATATGCGCTGGTGGAGGAGATGAGGCCGGGAGAGTATCTGCCGGTGTATGAGAATGAACGGGGAACTTATATATTTAATTCTAAGGATCTGTGTATGGTCGGGCATATACCTGACCTGATCGAAGCAGGTATCGACAGCTTCAAGATTGAAGGACGCATGAAGACGGCGCTGTATATTGCTACAGTGGCAAGGACATATCGCAGAGCGATCGATGATTATTATGTGTCGAAAGAGCTGTATCAGCAGAATATGCCGTGGTATTTAGAGCAGATTTCAAGCGGTACGTACCGGCAGTTTACGACCGGGTTTTTCTATGGAAAGCCGTCAGACCAGGCACAGATTTATGATAATAATGTCTTTGTAAAGAGCTATACATACCTCGGTATCGTGGAGGAGAAGAATGCAGCCGGGCTTTGCCGCATTGAACAGAAAAATAAATTTTCAGTGGGTGAGCAGATTGAAATCATGAAGCCGGACGGGCGCAATATAGCTGCAGTAGTCAGATCCATTGAGGATGCAGATGGGATGAAGGTCGATTCAGCGCCGCATCCAAAGCAGGTATTGTATATCGATGTAGAGTGTTTTGATTTTGAGAGAGGATGTTCCATAGAATGTTCATTAGATAAATACGATATTCTACGTAGAAAAGAGGAGGACTGACAAAATGGGCAAGGACAAATATGTAGCGTATGTGGGTACATATACTCACGAGAACAGCTTAGGCATCCATATCTATGATGTGGATGTGGAGAATGGTATGCTGACAGAACGTAAGATGGTTCCAATCAGCAATTCTTCAGATGTGATTGTTTCTCACAGCGGTAAATTCTTGTATTCCATAGCAGATGAAGGAGTAAAGGCATTCCATATTTTAGAGGATGGAGATTTGGAGCCGATCAATAAGGAATGGATCGGCGGCATGAGAGGCTGTGATCTGGAACTGGATGCGAACGATCGTTATCTGTTTGTCGGAGGCTATCATGATGCAAGGGTTTCGATGATGCGTTTAAACAAGGATGGTTCGATTGCCGGGATTGCAGACGGAGTATTTCATAAGGGTATGGGACGCTGTATTGCAGAGCGTCATTCCAGGCCGCATGTACTCTGTGTGCAGGTGACCCCGGATCAGAAGTTTTTATGTGCAGTTGACGGCGGACTGGATCATGTAAAGATCTATAAGCTGGACTATGACGGCGGTCAGCTGATTAACCATGATATTTTAAGGTGTCCGCTGGACTCGGCACCGCGCACGATGCGTTTCAGCAAAGATGGAAAGTATGCGTATCTGCTTTGTGAGCTGACAAATGCCATTCATGTATATCACTATCACGTGATCGATAATGATAATCCAGAGTTTGATCTGGTTCAGACGATCACAACGATGGATCCAAAAGAAGATGAGGTATGCAGCGGTACTACAATGGAGTTTTCAGAAGATGGAAAATATCTGTACTGTACGGATGCAGGAATTAACGCAGTATTTATCTATGAAGTGGATCAGGAGACTGGAAAGCTGACATCGGTATGCAGCAACCGGATCGGCGGTGAATTTCCAAAAGCGATCGCTGTATTTCCGGATGGCAGGCATTTTATGTGTGTCAATCATGACAGCAATTCGATTGGTATATTTTCAATAAATTATGATGGAAAGTACTTTTTGATGCATGGAAAGCCGGTAGAGGTTGAGACACCGAACTGCGTGTGCATTCATAAGCTGGAATAAATATGGATGGTAAAAGAGAAGTAAAGTGTAATGGTGAAAACTGAGCAGTTATGCTGTATGAAAGTGTAATCGTAGAAGGGACAAAACGATAATACTGTGTGAAAGTATAATTGCAGAGGTGACGAAACTTTATGCTGTACTGAGGTGTAATAGAAAACTCTTGTCGATAGGTTTTATGGGCAGGAGTTTTTTGTTATGGTAAGATAGGTCTAGATAGGTATAAATAGGTCTGGAGGATATGAAGACGGTGAAATCATTGCAGTATTATGAGCAGATGGAGCGAAAGACAGGAATAAAGGCGGCGGTATTAGAAGAAATATACGGATTTGCAGAAAAATACAGGGTAAAGAGAGTACTGCTGTTTGGCTCCAGAGCAAGGGGAGATCATAAACGTACCAGCGATATAGACATGGCAGTGCAGGGAGGGGATACGGTGCGTTTTTCTCTTGATGTGGACGAAGAAACATCAACATTGCTGGAGTACGACATTGTGGATTTAGACGGCAGCGTGCAGGAAGAGCTGCTGGATTCGATTCGGAAAGAAGGAATATGCTTGTATGAGGATATATGATAATTTTTCAATGGGGTTACGAAATTTCTGTGTAAGCGTTACATAAAGTATAAATGATATGAAGACAAAAATAGGGAGAAAAAACGATGGATCTCATGAATGAATTATTCACAAATACTTTCTATTTAAAAAAATTGATAGACATAGCAGCTTCTAAATGGGAACTTCAGGTAGAAGAAAAAATTTATGTACAAGAAAACGAATATTTAAAGGATGGATATATTGCAGACAAGAAAACGAATATGCTTGTTTTCACACAGCATATATTTTGCATGGTAATGCCTAATAAGCAGGACATCACATCCATTCATTTCATTCATGATTCGCAGAAAGATACAGTATACTGTCAGGCATATAGAGATAAAAAGCCACTGTGTCACTATGCTTTTTATGCCGAGCGCGACGAAAAGGCAAATGAATTTGCGAATTATATTCATTTAGTTGTTGGTGGAATTGCCGAAGTGAACTGGTGGATATAATGGAATTGTTCTCATCATTTTCCGTATGTCACTTCGAATTTGCCATAGCATTACGTTAATAGTATCACATAATCCTAAAAATAATTATATTTTACAATTAGTTATCAGTTCGGTAAACCCCTTTAACAAAAGGCCCTGATTTAGCGGGGCCTTTGTTGTGGTTTTTAAGTTCTTGCATGCTTATTGGTCTGGCACGGGTCTGGTTTTTAAATACTCATGGCAGGCTGTTGTAAACGCAGGCTGATTATAAAGCTCCAAATGGTAAAAAAGTTTTGCATACGCCCATATATCATAATGAAAGCATTCTTTATTGTTTTGAACGATCTGTGAAAGCAGTTCTTCAATGATAGTATGATATAAGTATGTATATGTCTCAGATAGAGATTCATTCATTAGTAATAACCGCCTCTCTATTTATCATATGAAAAATTGCCATCCGGCTCATCAAAAAATCTGAGTTTATGGTGTGTGACTGCACCGCCGGAATAAAATTTGAGCACCTCGCCAAAATCATAGTCGTCATTTTCCGGCTGGCAGTTACTTTCGTTTTCTGATCTATCTAAAGCCTTAAGCAGGGCTTAGATTAGCAGCAAAGTTTTGGCAGTCAGCAAAAATGAAGATATTTTATAAGACGCAGGAAACATTAAGAGGTAAAACGGCTCTTACAAAAATCAAGAATTGAATTCGGAGGTGCCGTTTCCGCGGACGCGGGACTCCGGGATACATTCTGCCTGCATCGATTGACAGGGAGACGAAAGTCTGCCGTTTCCGCAGACAGGTCTGACAGCAGAAAACTGCTTGGAAAGTGTGGGATTCAGGGATAATATACTTACTTTGAAATGGTTATCTGAAAATGGTCATTGACAGCTGAACAGCCAATGCTTTTTAATGCTGTCTCTATTATATCATGATAAATTTTAAACAGCAAGACTGGTTATAGAATTTTATATATGATAAACTGCATAAGGTATTACTGTTAACCCCCATGAGTCTGAGAATAAATGGGTGCTGAAAACATAACTGCTAATATTTTAAAGGAGTGGAAGAGCGTGGAAAACCAACAATTAGAAACAGCTTTTGAAAATGACTATCTGGAAACTACAATTACAGAAGTAAAGCGGCAGCTGAAGCAGGCGAAAGAGGCTGTCAGCACAAAAGAGCAGGAACTGATCGAAATGAAAAGGGAAATGCGCGAAGAGACAGATCACTATGTCACTGACCTTTATAGTGCGGATGGGTTTGAAGCTCTGATTTCACTAAGCCAGAGCATGGCGCCTGTTACAGATCTGGCAGTTGACTGTGAAGAGATCAGTAAAAAAATAGTCTGCTTAGAAAATATCATGAAATGCCCTTATTTTGCAAGAATCGATTTTAGATTTGAGGATGAGGACACGGCGGAAAAAATATATATCGGACGATTTTCTCTTACAAAAGGGAAAGCGGCCAAGATCTATGTATATGACTGGCGTTCGCCGATAGCCAGTGTGTTTTACCGCTTTATGACCGGGAAGGCTTCCTATGAGGCGCCTGCCGGAACGATTGAAGGAGAATTGGAGAGGAAGCGTCAGTATGAAATAAAAGACGGAAAGCTGATCTATTTTTTTGATACGGATATGAATATCAGCGATGAAATATTAAAACAGCTGCTGTCTAAGAATTCATCGCCAAAAATGAAAGCGATTGTAGAGACCATTCAAAAAGAGCAGGATGTGGTCATAAGGAATATGAAAAATGACCTTTTAATGATACAGGGGGTTGCCGGCAGCGGAAAGACATCGATTGCGCTTCATAGAGCAGCATATCTGATGTATCACGGACTGCAGAACAGATTATCTGCAAATAATATCCTGATTCTTTCGCCGAACACTGCATTTGAACAGTATATATCGAATGTCCTGCCGGAGCTGGG
>CANDMV010000042.1 GCA_947385875.1 uncultured Eubacterium sp. | reverse complement strand
GTGATATGATGGCTCAGATCAGTTTGCGTATCGAAGATGATGTAAAGAAAAAAGCAGAACAGGCTTGTGCTGATATTGGAATGTCATTATCTACAGCTATTAATATTTATCTTAAAAAACTTGGTCGGGAAAAACGTATACCGTTTGAGGTATCTGTAGATCCGTTTTATTCAGAAGAAAATATGGTCAGACTTAGACAATCTGTAGCGCAGATGGAGGCAACAGGCGGCACAGTATCATTTTCTTGATAATAAAGTCTACTTATGAAATCTGGAGGATTCCATGGATATTACGACACCGATCAGAGGCATAAAAGGCGTGGGTGCTAAGACAGAACAGTTATTCCAAAAGACAGGAGTATACACCGTGGGTGATATACTCCTTCGTTTTCCGAGAGAATATGCAAAATACCCGGTGCCGATAGAAATTGATAATGCAGTGGCAGGCGCCAAGGCAGCGGTAATTCTGCATGTGGAAAACCCTGCTGTGGTAAAGCGTGCGCGTTCTATGCAGATTACGATCTGCATCGGGAGCCTCGGCAGTACACAGATGGAGTTTATCTGGTTCCGTATGCCATATGTCCGAAATTCACTCATAAAAGGGCAGACCTATATCTTATATGGCAGTGTGCAGGATAAAAACGGAAGGCTTACAATGGAGCAGCCCTCCATCTACACACCTTCACAGTATGAAGCGCTGTCAGACACCCTTCAGCCGATTTACAGCCTGACCACCGGCCTTACAAATAATTTGTACAAAAAAACACTGCACCAGATTTTTGACCAGAGCATTCTGCTCAAAGAATATCTGTCAGTGGAAACAAGAGAAAAATACGAGCTGACCGAATATAACTATGCGGTTTCGCAGGTACATTTCCCGACAGATTTTGATTCTCTGACAAAAGCACGCAGACGGCTTGTATTCGATGAATTCTTTTTATTTATCCTTTCTATACAGATGCAGAAAGAGCATGGGCGTAAAATTGAGAATCAGTATCAGATTCCTTGTGAAAATTTATTAGAGCCGCTGCTGGATAAGCTTCCTTATCAGCTGACCAATGCGCAGCTTCGTGTTCTGTCGGAGATACAAAAAGACCTTCAGGGCCCTTATATCATGCAGCGTCTGATTCAGGGAGATGTGGGATCAGGGAAAACAATCATAGCTTTTTTAGCCATGTATCTTGTATCGAGCAGCGGCTGCCAGTCCGCGATCATGGCGCCTACAGAAGTGCTTGCTGCGCAGCATTATGAGACATTTTCACAGTACTGCGAGCTCTTTGGCATAAAAGCTCATTTAGTGCTCCTGACAGGCTCTATGACCGCAAAGCAGAAGCGGAGGGCATATGAACGTATGCAGCTGTTTTCCGATGCCATGATAATAGGCACTCACGCCCTGTTTCAGGAAAAAGCGGTATATGACAGTCTCGCATTAGTAGTGACAGACGAACAGCATCGGTTTGGCGTAAGACAGCGCGAGACATTTTCACTAAAAGGCCAGAGTCCGCATATTCTGGTTATGAGCGCAACACCGATTCCGCGGACGCTTGCGATCATATTATACGGCGATCTGGATATATCCGTCATAGATGAAGTGCCGGCCAGACGTCTTCCAATCAAAAACTGTGTAGTCGGCACTAGCTGGCGTCCAAATGCTTACGAATTTATCCGGCGGGAGACTGCCGCAGGCCATCAGGCATATGTCATCTGCCCGCTTGTAGAAGCGAGTGAACACGCAGAAGGCGAAAATGTCATTGACTATTGCGAAAAATTAAAACAGGCGCTGCCGCCGGATGTTGAAGTAGCGTTCCTGCATGGTAAAATGCGTTCAGATATGAAAAACAGGATCATGGAATCATTTGCTGCAAATGAAATACAGGTGCTGGTATCTACAACTGTCGTGGAAGTCGGTGTCAATGTGCCGAATGCAACAGTCATGATGATCGAAGATGCCCAGCGGTTCGGTCTGGCACAGCTGCATCAGCTGCGGGGGCGAGTGGGACGAGGAGATGCACAGTCTTATTGTATCATGATGAATACTTCTGATTCCAAAGATTCCGGAAAGCGTCTGGATGTCTTAAATAAGACAAATGATGGCTTTCAAATAGCCAGTGAAGACTTAAAGATGCGCGGGCCGGGAGATTTTTTCGGCATCAGGCAGAGCGGCAGTCTGGAGTTTCAGCTGGCAGACATCTATCAGGATGCGGGTATACTTCAGGATGCTTCTAAAGAAGCGCAGCGGATCTTAGCTCTGGATCCAAAGCTGGAGCTGCCGGAGCATGAAGGACTGCGAATGAAAATAGAACAGTATTCCTCCAGACAGTCAGAACGTCTGAATTTATAGCGGCTTAAAAACGCAAATGAAAGGGTTTTCGTATGAAGAGATTTAACGTCAGTGCGGACTGCAAGCCAAATCTGCATTATATGGTCAACATGGAGGAGCGTTAAAAAAATAAAAGAAATGGTTGACAGCGGAGAGTATTTCACGATCAATCGTGCCCGGCAATACGGAAAAACGACTACGCTGAAAGCACTGGGAAGATAAGAATCTCATAAGAACGGATCAGGAAACTATATCCATCATCGAAGAAATGATGGATATAGTAAATAGGGTGTTAATTAAATTTGTTCAGGGCATCTACATAGTCCTGCTGGCCATTTGCTTCCAATGCAAGCTTCGCATATGTATTCCTGCAGATACGAGTTGCTGAAAAACTTTGAGAAGAAAAAGGACTGGTGAACTGAGAATCGTCTCAGCACATCAGTCCTTTTTCTATACTGTCATCGTGACAGCAGATTTATGATTCTTCTCCTGCCATCTGTTTTTCCTGGGCTTCAATCATCTTTTTCACCATATAACCACCCACGGAACCGTTCTCACGGGAAGTTAAGTCACCGTTATAACCCTGCTTTAAAGGAACACCGAGTTCATCTGCGACCTCGAATTTGAAACGGTTTAATGCTTCCTTAGCCTCTGGTACTGCGTTCTGATTAGAATGATTACTCATAGTTAATTGCCTCCTTTATCTTGAGTGTTGTAAACAATTTTTGTTTACATAGCTATTATGTCCGGGTTTCAAATTCTTACACTGGTAAATAGTAGAAAATTTTTGATACAATTTGGCTGCCAAAATATATCATTCTATCTGAACTGCTGCATCCGTTACTATTCACGCTCTAGGGGCCGCTCATAGTAACGATGCTTCGCAAAATCGCCCCTTATTCCTGAATCATGTTCTCACGGAACGCGCAGCTGGTGCGCGTTCCTGACCCATGAATCAATGTCATTAACTTAAGCCTTACATAGCCAGACGCAGAATCGTCAGGGAGGCCGTTAAGTTAATGACATTGCCCATGAATAGTAACCTGCATCCATAAATATAACTATGAATTTTATGAAAATACTTGCTATCAGAACACAGATAAGTTACAATTCCGTAATAAGGAGCTGATTTTACTGCTCAAAAAGCAAGTAAGTCAGGCACAAGGACTGCAGGTAAGGCACAAGGAGGGCATCATGGCATTTGATGGAATTGTAATCGCAAATTTAGTCTCAGAATTGAATCATATCGTGCAGAATGCACGCATATATAAAATCGCACAGCCGGAAAAAGACGCGCTGCTGCTTACACTCAAAGGTTCTTGCGGTCAAAAACGCCTGTTTTTATCAGCAAGCGCTTCTCTGCCGCTGATTTATCTGACCGATACAAATAAACCGAGTCCAATGACTGCACCGAATTTCTGTATGCTGCTGCGCAAGCACATCGCAAATGGGCGTATTGTCCGAATCTGGCAGCCGGATATGGAGCGTATCATCCATTTTGAAATCGAACATCTGGATGACTTAGGAGATGTGCGGCAGAAGACATTAACTATTGAGCTGATGGGCAAGCACAGCAATATCATATTTACAGATGAAAATAAGATGGTGATAGACAGCATCAAGCATGTGCCTGCACAAGTCAGTTCTGTGCGGGAAGTTCTGCCGGGCAGGAATTATTTTATCCCGTCTCAGGGAAAATGCAATCCACTGACAGCAAAGCCGGAGGAATTTACACAGATTCTGGCAAAGCCGATGTCTGCCGCAAAAGCAATTTACACCTCGTATACAGGCATCAGCCCATGCGCGGCAAATGAAATCTGTTACCGTGCCGGCATTGACGCAGATGCACCGACAGCCAGTCTGAATGAGGATGAAAAAATACATCTGAGAAATCATTTTATCTGGATGATGCAGGATCTTACAGATGAAAAATTCACCCCGAACATTATTCTTGAAAACCGCAGGCCGCTGGAATTTTCTTCTGTACAGCTGACGCAGTACGGTCATCTGGAATGTGAAGCGTATGAATCCATTTCTGAAGTTTTAGAGCGTTTTTTTGCAGCACGCGATACGTATACCCGTATCCGGCAGAAATCCGTAGATCTGCGAAAAATCGTATCTACTGCACTGGAACGCAACCACAAAAAGTACCAGCTCCAGATCAAGCAGCTGAAAGATACTGAAAAAAGGGAAAAATACAAAGTCTATGGAGAATTAATCAATACCTATGGGTATCACCTGGAAGAAGGCGCGAAGACGTTAGAAGCTTTAAATTATTATACGAATGAAACGATTAAGATTCCATTAGATGCGCAGCTGACACCGAAAGAAAACGCAAAAAAATATTTTGAAAAATACAACAAGCTGAAACGTACAAATGAAGCACTGTCCGAACTGACAGTAGAAACAAAATCTGAAATCGAGCATTTGGAATCGATCGCAACATCTTTAGATATCGCATTGAGTGAAGATGATCTTGTCCAGATCAAGGAAGAATTAATAGAATACGGTTATATCCGGCGGAAAGGCCACGAGAAAAGAAAGAAAATCAAAAGTGTGCCGTTCCATTATCGATCATCCGATGGATTTGATATCTATATAGGAAAGAATAATTATCAGAACGAGGAAATTACTTTTAAGATGGCAAATGGAGGAGACTGGTGGTTTCATGCAAAGAAAATACCCGGTTCCCATGTAATTGTAAAATCAAATGGAGAGCAGCTTCCCGACCGCACCTTTGAAGAGGCTGCAATGCTGGCGGGCTATTATTCTAAGGGCCGTGACGCGGAAAAGCTGGAGATTGATTATCTGCAGCGCAAAAATGTGAAAAAGCCGAATGGATCTGCTCCGGGATTTGTAGTATATTATACAAATTATTCTATGGCGATTCACCCGGATATTACGGGGATTGAGCTGGTCAGTGATTAGAATGTTGTTCATGATTCACGGGTCAGGAACGCGCACAAGCTGCGCGTTCCGTAAGAACATGATTCAGGAGGAGGGGCGATTTTGCGAAGCAAACTTTCAAGATCGCCCAGAATTGTTACTATGATCGGCCCCTAGAGCGTGTTTGAAAAATCATTCCCGCGATCTGCACTCCCCACTTTGCGGATAATTCATCCCAAATTTAATCAACATAGCCCGCTATGCCTCATAAATTTGGGATAAATTCTCCACAAAGTGTGAAGCACATCTCACGGAAAGCATTTTTCAAACACGCTCTAGGCCGTGAATAGTAACGAACTGTAAGTTATTTTTCACACCCAATGTCATTAGCTTAAGATTTTGTAACCGTTCAGATACAGTGTTACATATATGGATGCCCGGACGCCGGATGAGGGGAGCAGTCCTGTCTTCTGGTGACTTTTCCAGAATGCTAAGGGCTTCTAAGCATTCTTCCAACATCGCCAGAAGACAGGACTGCTCCCCTCATCCGGCTGCTTTTGATAAGCATTGCATTACTATGAAAGTCCCATCGCGAAGCGATTTAGATTCACGAACTTAATTTACGCCATAGCAGGTTTGCTGTGAAAACGATAAATATCAGAACTATGAGAGGCGTAAATACTTATTAAAAATGAAAGCTATACATACATCACCAGAACCTTCTACCGTGAGCTGCTGATCCAAGATTACTGATCTGACAGCCATTACATATAGATCGTTTCATGTAATGCATGTCACGAACAGCTGAGAGAGGGAATCTGCCCGGTCTGTCAGCGGCTTTGAAAGAATGCTTAGAAGCCCTTAGCATTCTGTTCTATACACAGGCGGCGAAGCCGCAGCGGCACCTTTAGCTTCCGGCCCATTGTAAGTTCGCCCTTGGTGAAGGACCAGATGCCTGTAAAGCTGCATTTTTTAGCTCAGACTAAGCAGCGGGTGCTTGGTCTGGGTGTGAAAAGTAACAACTGCAACAATTAATACAAAAAATTCCAAGAAACAAATTGACTAATAACCTCCAAATGTCTATAATAAATGTATCTGTGTATAAAGTCTTTGCAATGGTATTCAAACCAAAGCTGTATTATGCATGGATGGGGATGGAAAACCGGAAAAACCGGTTGGAGGAATTATTATTATGATTAATAGCATGACAGGATTTGGCAGATACGAGGCTGTCAGGGAAAAGATGAAAATTGCAGTCGAGATGAAAGCTGTCAATCATAGATATTTAGATATTAATATCAAGATACCAAAGAAGCTTAGTAATTTTGAAAGTGTCATCCGTACGATTTTAAAAGAATATATCCATAGAGGAAAGGTAGATGTCTTCGTGACTTATGAAGATTTCTCCGAATCAAACACAGCGCTGCAGTATAATGAAGCGCTTGCCGGGGAATACCTAAAAGATCTGCGTCAGATGGCGCAGACTTTTCAGCTGAAAGATGACATCAGCGTCAGTGTTTTGTCCAGATATCCAGATGTATTTACGATGGAAGAGCAGGATGCTGATGAGACAGAATTAAAAGAAATATTAGAAGAAGCCGTACACGGCGCGGCTGTGCAATTCGTGGAATCACGCACAAAAGAAGGCGAAAATCTAAAAAATGACTTGATTGTGAAGCTGGATGAGATGCTTGAGGGCGTTGCATTTATCGAAGAGCATTCCCCACAGATTATTGCGCAGTACCAGAATAAACTAAAGGCAAAGGTTAAGGATCTGTTAGAAGATAAGCAGATCGATGACAGCCGGATTGCTGCAGAGGTTACAATTTTTGCTGATAAAATCTGCGTAGATGAGGAAACTGTACGCTTGAGAAGCCATATTGAGGCAGTGAAAAAAGAGCTGACAGCTGGAGGAAGCATTGGCAGAAAGCTGGATTTTATTGCTCAGGAAATGAATCGAGAAGCAAATACGATTCTCTCAAAGGCTAGTGATCTGGCAGTATCTGATACGGGAATCGAACTGAAGACTTCCATTGAAAAGGTCAGAGAACAGATTCAGAACATTGAGTAATTATTAGGAATCAGCAGAATTACTATAAAACTAAAATAAAGAAAACAGCAGAGCTGCACTGAATCATAGAATTAAAAAGCAGCAGATTCAGTACGATCATGAAATAGGGAAGAATAACGTGTCAAAATTAATCAATATCGGATTTGGCAATGTCGTGAATTCAGATAAAATACTCTGTATCATAATGCCGGATTCAGCTCCGGCCAAACGCCAGATTCAGCGTGCCAAGGAAGAAAATCGTTTGATTGACGCTACACAGGGGCGCCGTACTAGAAGTGTAATTTTTACTATAAATAATATGATTATAATATCCGCACTACAGCCGGATACCTTAACTGGCCGTTTTAACATAGACGATCAGACGAAAAGCTGATGTGGTATTTCATATTTGAAAGGAGATAATCATGATACATCCATCTTATGTGGAATTAATGCAGGTTGTAAACAATCAGACAGAGATCGGGGAAGAGCCCGTTGTAAACAGCCGATATTCAATCGTAATCGCGACTGCAAAGCGTGCAAGGCAGATTATTGGCGGTGATGAGCCGATGGTAGCAAAAGCTGCCGGAAGAAAGCCGCTGTCGGTCGCTGTTCAGGAATTATATGAAGGCAAGGTGAAAATTGTCGGAGACGATGATAGAATCATTGATGTTATTCAGGAGCATTCGGAAATCTGAGCAGAGGTTGTGCTTATTGCACAACCTTTTTTAAAAACGTGCTCATAGAGGAGAAGTAAAAGGATGAGGCTGTTTTTTATATCGCTGGGCTGTGATAAAAATCTTGTAGATTCAGAATATATGATTGGAATGCTGTTGGAAGATGGAATCACGATCACAGATTGTGAATCTGATGCAGAGATTATCGTGATCAATACATGCTGTTTTATTAATGATGCCAAAGAAGAGAGTATAAATACGATCTTAGAGATGGCAGAATATAAAAAGGCAGGAACATGCAGAGCGCTGATTGTAACCGGCTGTCTCGCGCAGCGTTACCAACAGGAAATCCGTGAAGAAATCCCGGAAGTAGACGCTGTCTTAGGCACAAACTCTTATGATGACATTCGAAATGCTGTTCATGAGGTGTTAAACGGCAGTCAGTATGAAAATTTTCATACATTGGAGGGACTGCCGCGATTAAAAAATAAACGTTCTATTACAACAGGCGGGCATTATGCCTATTTGAAAATTGCAGAGGGCTGTAATAAGCATTGCACATACTGCATTATTCCTTCGATACGTGGTGCCTATCGAAGCGTGCCTATGGAAGAATTGCTGGCACAGGCAGAGGAGCTGGCTGCTGCCGGTGTAAAAGAATTGATTCTGGTTGCACAGGAAACGACATTGTATGGCATAGATTTATACGGAGAAAAATCATTATACCGGCTGTTAGATGAATTGAATAAAATATCAGGCTTGTATTGGATTCGTATCTTATACTGCTATCCAGAGGAAATAGATGATAACTTGATTGCTGCCATAAAGCGGAATTCTAAAGTATGTCATTACCTGGACATGCCGATTCAACATTCTGATAATGAAATTCTTCGTCGGATGGGACGTCGTACCAGCCAGCAGAACATCAGAGATCTTGTAGAAAAGCTTCGCCGAGAAATACCGGATCTATGTCTGCGTACAACAATTATCTGCGGCTTTCCTGGGGAAACGAAAGACCAGCATGAAGAACTGATGGAATTTATTAATGATATGGAATTTGACAGACTGGGGGCATTTGTATATTCACCGGAAGAGGGCACGCCCGCAGCAGAATTTCCAGATCAGATTGATGAAGAAACCAAGCTGACATGGCTGGAAGAGGTCATGGAGCTGGAACAGGAAATTATATTTGACAAGACCAAAGACTTGGCCGGACAGATAATCTGGGCGTTTGTAGAAGGCATGCTGCCGGATGAGAATGTCTATGCTGCCAGATCTTACCGTGATGCGCCGGATATAGACGGTTATGTGTTCATATCGAGCGCAGATACGGAACTGATGACAGGAGACTTTGTAAAAGTGAAGATTACCGGTTCTATGGATTATGATCTTACCGCAGAAATTGTCCAGTAAGAGCAAATCTGATAAACAGAAGACTGAAAACAGCGGGTATCGTGCCGGAATGGAATGCTGTTTATCTAATATGAATTGATTGGCAAGGAGGGAAATTATGAATCTGCCAAATAAACTGACGATGTTTCGTGTGATATTAATCCCATTTTTTGTATTTTTTCTTCTGGCTCCGTATTTTCCGGAAAACGGAAAATATATCGCTACGGTTATTTTTATCATAGCAAGTCTGACGGATTTATTAGATGGGAAAATTGCACGTAAGTATAATCTCGTAACAAATTTTGGTAAATTTATGGATCCGCTGGCGGACAAGCTGTTGGTCTGTTCCGCATTAATCTGTCTTGTGGAAACGAAACAGCTTGCAGCATGGATTGTAATTATCATTATCGCAAGGGAATTTATTATCAGTGGTTTCCGCCTGATTGCGGCAGAGCACCAGATTGTAATCGCAGCCAGCTACTGGGGAAAATTTAAGACCACTTTCCAGATGCTGATGATTATTGTGCTGATACTGGATATTCAAAATCCTATATTTCAGATTCTGGGCACTGCCTTTACTTATATAGCATTAGCGCTTACTATTATTTCCTTAATTGACTATTTGTATAAAAATAAAGAAGTGATTAAAGAACAGAATTAAATATAGAAAAACAGCAGATTTTAAGCAGCAGACAATGTAAAAATATATGTCATCAAAGAAATCTCTCCTATGTTTGAAAACGAAAGATGATTCAGATAAAATATTTTAAAAAATACAGTATAAAATAAATTAGCAGATAAATGATTATGAAATTAATAGAAAATACAAATAGTATGACAGATAAAATCAAAATTAAATATAAGTAGAATCAGCCGGAATTATGGAGGTAATAAATATGGAGCCAGAAACAGAAAAAGAACATTCGCTGGAAGAGCGCGTTGCTGCCCTCTTAATGCAGCATAATTATACCGTTACGACAACAGAGTCTTGTACAGGAGGATTATTGTCAGGAAGGCTGATTAACGCGGCAGGCATCTCTAAGGTCTATAAAGAGGGATATATCACATATTCAAATGAGGCAAAAGAAAAGCTGCTGCATGTATCACATGATACATTAGAAGCTTTTGGCGCTGTCAGCGAGCAGACAGCAAAGGAAATGGCTATAGGCGCAGCAGCAGCAGCAGGAGCGCAGGCTGCTCTGGCGACAACAGGCATTGCCGGACCTGACGGAGGCACTCCCCAAAAGCCGGTAGGCCTTGTCTATATCAGCTGCTATGTCAATGGAGTGACAACTGTAGAAAGGCATGTATATGCCGGGGAGCGCGCACAAATTCGAAATATGGCAGTTGAGTCAGCGCTGCTGTTATTAGAACAGATGTTATTATAACATCCATGCTGTGCACACCTAAGCATGACATGGGCGACAGGTAAATTGTGCCAGTCACACCAAATGAGCTAAAATTATATCGATATCTGGCATAGGTATGAACAATAATAGATGTTAAGAGGAGTACAGCTATGAGGATTATCGCCGGTTCGGCAAGAAGACTGCCGCTGAAATCACTGGATGGAATGCAGACGCGGCCTACAACAGACAGAATCAAAGAGACTTTATTTAATATACTGCAGACAGGCATTGCCGGTACATGCTTTTTAGACCTGTTTGCCGGAAGCGGACAGATTGGACTGGAAGCGCTCAGTCGCGGTGCGGAGCTTGCGGTATTTGTAGACAATAACAAAAAAGCGTGTGCCTGCATGAAAGATAATATTCAATTTACTCATTTTGAGGAGCAGTCTAAAGTGCTCACGATGGAAGCATTAAGCGCACTGCGATTTCTGGAAGGAAAACAGACCTTTGATTATATTTTTATGGATCCGCCTTATAAAAGCGGCTTTGAAAAAGAAGTGCTTGAGGCGCTGGCTTCGTCAAGTCTTTTGAATGAAGATGCTGTCATTATTGTAGAAGCAGCTTTGAAAACAGATTTTACTTATGTATTGGATTTAGGCTTTCACATCGAAAGAGAAAAAACATATAAAACAAATAAACATGTATTTTTGACTAAAGAGGTCTTGATATGAGAAAAGCAATCTATCCGGGCAGCTTCGACCCGGTTACAAAAGGACATATTGATATGATTGAGCGGTCAGCAAAGCTTGTGGACGAGCTGGTGGTCGGCGTGTTGAACAACAGCGCAAAAAATTCATTGTTTTTAGTTGAGGAACGTGTTAGTATGTTAAAGGAGCTGACGACTCATCTTACAAATGTAACGATCGATTCTTTTGACGGACTTTTAGTTGACTATGCAAAACGTATTCATGCTACGATTATTGTCAGGGGGCTGCGTGCAGTGACCGATTTTGAATACGAATTGCAGATTGCGCAGACGAATCATAAAGTATATTCAGACATAGAGACGATCTTTTTGACGACTCGTCTAGAGTACGCTTATCTGAGTTCTACGATGGTCAAAGAATTTGCGTCCTATGGAGGAGATATTTCTCATTTTGTACCATCTCAGATCATTGAGAGGATTTATGCAAAGTATGGCATTACGTCATAAAGAATGTACAGCAGACGAATTTGAAAGCAGGATGATTTTGAGGACGCCTGATATATTTATATATAATATTTATTCAATATATTTAAATCTTGAATTAAGGAGTGTTATGCATGAGCAGTAATATAGACCAGATTATAGAAGAAATCGAAGACTATATCGAAGGATGTAAATTCCAGCCGCTGTCAAGCACAAAAATAATTGTTAACAAGGATGAGATTCAGGAGCTGATTGCAGATCTTCGCCAGAAGACACCGGAAGAAGTGAAGCGCTATCAGAAGATTATCAGTAATAAAGAAGCAATTATGGCTGATGCACAGGCAAAGGCAGATTCTATTATTTCTAAAGCACAGATTCAAAAAGATGAGCTGGTCAGTGAGCATCTGATCATGCAGCAGGCCTATGCGCAGGCAGATGAGATTGTAGCTATGGCACAGCAGCAGGCACAGGAAATTATGGATGCAGCGACAAACGATGCGAATGAAATACGGATGGGAGCGGTTGCCTATGCCGACCGTATGCTGAAGGCGATTGAAGATCTGCTGACCAGCTCTCAGAACATATTTAAGACAAACTTTGCACAGCTTAGTACATCGATGCAGAAAACTCTGGATGTTGTGACTGCAAACCGCGCAGAACTTGTACCTTCAGAAGATTATGGAGACGAAACGGTTATGGCAGAAGAAGGTGTTCCTTCCGATGATACAGTATCTGATGACGCCTGACAATAAAGCTTTATGGTTTTATTTCTGCACAGAAAAACGCTCTGATATTCTTGAGCAGACAAATATCGAAAGACTATCATGCGCCATGCTTTTAAGGCACATGATAGTTTGTTGTTAAATTACCATATAAATAAATAAGCAAAAAATAGCTTGTTATAAAATGCTATATAAACAGAAAAGCCAGTAAGGTACTGATTATAGTCTGTACCAGACGGAACGCGAGATAAAACCGCATGGAAATACCAGTTTCTTTCACCATAGAGGCCGTCTGTGCAAACCCGCTTAATCCGCCGAACGCAGTAAAGCCTATAATCATAGGATACTTAAATGCCAGAGGATACGAAATACTCTGTGCGATAACATGTATACCATTAGTTATTTCCGTAAATCCGGTCAGACACATTAACAGCAGTTCGTTTTTTCCGGCGACACGGACACACATCTGTGCCATTAATGAAAAAAGCATGATATAACCGCCCAGCTTCAGCAGTGTTTCAAATCCATTCATAATTCCGGCATCAATGATTTGAAAATTTAAATTAGATCTGGATGCCGATTTTTTTTTGCCGCAGCAGGCTTTCTGTCTGCTGAGTAAAAACAGCCCGCTGATAAGCGGCGGCAGATATAAAATCGCATATGTAATCCATGTCATGTGATAGATCTCTAGAGACGATATCAGCAGATAGCTGCCGACAAATACGGGACTGATATTATTGCACATCGCGCACAATATATTTGCTTCCTGAATCGTCAGCTTTCCTTCGCGCATCAGGTCTGCCGTAGTCTTGCTGCCAATCGGAAATCCGAAGAGGAATCCTGATATAATTGGATAGGCAGCCTGTGGGTGTTGGAAGAACATCCGGCTCAGCAGCGGACTCGCGGCACGTATCATATCGTCCAGATATCCCGACTGAATGAGGATATTTGAAAATATGGTAAACGGAAGCAGTGCCGGCAGTATATTTTCATACCATAAAATAAGCCCGTTAGCTGCTGCTGCGACACAGTCACTCGGATAAATTAATATGAATAGTATAAACAGCATGATAATAAATATAGATAACCTTTTTTTCATGTCAGTGCGTACATTGTTTTTTATAAGTATACGCATATTCAGGAGGAAACATGAATCAAAAACGTATCTTTTGTATCATTGTGCTGTTTCTCATTGTCAGTCTGGATTTATCTATGATTCAAAATCTGGAACGAAAACATGGCATCGGCAGGGAACAGTCGCAGCTGGCGGAAGAGTCAGAGGCTCTGACAATACTGCGTGCATTTACGCTGCCACAGGAAGCTTATGAAACAATCACCAACAGCAAACAGACAGAGACGGAAGCTTTGGAAGGACTGCTGGCATATTTATTCTGTCAGTCTGTGGATGAGACGGAATTAAAGCATTGGTGTCAGCGGGAACAGGAAGCGGCGCCGCAAGTGTATGCTGATTTTTTGGATATTGTAGAGAAGCTGTTGGCCGATGCCGTTTATTTTCCGGTTCCGGAGGCTCTTAATGATGATGATGCAAGTGTCTCGTATGAAAACAGCTGGCAGAGTGAACGTACTTATGGCGGCGTGCGCGGACATGAGGGCTGTGATCTTATGGCAGGTATCCAGCAGAGGGGATATTATCCTGTGATCAGTTCCAGTGACGGAGTCGTCGAGAAAATAGGCTGGCTGCCGAAGGGCGGATACCGGATCGGGATTCGAAGCCCCTGCGGTATCTATTATTATTACGCGCATTTAGCCGAATACGAAGAAGGCATTACAGAAGGAATGGAGATTACAGCCGGTCAGCTGCTTGGATATATGGGTGATACTGGTTACAGTGAAGTAGAAGGTACGACAGGCAATTTTCCCGTGCATCTGCATTTTGGAATCTATCTGGATAACGCACAGGGGGAAGAAATCAGTTACAATCCTTACTATCTGCTGAAGCTCTTAGAAAAAAATAAATTAAAATATGTGTATCAGCGCTGAATACTTATTATAAATCAAAGCACTAGAGCGTGAGGAGTATAGCAAATATATGATAGGAGAAATATAGATGTCAGGATTTTTACCAATCAGTAAAGAAGATCTGCAGGCACAGGGAATTGAACAGCTGGATTTTGTTTATGTCATAGGTGATGCCTATGTAGACCACCCGTCCTTCGGTCATGCCATCATCAGCCGGGTCCTTCAGGCTCATGGCTATACGGTCGGCATTATCTCTCAGCCGGATTGGAATGACGATTCTAGCATTACAATCTTAGGCGAGCCGAAGCTGGGATTTTTAGTGACTGCCGGAAATATGGATTCTATGGTAAATCATTACAGCGTATCAAAAAAACGCCGCAGTACGGATGCCTATACTCCAGGCGGAGTCATAGGCCGGCGGCCGGATTATGCCACCATCCGTTACTGCCGCTTAATCCGCAGCACGTACAAAAATACTCCCATCATAATCGGCGGCATCGAGGCTTCGCTTAGGAGGCTTGGACACTATGATTACTGGTCCAATAAAGTCATGCGTTCTATATTACTGGATTCTGGTGCGGATTTAATCAGCTACGGCATGGGTGAGCGGAGTATTGTAGAAATCGCGGAAGCGTTGGAAGCCGGGATTAAAGCATCTGACATAACATTTATAGACGGCACTGTATATAAAACAAAAGATCGTGAGCTTGCTTCATGGGACAGTATTGAGCTTCCTCACTTTGGTGAGATTAAGACGGATAAATCTGCCTATGCAAAAAGCTTTTATATTCAGTACTGTAATACAGACCCATTTAATGGCAGACGCTTATATGAGACTTACAAAGGCGGAGTATACGTCGTACAGAACCCTGCATCCAAGCCTCTTAGCCGAATGGAAATGGATGATATTTATGCGCTTCCTTATATGCGTACTTATCATCCGTCCTATCAGTCATCCGGCGGAGTGCCGGCCATTACAGAAGTCAAGTTCAGCCTGGCAAGCAGCCGGGGATGCTTTGGCAGCTGTAATTTTTGTGCGCTGACCTTTCACCAGGGAAGAATCATCCAGAGCAGAAGCCATGAATCCATCATCGCAGAAGCACAGAAGTTTGTTCGTGACCCAGACTTTAAAGGCTATATTCATGATGTCGGAGGCCCGACAGCAAACTTCCGTCATCCGGCGTGTGAGAAACAGTTAACGAAGGGGGCCTGCACAAACAGGCAGTGCCTGTTCCCGACACCTTGTAAAAATCTGCGTATTGACCACCTTGATTATATGGAGCTGCTCCGGAAGCTGAGAGACTTAGAAGGCGTAAAAAAAGTCTTTATCCGGTCAGGGATCCGCTATGATTACCTGATTTATGACAAAGACCGTCGTTTTTTACGCCAGCTGTGCGAACACCATGTGAGCGGACAGTTAAAGGTCGCACCAGAGCATATATCAAATGCTGTTTTAAAATATCTGGGAAAGCCTTCTGTAGAAGTGTATCATAGGTTTGTACAAGCATACCAGAATATGAACAGACAGCTTGGGAAGGAGCAGTACCTGGTGCCGTATCTGATGTCCTCACATCCCGGCTCTACTTTAAAAGAAGCGATCGAATTAGCGGAGTTTTTACGAGACATGGGTTATGTCCCGCAGCAGGTTCAGGACTTTTATCCGACCCCGTCCACGATTTCTACCTGTATGTATTATACCGGATTAGACCCGCGTACAATGGAACCCGTCTATACAGCTACGAATTCGCATGAAAAAGCAATGCAGAGAGCCCTGATTCAATATCGGAATCCGAAAAATTACGATCTGGTCAGGGAAGCGCTGATTCAGGCAGGACGCACAGATTTGATCGGTTCGGGCGAGAGGTGCTTAATCAGCAGCCAAAGACCATATAACGGAGCACGTCAAGGCAAAAACGCACGAAACAAATCTGAACACAGCCATTCGCAGTATAGTAATTTACAAAAAGGGAGAGCAAAAAAAGCCGAGCAAGGCAATTCTGGAAATAAAAATTTAATCCATATGAAACAAAAAAGCCGAAAGGCAGCAAAACATTCGGCGGATAGGACATGCACAAATAGAACTTATAAAAAAAATAATAATCAGAATAAACAAAATAAACAGTACAAAAAGAAGCGCTGAAAAAGAAGCTAAACAGCACAAAAAGAAGCATTAAAATAGAAAGAGATAAATTATGAATTAAAAATAAAATAAAAATAAAATAGAAATAAAAATAAAAATAAAAATGAAACTGAGTTAAGAAGCGAGTGATAATTATGCAGAAATTACAAATAGGAATAAACGAAGCCGGGCAGAGGCTGGATAAATATCTGCACAAGCTGCTTCCAAATGCCCAGAACAGCTTTTTATATAAGATGATGCGAAAAAAGAATATTGTACTCAACGGTAAAAAAGCGGAAGGCTCTGCACGCCTTGAAGCAGGGGACTGTGTCACGCTCTATTTCTCAGACGAGACATTCAAAAAATTTAGTTCAGATAAAACTTTTGTACCAGAGCTGCGGTCGGATGCCGAATCAGCATTATCTCTGGAGGTGATGTATGAAGACCAAGATATCCTGATTATAAACAAGCCTTCTGGACTGCTGTCTCAAAAAGCTGTCTCAACAGATTATTCTGCAAATGAACAAATCATTCAGTATTTATTAGAGAAAGGTTCTATTACCCAGCAGACATTAAAGACTTTTCGTCCTTCTGTCTGTAACCGTCTTGACCGCAATACATCAGGAATTTTAATTGCCGGGAAAACACTGTATGGTCTTCAGAACATGTCAAGGCAGCTGAAAGACCGCACGATATCCAAATATTACCGATGTATCGTATCAGGCAGCATAAATGAAAGGCAGCATTTAAAAGGGCTGCTTAGTAAGGATGAATCTAATAATAAAGTGATCATATATAGACAAAAAGATGAGAATGATTGGAACAGTTTAGATCAGAATAAGAAGCATTCTCAACCTGACATTAAGCTGATCGAAACCGAGTATGAGCCAGTCTGCCAGTATGAAGGCTATACGCTGTTGGAGGTGCATTTAATTACAGGACGTTCTCACCAGATTCGAGCTCATCTGGCATCCATTGGGCATCCGATTATTGGTGATCCGAAATACGGTATTCCCGCAGTAAATGCGCAATTCCGCAAGTCTGTCGGCTTAACATGCCAGCTGCTTCATGCATACCGCATAAAGTTTTCAGATGGCATGGAAGTGACAGCTCCGCTGCCTGCGATCTTTGAGCGTGTAAAAGAAGCTGTCAGCCAGTAATATATTACGACAGTGACAGCTCTGCTGCACGTAATCTTTGGGCATACGGAGAAATCAGGCTGCAGTTCAGCCTGGTACGTTGCATTAACTGCAAAGTACGTAAGAGCGTGTAGATTGTGCTTAGAGAGAATCCGTTTCTTCACCAAAGGCGAACTTTAAATGAACCGGATTCCGTTACAGTAAATTCAAAGGCAGGACTGTAACGAATCAATTATCTTGTTAATAATGCAGCAGCATATACAATGAAAGGAACGGTACCGATGCCGACTTGGAATTCCCGCGGTCTGCGCGGTTCGACATTAGAAGAATACATTAACCGTACGAATGAAAAATATTTGGAGCATGGTCTTGCACTGATCCAAAAAATCCCGACTCCGATCACTCCGATTACGATTGACAAACAGACCAGGCACATTACACTCGCATATTTTGATCAAAAAAGTACAGTAGATTATATAGGTGTCGTTCAGGGCATCCCGTTATGCTTTGATGCCAAAGAATGCCATACAGACACTTTCCCTTTACAAAATATCCATGAACATCAGGTGATATTCATGCAGAATTTCGAAAAGCAGGGCGGTATCGCATTTTTTCTGATCTCTTATTCTGCAAAGGATGAATTTTATTATCTGCGTCTGGCAAAATTAATGGAATTTTGGCAGCGTATGATGAACGGAGGGAGAAAGAGCTTCTGTTATGAAGAATTAGAGCAGGATTTTATATTTAAATCTGCTGGAGGTATTCTGGTGCCTTATTTGGAATCCGTGCAGAGAGATTTATTGTTAAGAGATTGACAATGTATTTAGAATCATCTATAATAAAAGCCAGTTTGCCGTTTTAGCATGGTAACGTGCGAATTATATCCACAAATGAAACAAATTCATTAGAAACGGTTCAGAAATAATTTTTAAATAGTGTGCAGGATTTTTCTTCGAAAGTGCTGTTCAAGAATCATGCGCATAGCGTGCTGTGCAGCTGATTTTTGAACAGTGCTGTCGGAGAAAGCACTGCCATAATATAGAAAACTGTAGTAAGGAGCAAGGACATGAGACAGCATCTGCTGCATACTCCGGAAGGCGTCCGGGATATTTATAATGAAGAATGTGAAAAAAAATTATATCTTGAAGACAAGCTGCATCATATTTTAAAAGCTTATGGCTATCATCCGATTCAGACACCGTCCTTTGAATTTTTTGAGGTATTTGGCAAAGAAATAGGCTCAATCAAGTCAAAGGATCTGTACAAATTTTTTGACCGTGAGGGTAATACCCTGGTACTGCGCCCGGACATAACGCCGTCGATCGCGCGTTTTGCGGCGAATTATTATAAAGAAGATCATATGCCGGCGCGCATCTGCTATAAGGGAAATACCTTTATTCATGCAGGAAGCCTTGAAGGACGCCTGAAGGAATATACGCAGTTAGGAGCCGAACTGCTTGGAGATGATACAGCTGATGCAGATGCAGAGATTTTGTCTATGATCGTAGAATGCCTGCTTGGCGCAGGATTAAAGGAATTTCAGTTAAGCATTGGACATGTGGGCATCCTGCAGGGCATGATGGAAGCTGCCGGACTTGACGAAGATGAAGAAGAAGAGCTGCGTGATCTGATTACAAACAACAACTTTTTCGGCGTAGAAAGCTTCATAGAATCCAGACATCTGGAGCGAGAGCTGGAAGAGCTTTTTAAAATGCTCGGTAAAATCTATCAGTCCGCAGAAGATTTCTGGCATGTAAAGAAAATTGCCATAAAATATCCTAAAGTATATGAAGCAATGGAGCATTTAGAAAAGCTTCAGTCATTATTTCTACTTTATGGTATAGATAAATATGTCAGCTTTGAGCTTGGTGTAATCAGCAGCTACAAATATTATTCCGGCATCATTTTTCATGGATATACGTTCGGAAGCGGAGAGCCGATCATAAAAGGTGGCCGCTATGACAAGCTGTTAAAGCATTTTGGAAAAGACGCACCTGCAATCGGATTCGTCATTGTCATCGATCAGCTGATGGCAGCGTTAGACAGGCAGAAAATCGATGTGCCCATCGAGCATAAGAACCAGCTGGTCGTATATGACGACGCTCATCGGGAGGATGCTATTATTTATGCCAGAAAACAGCGTTTTGCCGGATGCAATATTGAGCTGATGTATCAGACTCCTGATAAGACATCAGCAGATTATGAAGCATATGCGAAGCGCAATCAGATTACGAGACTGCAGTTTATGACACTTTCTGCTGGACAGTAAGCGGTTTTCATTAATAGAAAAGTGAATGTCCCGCTGCGAAGACACCCGCAGCTTTTGTTCTGGATGGTGTATAGAATGTGCATGAAGGTTTAAGAACTTAATGATTGACTACGGATGGAGAATGAATCATGGAAGATGGCAGATACTTGACGTTTGCTTTAGGGAAAGGCAGACTGGCAAAAAAGACTCTCGAATTATTTGAAAATATCGGCATTACCTGCGAAGAAATGAAAGATAAAGATACAAGAAAGCTTATATTTGTTAATGAAAAAGAAAAGATGCGGTTTTTTCTGGCTAAAGGGCCGGATGTGCCGATCTATGTAGAATATGGCGCTGCTGATATCGGCGTAGTAGGCGCGGACACGATTCTGGAAGAAAACCGCAAGATTTATGAAGTGCTGAACTTAGGATTTGGACGCTGCCGGATGTGTGTCTGCGGCCCGAAACAGGCATCGCAGGCGCTGCAGCGCCGCGAACTGATACGGGTTGCTACAAAATATCCTCGCATTGCCAAAGACTATTTCTATAACAAGAAGCATCAGACCGTGGAAATCATCAAGCTGAATGGTTCCATTGAGCTGGCGCCGATTGTAGGCCTGTCCGAGGTAATCGTAGATATTGTAGAAACCGGTTCAACTCTGCGTGAAAATGGACTGGAGGTTTTAGAAGAAGTCTGTCCCCTTTCTGCAAGAATGGTTGTAAATCCTGTCAGCATGAAAATGGAAAATGAACGTATTACAAAGCTCATCACTGCACTAAAAGGGCAGGTGTCATAACGAAATATATAATTAGAATGAAACAAATATTCCAAATCTTACCAAGCTGTTAAAAATTCGCATTGCAGAATACTAAATATTCAACACATATACTGTAAATATAATCAAAATTATATGGAAATATTTTTGGCAGCCGGTAAAATCATGAAGGAGCAGATGCAATGAAAATCATAGAGCTTACAAAAGAGACAACAGACAATCTATTAGAAGAGCTTTTACAAAGAAGCCCGAACAGCTATGGCGAATATGAGAGCTGTGTCAATGAAATCATTGAAAATGTCCGCACCAGAGGAGATGAGGCAGTCTTTGAATATACCAGACGTTTTGACGGAGCTGACATTGATGCGGAACATATTCTTGTAACAGATGACGAGATTCAGCAGGCATATCAGGAAGTAGATGCATCGCTTTTAGATGTCATACGCAAATCACTGGCCAGCATCAGAAGCTTTCATGAAAAACAGTGCCAGAATTCATGGTTTGAATCGAAAGACAATGGGGTTATATTAGGCCAGAGAGTCATCCCGCTCGAAAAAGTCGGAGTCTATGTGCCAGGTGGAAAAGCTGTATATCCATCCTCTGTACTGATGAATATCATCCCTGCCAAAGCAGCCGGCGTAGAACATATTATTATGACGACGCCGCCTGGAAAAGACGGAAAGGTCAATCCTTCCACACTGGTAGCCGCAAAAGAGGCAGGTGCTGACGCTGTCTATAAAGTCGGCGGTGCACAGGCAGTCGCTGCGATGGCATTTGGTACGCGCAGAATTCCGAAGGTCGATAAAATCGTCGGGCCTGGAAATATTTATGTGGCACTTGCCAAGAAAGCAGTATTCGGCTACGTCAGCATTGATTCAGTAGCCGGGCCGAGCGAGATTTTAGTTCTGGCAGATGAAACAGCCAATCCAGTCTTTGCAGCCGCAGACTTATTGTCTCAGGCAGAGCACGATGAAATGGCTTCTGCGATTATGATAACGACCTCCAGAGAGCTTGCCGAGAAGGTGTCGAAGGAAGCTGATCGATTTACAGCCGGATTATCCCGCAGAGATATCATACAGAAGTCTTTAGATCATTACGGATATATTCTGGTTGCGAAAAATATGGAAGAAGCAGTAGCTGCGGCGAATGCCATTGCTTCAGAGCATCTGGAAATTTTGGCGAAAAACCCGTTTGAGATTATGACAAAAATCCGAAACGCAGGCGCCATATTCCTTGGGCCTTACAGTTCAGAACCGCTCGGAGATTATTATGCCGGACCGAACCACGTGCTGCCGACAAATGGAACTGCCAGATTTTTTTCAGCGCTCGGCGTAGACGATTTTATAAAAAAATCCAGCATCATCTCGTATTCAAAAGAAGCATTGGAGCAAGTCTATAAAGATATTATACAGTTTGCCGAAAGCGAACAGCTGACTGCACATGCAAATTCCATCCGCGTGCGGTTTGAAGAACAATAGCCGATGCCCGTCCGCTTAAGCTGAATATGCTTGCGGGGCATAAAATTTATGTAGATCCATCTGGGATCTGGATACTTAGAAAGGTATGATTTTTATGGAACGAAAAATATTAGCGGCAACGATTTATTTAAAAGAAGGCGTTCCGGTAACCAGCCCGGACGACCTGTCTCCCGCAGGAGAATTAAAGTTCCTTGCAAAGGCATATAATGACGGCGGCATTGATAAAATCTTCGTGTTCGACCTTTCCAGCAGCGATGAAGAACATGATAAAAATATCGGTGCAATCCGCGAATTAAACCGCCTTGTTGAGATACCCACCTGCGGCGGGGGGCATGTAAAGCGGCTTGAAGACATTAAAAAGCTGCTGTATGCTGGCTGTAAGCAGATTTTGATCAATGGCTCCAAGCCATACTGCTTTGAGCTGATCGACGAAGCCAGTGCCCGCTTTGGAAACGAAAAAATACTTGTATCTGTGAAAAACATAGACTTTGTGTTTAAGCATAGAGATGTTATAAAGGAAAAAGTCCATGAAATGCTGGTTATGAATACTGCGATACTGGATTCTATAGAAAACCTGACTGATACACAATACGTCGCTTTATGTGAGGACAAAAGCATCGAAGCAATACAGAATGTCCTTCAGCGTGAGCATTCACGCGGCATTTACGGTACATTTTTAAACAATGTCAGCATCAATGTAATGGAATTAAAGTCCACACTGACAGCGCACGGCATTAAGATGGATAATTTTGAACCTGCATTCAAGTGGAGTGATTTCAAGCTGAATTCAGACGGTCTGATTCCTGTGATTGCCCAGGACTATCGTACGGGCGAGGTGTTAATGCTTGCCTACATGAACGAAGAAGCCTATGCGAAAACAATTATGACCGGAAAAATGACCTATTACAGCCGCAGCAGAAAAGAACTGTGGATGAAAGGATTTACCTCCGGCCACATTCAGTACGTAAAATCCCTGACCGCCGACTGCGACCATGATACGATCCTTGCAAAAGTATCTCAGATCGGCGCAGCGTGCCATACTGGAAATTACAGCTGCTTCCACAATGAAATCGTTCACAAGGAATATATGGAACGCAATCCATTAAAAGTATTTGAAGAAGAATATGCCGTGATCTTAGACCGGAAAGAGCACCCAAAGGAAGGATCCTATACCAATTATCTGTTTGACAAAGGACTGGATAAAATCTTGAAAAAACTGGGCGAAGAAGCCGCAGAGATTATTATTGCAGCCAAGAATCCTGATCCGGAAGAAACAAAATATGAAGCTGCAGATTTTTTATATCACCTGATGGTATTGATGGTAGAAAAAGGACTGAACTGGGAAGATGTCACACGTGAACTTTCACAGCGCTAGAGCGTGTTTGAAAAACTAATTTATACCCGCGAACGAAAAAGTTTTCCAGATACATTAGCGTTCGCGGGCATATACGAGCGATCAATTTGACAAATCTTAACCTTCGTGAGTATAAAATGAATATTCAAAAATATGGGAATAGCACCAGACAAGTCCGCATAAAATATACCAAGCATGCAATAAAACTAAAAGGAACAAGATATGCTTGGAAACGACTATGCACAGGCTAGAAAACAGTACGTCGAAGAAGTAAGGCGTTCGTTTAACCATGCTCAGGCAGATACATTTGAAGATGAACCAGCATCAGGCAGCACAGCCTCTTTTTTTAAAGTGCGTCTTTTAATTGCGGTATTTATCTTTGCTGCATTTGTATTATGTGACCGGACTGGGAGTAAGTTTTATAACTATACAACTGATGAGATTTTGTCTATGCTGCAGCAGGAGAAGTTCCAGTCACAGTTAGATTCTATACGGGAAGCATGGAATTCTCTTGCTGAATCTTAAATGAATCTACTGCATCTTAGTTCACTAAAAATGCCAGCCTTGTATATTATGCAAGGCTGGCATTTACTGCTATAATGTATTTTAAATATTAAGGATAGTGGAAGGAGCGTGGAAAGGGATGGAGAAGCGCAAGAAAAAACTTCCAATAGGGATTGAAGATTTTGAAGAGATCAGAAAAGAAAATTTTTACTATATTGATAAAACAGGGCTGATTACCGAGCTGCTCCGAAGCTGGGGAGCAGTGAACTTATTTACTCGTCCAAGAAGATTTGGGAAAACGCTGAATATGAGTATGCTGGAGCACTTTTTTTCATTGAATGGTGACAAAAGTATTTTTGACGGATTAGAAATTTCAAAAGAAACTGCGCTTTGTGAAAAATATATGGGAAAATATCCGGTTGTATCTATTTCATTAAAAGGTGTTGATGCACTTAATTTTAAAATGGCATTCCGGATGGGAGCACGGGCTGTCAGGAGAGCAGCATCAAAAGTGCAGTATCTTTTGCAGAGTGTTGCGTTAAGCGAGAGTGACAAACTGGAATACCGGAGCCTTTTGAACAGCAATATGGACGAATCTACATAAGCAGTAAGAACAGACATGAAAGAAAACTTTTATCATGGAGTTTTACTTGGAATCCTTAGTGTGAAGACCCGATGGGGGATTTCTTCTAATCGGGAAATGGGGGAAAGCTACGCAGATATCCTTGCGGAACCGGATTCCGGAGATCTGGGGATTATCATAGAAGTCAAATATGCACATGACGGAAATCTAGATACAGCGTGTAAAGAGGCGTTAAAACAGATTGAATCTACAAAGTATGAAGATGCCCTTGAAGACGAGGGGGTAGAAAAAAATCCTGAAATATGGGGTTGCCTGCTATAAAAAGCGGTGCAGGGTCATGCTGGCACAAAGGTTAATCAAGTAAACCTATATGTGCTATCTCGCACCGTCCTCCGTTTTTTTGACATGCACTCCCGAAAAAATATCCTGCGCATAATCATGAAGTATTTTATGATTGATGTACTAGAGCGTGTTTGAAAAATGCTTTCCGTGAGATGTGCTTCACACTTTGCGGAGAATTTATCCCAAATTTATGAGGCGCAGCGGGCTACGTTGATTAAATTTGGGATAAATTCTCCGCAAAGTGGGGAGTGCAGATCGCGGGAATGATTTTTCAAACACGTCCTAGTGGACTGTCTGGTTGGTATCTGTACAAATGAATCATTCATATATCAACTGTATTTACTGATTTTATGCAGATACAGTTTAGTACAAATATCAATAAGACACTACACTAGATCATTTCGCGATGGGACTTTCAAAGTAAACCTTGAAGTTCTTCCTTAGAATGTATATAATATTGACAGTCCACGTTTTAGAGCGTATTTGAAAAATGTTTTCCGTGAGATGTACCCGCACGACATGATATGCTTCACACTTTGTAGAGAATTTATCCCCAATTTATGAGGTAAAGCGGGCTGCATTGATTAAATCCAGGATGAATTATGTACAAAACCGAAAGGGAATTTATGAGAAAATTAGCTTTAAATGATGAAATATTACTGAAAATCGAGAAACCCGCGCGCTACATCGGAGGGGAAGTAAACAGTGTCATGAAAGACCCGGAAATCATCGATATCCGCTTCGCCATGTGTTTCCCCGACGTATATGAAATCGGAATGTCACACCTTGGCATGAAAATCCTTTATGACATGTTCAACCGGCGGGCAGATGTATACTGTGAACGTGTATTTTCACCATGGCCAGATCTGCATCATGTCATGAAGGAACAAAAGATTCCCCTCTTTGCGTTGGAATCTCAAGAGCCTTTGAAAAATTTTGACTTTATCGGAATTACGCTTCAGTATGAGATGTGCTATACAAATATTCTTCAGATCTTGGATCTTGCCCAGATCCCGTTTCTGGCAGCTGACCGCACAAAGGACATGCCGATTGTAATCGGCGGTGGCCCATGCGCTTATAATCCTGAGCCGATAGCCGATTTTTTTGATTTATTCTATATCGGAGAAGGAGAGATTTCATATGATGCGTTATTCGATCTTTACAAACAGGCTGTCCAGAACGGCAGCTCCAGACAGGAATTTCTGATACAAGCCGCATCCATACCGGGCATTTATGTGCCGTCGCTTTATGATGTATCCTATCATGAAGACGGAACGATCAGGCAGATGACGCCAAATACGCCAGGTATTCCCAAAAAGGTGAAAAAACAGCTGGTGATGGATTTTACCAATGCCGTTTATCCTGAAAAGCCAGTCGTGCCTTTTATTAAGATCACGCAGGATAGGGTTGTTTTAGAGATTATGCGCGGCTGCATCCGCGGATGCCGCTTTTGCCAGGCTGGGCAGATTTATCGGCCGACTCGTGAAAAGAATGTAGAAAAATTAAAAGAATATGCAGACAGTATGCTGAAAAGTACCGGATACGATGAAATATCCCTGACCTCATTAAGCTCCAGCGACTATTCACAGCTGGAAGAACTCGTGAATTATCTAATCGATAATTTTCGCAATAAGGGTGTAAATATTTCTCTGCCATCTCTTAGAATCGATGCTTTTTCCTTAGATGTCATGAGCAAAGTTCAGGATATACGAAAATCCAGCCTGACTTTTGCACCGGAAGCCGGTTCTCAGCGTATGCGTGATATTATTAACAAGGGCTTAACCGAAGAGGATATCATGCACGGAGCGGGCCTTGCATTTGCAGGCGGCTGGCAGAAGGTCAAGCTGTATTTTATGCTCGGACTTCCTCATGAAACTGAAGAGGATATGCGTGCTATCGCAGAACTGGCAAATAAAATCGCTGTCAGTTATTATGAAATCCCGAAGGACCGCCGGAATGGAAAATGCCAGATCACAGTCAGCACCTCTTTTTTTGTGCCGAAACCATTTACACCATTCCAATGGGCTCGCATGTATGATAAGGATGAATATCTGCGCCGCGCTGGAATCGTGAATGAATCGATCAAAGCTCAGCTGAATCGTAAAAGCATTAAATACAACTGGCATGAAGCAGACATATCCGTTCTGGAAGGCATTTTTGCGCGCGGAGACCGAAGACTTGCAAAAGCCATTCAGTATGCATATGAAGACGGAGCGCTGTTTGATTCTTGGTCTGAATACTATGACGATGCCCGTTGGCAGCACGCATTTGAAAAAGCAGGCATAGATACAGATTTTTATACAATGCGTGAGCGCATAGAAGATGAAATATTTCCGTGGGATTTTATCGACAGCGGAGTATCCAAAGAATACCTGCTTCGAGAATGGAACAGATCAAAGAGGGGAGAAGTGACTCCAAACTGCCGTGTGCAGTGTTCCGGCTGTGGAGCTTTACAATTTGGAGGAGGTGTCTGTATTGAAAATCAGAATTAAATTTCGAAAATACGGTGTTATGAAATTTATCGGTCATTTGGACATCATGCGTTTTTTTCAAAAGGCAGTAAGGCGGAGCGGGATAGACATCTGCTACTCCGAAGGATTCAGTCCGCATCAGATTATGTCTTTTGCAGCTCCGCTCGGCGTAGGAATTACCAGCGATGGTGAATATCTGGACATAGAAGTGCATACAACAAAAACAACGTCTGAAGCGATTGCTGCTATGAATGATATTATGGTAGAAGGAATGGAGATTACAGGCTATGTACAGCTGGATGATAACGCCAGACCGGCAATGTCAGTCGTATCTGCCGCTGATTATGAAATCTGGAATAAAGAAGGATTTGAAGTACCTGAAAAATCTATGGATTATCGACAGCTTCAACAGGAGCTGCTAGGATTTTTTATAGAACCGGAAGAAGTGTATATTACAAAAAAGACGAAAAAAAGTGAAAAGGTTATGAATTTGAAACAGCTGGTATATGATTTTCAAATACTGCCGCCTAAGGAACGCTTTGGAAATTATCCTGCATTTTATCTGAATGTCTGTACCGGCAGTACGGACAATTTAAAACCAGAACTGGTTTTAGAGGCTTTTTATCAATATATGGGGCTTGAATACAATCCATATGCAATGCAGATTCATAGAAAAGATGTATATTATACAGATATAGATGGAAGAAAAAAGCCGTTATTAGAGGCAGGAACTATTATTATATAATCTATTTATAATTTTAGATAAATAATTATAACACATATTTACGCAGTATATTTTGCCGTGAGTAACTGACTTAGTGTTTCTGCTTTCAGCTGCAGCATATGCTGTTCTTCTGATTCTTTCATATTATTTACACTTGGCAGAACGAAAATATGCATACAGTTTTGACTTTAGTAAGTGATATTGTTAAAGCGATAGAGAAATGATCTGTTAGTATTATATTTTAATGATTTTAATAACACATTTTATATAGGTAAGGAATCAATATGAGCAGAAAGTTATTAATTACGAATGTATCATTAATAGATAACAGTGGTCAAAATCGCTCTCGCATCTATCAGGCCTGTGCTTTATATGAGGATAGCCGCATGATAGAAGTTCAGCTGGAGGCTGCTGATTCCGACAGTATTTTAAACAGCATTTATACAGCCCGCGTAAAAAATGTTGTGGCAAATCTAAATGCTGCGTTCGTTGAATTTTCAAAAGGCAGGATTTGTTATCTGCCATTAGAAGATCTAAAGTCTCCGATTTTTACAAAAAAGATTTCTCAAAAACTGATTGCCGCGGGAGACGAGCTGGCAGTGCAGATCACAAAAGAAGCTATGAAAGCAAAAGAAGCAGTGGCGACAACTAATTTATGTTTTCCGGGTGAATATCTGGTTCTGACCAGTTCAAACCGTACGATAGGTGTTTCTTCTAAAATATCGGGAGAGAAGAAAAAGTATATTCAGGAATTTGCCAAGAAGCTGCTGGCAGATGCTGATTTTGGTATCATTCTGCGCACAAATGCAGTAAACGCCAGTGAAGATGCCATACGCACAGAGTTTTTCCAGTTAAAGGAAGAATATGAAAGGCTGAAAAAACATGCGGCTTCCAGTACAATATATACTTGTCTATACAAAGAACGGCCATTTTATTACAAAATGCTGATGGATACCGATAAATCCGTACTGAACGAAGTGGTCACAGATAATCCGCAGATTTTCGAGACATTGAAGGAGTCAGCGTCAAACACTTATTCCGTCCGTCTTTACAAAGACGAAATGCTTTCGCTTGCAAAGCTTTATAATATAGCAGGACAGCTGGAAAACGCTTTAAAGCCGCGTATATGGCTGAAATCCGGCGCGAATATCGTGATTCAGCCTACCGAGGCACTGACAGTCATAGATGTCAACAGCAGTAAAAATACTGCGAAAAAAAACAAGCAGCTGAATCATTATAAAATCAATCTGGAAGCAGCAAAAGAAATTGCTGCTCAGCTGCGTCTGCGCAACCTTTCAGGAATAATAATCGTTGACTTTATCGATCTATATGATGATGCCCTAAATGAGTCGCTTTTATCAGAATTCCGGGTTTTCCTAAAGCAGGATCCTGTTCCAGTACAGCTGGTGGACATTACTAAGCTGGGACTGGTCGAACTGACACGCAAAAAACAGAAAAAGCCGCTTACGGAGCAGTTACGGGGCTGAAGTAACAGTTCAGGCAGGGTTATATAGTGGCTGGCCGGACGCTGGGAGAGGGAATCTGCCCGGTCTGTCGGCGGCTTTGGAAGAATGTTAGAAGCCAATATATAACACCCTGTCTGAACTGTTACGTATTTTGAGAGTTTTTTTCAAAAATACCTTGACGAATCTCTATAAAATATGCTATTCTCTATGAGTATGCCGCACAGCTAGGTGTTAAGAATGTGTTTCGCACATCACCAAAGCTGGCGAGTAATGATAAATAGGAGGTGCCATATGTACGCAATTATAGCAACAGGTGGTAAACAGTACAAAGTATCCGAA
>CANDMV010000041.1 GCA_947385875.1 uncultured Eubacterium sp. | reverse complement strand
TCGTAAAGGGGCGCACTCTGCGAAAGATCACACAGACAGATTTCTCAGACAGTATATGTAAAAGTACATGGAACTATACAATACATACAAAAAATGCCGGACGAATCGCCCAAGAGTCTGTACATCAGACTGTCAGCTAGAATGAATCAAAAATGCCGGACGAATCGCCCAAGAATCTGTACATCAGATTGTCAGCCAGAATGAATCTATCATCAATCAGTCTGGGGTAATAGAAATATAGGTAGAAAATTAAGGCAGACAATGAAAAAGTGTGAGAAATATCAGGCAGCAATGACAGCATACAAACATAAATAGAAAATTGAGGCAGACAAAGTGTCAGAAAATCAAGATATAAAAAAATTAGGACTACAGGCAACACTGATTACAGGCGAAAGCCTCCAGTCAGTTCGTCTAACCGGCACGCCGAACGGAAAATATTTATTTGACCATATCAGTGAAAACGAAGGATATATCTACATAGAAGGCCAGAATGGCAGATGGTATGCAAGATGCGATATGGAAGCGTATTTTATGAAGGTGCCGGCCGAACAGATCAGGTGTTATGAAATATTTGATGGGTGTATGCTGTATATTTACGCTGACGGCAGGGTGTATACGCTGTACGTACAAGAAATCAGTGCGGATTTGTGTGTTTTTAAAAATTATATTGCTGCGCAGTGTGACAGGCTGGAATTAAAGATCGGGCGCACGCCGGAGAACGACATATGTTATCCAAATAAATTTGTATCCAGAGAACATGCGCTGCTTATTTACCGCAGGGGCCAATGGCAGATTTATGATTTAGAAAGCAAGAATCATGTATATGTAAATGGCAGATGCGTCAGCAATACGGAGCTTAATCCCGGAGATGAGATTTATATTATGGAGCTGCGGATTGTGATCGGCTATGGCTATCTGTCCATGAATCATCATGCGGCTGTAAATCCGGTAAAATTAAAAGATGCACGCAGATATGATGCAGATAAAGAATATGCATCTGAGGAAAGCAGGCCTGAAGAGATCTTATTCAATCGTTTTCCGCGCAGAAGGCTGTCTATGAATGTGCGGGAGCTTACGATTGAAGCTCCGCCGATGTCTATGAATGATTCGAACATGCCAATGCTCCTTCGGATGGGAAGCTCTTTTGTGATGGGCGGCACTGCTGTGATGATGGGCAATCTGACGATGCTGCTCAGCTCCCTGATGTTCCCGTTTTTAAAACAGCGCTTCAGTGATAAAGAAAGAAAAGCCTATGAGGAAAAAAGGGTCACAAGATATACCCGCTATCTTAGAGAGAAGGAGCAGGAGATCGCAGAAGAAATAGAGTGGGAAGAAGCGATGCTGAATGAAAAGTTTCCCTGCTTATCGAGAATTCTTGAATATCCTATGGACTCGTACTTGTTATGGGAACGGGGCAAAAACGATGATGATTTTTTAGTAATACGGGTTGGCTCTGGCAGCCGCAGGCTTCTGGCAGAAATAAAATATCCACAGCAGCGTTTCAATCTGGATGACGATGAGCTGGAAGAGCAGATGTACCGGCTGGCTGGGCAGCCGTATGAGCTGAGAAATGTGCCTGTTGTGTATTCTATGACTGAGTATTACATCTGCGGAGTCTTAGGGACACGAAGCTTAGAGCTCGCATTTATCCGCATGATGATGATGCAGTTAAGTATCTTATACGGTTATGACGAACTAAAAATTGTGTTTCTGGCGCAGAAAAAGGAGCTGGAGCAGTTAGAGTTTGTCAGGTTTCTGCCTCATATATGGAATGATCAGGGCACGATTCGATTTCTGGCAGTGGACCCGATGGAAACTTATTCGATTAGCGAGGTCCTAAAGCATGATTTGGAAGAACAGCCGGGCCAGAGAAATGAATGGAAGGATATGATAAAGAGGCGTCCGTACTATGTGGTTTTTGCACTGGATAAAAAAATATTCGACAGTATCGAAATACTGAAGGAGATGATGCAGGCGGATTGTAATCAGGGAGTTTCCATTGTGGCAGTATTCGACGACCTGCCAAAAGAGTGTCAGATGATCTTTCGGTTGGATAACAGGGGAAGGCACTTGATGGTTCCTGTGAAACAGACGGAAGACGAGGAGAGGCAGTTCTGCCTGGATGATTTTGAGAAGAAAAAAGCGCATACAGCGATGCGGGTTGTAGCAAATACGAAATTAAAGATTGTATCGCAGACATATGCGCTGCCGAAGATGATAACTTTTTTGGAGATGTACGGCGTGGGCAGGATCGAGCATCTGAATCCAATGAAGCGATGGACGGAAAATAATCCTGTAAATTCGCTAGCAGTTCCGGTCGGAGTCACTGCGGATGGAAATCTATTTGAGTTGGATCTGCATGAAAAGTTTCAGGGGCCTCACGGATTGGTAGCGGGAATGACTGGTTCAGGAAAAAGCGAATTTATCATTACATTTATATTATCAATGGCTGTTAATTTTCATCCTGATGAAGTGGCTTTTGTGCTGATCGATTATAAGGGCGGAGGACTTGCGGGAGCATTTGACGATGAGCAAAGAGGGATTCATCTGCCGCATTTGGTCGGGACGATTACGAACCTGGATGGCGCAGCGATTCAAAGGTCTTTAATGTCCATTCAGAGTGAATTGAAGAGGCGGCAGAGGATTTTTAACGATGCAAAAAGTAAGACGGATGAAGGCACGATGGACATCTATACTTATCAGAATCTATATCGTGAGAAGAAGGTGACCGAGCCGCTGCCGCATTTATTTGTCATATCTGACGAATTTGCGGAGCTCAAACAGCAGGAGCCGGAATTTATGGAACAGCTGATCAGCGCGGCAAGGATCGGGCGGAGCCTTGGAGTGCATCTGATTCTGGCGACGCAGAAGCCCGCCGGAGTGGTCAACGATCAGATTCGGAGCAATTCAAAGTTTCAAGTCTGCCTAAAGGTACAGAGCAAGGCTGACAGCATGGATATGCTCAAAAGGCCGGATGCGGCTCAGTTAAAGGACACCGGGAGGTTTTATCTTCAGATCGGATATAATGAATTTTTTGCGCTTGGACAGTCCGCATGGTGCGGGGCAGATTATGAACCGCAGGATAAAGCCGCGGTAAAAAGAGAGGAAAGTGTCTGTGTGCTGGATGCGTCCGGACAGACTGTATTTGAAGCGGCAAAAGAAGGAAAACGGGGAAAGGCGCAGACAAAGCAGCTTGTCGCGATTGTAAGGATGCTGTCTGCGCTGGCGCAGCAGGAGAAGATCAGGCCCAGACTGCTCTGGCAAAAGGCTCTGGCAGATCAGATCTCCTTGCAGTATATCAACGAGGCATATCCTCTCCGTCAGAAAAACTCCATCAGCATCCCGCTGGGAGTGGTTGATAATCCGGCCAGTCAAAGACAGTTTGCGTATGTGCTGGATCTGCAGAAATGCCAGAACGTTCTGGCGGCAGGCGAGAGCGGAAGCGGAAAATCTATGCTGCTTCAGACGATACTGACATCCATAGTCCTGTCATATTCTCCAGAAGATGTTCATTTTTACACAATGGATTTTTCAGGGAAGATGCTCAAGATCTTTCAGCAGCTGCCGCACTGTGGGGGATATTTGGATGAAGAGAGTGAAAAGGACATTCCAAGGCTCTTAGATATGATTGGAAAGATCATTGCCGAAAGGAAAAAACGATTCGCGGATGCGGAAGTATCGAATTTTGATTCTTATCTCCAGATCAAAAAAATTCCTTTAATACTGATACTGATCGATCATTTCAGCGGCCTTTTGGGATTGAAAAAGGGCGATGAGTTCTATCGGAGGATCAGCGTACTGATGCGCGACGGGGTAAGCTATGGGATTAAGTTTATTATTACAGCGGTGAATCCAAATGATTTTAATATCCGCATCAAGCAGAACGCATCCGAAAGGCTGGCGCTGCAGTTAACGGACAGGTACGCTTACGGGGCGGTGCTGGACTGTATCTGCCGATATACGCCGCCGAAAAAAAGCGGCAGGGGACTGTGTCTTGTGGATGAGGTGCCTTTAGAATTTCAGGCAGCGATGTATGGAGCAGGTATGGAGGAGCAGAAGCGAATGGCGCGGCTGAAAGAGGAGCTGAGCAGAATCCAGACAAAATACGCAGATATGGCATGTGCGGAAAGACTGCTTCAGGTTACAGAAAATGAACGGTATCAGGATTTCTGTAGAGATTTTCCGACAGGCAGGATACCGCTGGGATATCTGGTTACAGATGTAAAGAAAGTGGCTATGCCGCTGAAACAGCTGACGGCGGTTTCTATGTATTTTGGAAATCCGCTGGGGATAGCTCCGGTGCTTGATAATTTTTTCTATGCCACAGCCAGAGAGCATATGAGGGTCATTGTCATCCCGAAAAGAAATGGAAGCATATTAAAACAAGACAAGACCGGCAGGCTTGATTCGCCGCATATAGAATGGATGGAATGCTCTGATCATACAGACAGGGTGTTAAGGGACAGGCTTTATGCGCAGATGAATCACGGGGCGCAGATCGGGATGAGATTCTGCGAAGAACATGGCATTCCAGCTCCAAAGGAGGAGAGAGATGAGAGGCAGGCGGATGCGGTCAAGAGATTTTTAGCGGAAAATCTGGAGCCGGTGGTTGTGCTGTTTGAAGATATGGCAGAATTCTGCAGTGGAATAGATTCTGAGCTGATGATGGACTATGGGACGATGTTTTCGTGCTTCCGTGGGTTTCAGGTCTTCTTTATCGGCTGCTATTATCCGGGAGGGACAGTGTCTGCATCGAGAGAAAATGTCCACAGCATGTTTAATCAGGATCAGTTTATTCTGCTGTTTGGCGGGCAGTATCATAAGCAGAAGCTGGCCAGTCTGCCGCGTGATTTGAAAAAGGAAGAAATGCTGATGAAATATAATCTCTTTCTTATGCGGTATAGGGCAGACTGGTATGCAATGAGTATGCCGTGCGGGGAGCTTAGAACAGACATGGGGGATGAAGACCTGCGGTCTATTGTGTGAAAAATGGAAAGGCAGTTACTTTGTGTATGGGTAAAATCAATATCATATTAGAAATACCTGTGTTAAAAGAAGCTTTTGAAATACAGATTCCGACATGCGTACAGATCGAACGGCTGCTTCCGCTGCTGGCTCGTGCTGCGGCGGGCATGTCAGGGGATTTATACCAGTCATCCGGGCAGGAGTTTTTATGCTCGCCTATGCACGGCAGCATACTGGCGGATGATAAGACATTAGAAGCATATCATATCCGAAATGGAGATCATTTGATGCTGATATGAAACAGTTTGACAGAAGGTTCGATTGAAATGGAGAATTTTGGTGAAAGCAGTCTGTTGGCAGAGCTTCGATATGGATTTGAGTCATTAAAGCGCTGCTTTGAAAATGATATGAGAGATACCGATTTTTTTGTTTCAAAGGATACAACGCGGGCATATGAAGCATACCTCGGCGGTATGGCGGACAGGACGCGGCGTCTTTTGGAGCGGATATAGGGTAAATTATAAAAATTAAAGCGGCCAGCAGAGCTTTTTACAGCAAAGCGCGTTTTAATTCATAAAAATTTTTTAATTCATTAATTTATTAATTAAAGAAAGGAGAGAAATCTATGGCATATGAAATTGATTTTCATGGAGATGAAGCAGATCAGTGGATTAGAGATTTGGAGGAGCTGAACGAGCAGACAGACGATCTGCTGCTCAGAATATCCAATAACCTGGATCAGGTACAGAATTCCGGTTCCGGTCAGATCGTTGATAATCTGGTAAAAGTAGCGTCGGGGCTGACGATTGGCTTTCGATTGCTGATGGATGCGTCCAGCAGCCTTGCGGAAAAATTCGGAGGCATTCTAAGAGAAATTAAGACAAAGGTGACGCAGGTCACTACAGACATTGATACGTCCGCCAAAAATATGTACGGCGGAGGCAGCAAAAGCATTCGGGATACGCAGATCTATCAGTAAAGCGTTCAGAAGGAGGAATAGGCTATGGCTTTTGAGAGTGTAAAGGGATTGACGCTGATTGCGAAAGAGAGCGTATTTGTGTCAATTTTGGATGAATTGCAGAATCAGATTAGTGAACTGGTTGCTAAAAAAGGCCAGTATGAGAGTCTTAGAAGCAGAATCAGCAGTGTCTGGCATACAAATAACGGCGAGTCGGAAAAGTATGAGGAAGCTATCGATCTGCAGCTGAAAAATATTGAGCTTACGCTGGAGTCTGTAACGTCTGCATTCGAACAGTTTGGAAGATTAAATGAAAACTTAAACGAAGCGCTTAACAGCGTAAAAGGACTTGCAGATACGGTAGCGGATGAAGCCCGGCAGCTTTTTGTATAGTCATGGAGCATCGGATGATTATCCGCAGCGGGCAGATTGAAGAAAAGATACAAAACGCTTATAAGGAAATGGAGATTCTGGATGATTTATATGAAAAAATGCTGCGGATGATAGGAGAAGGCTTGGCAGACGAAGGACCGGATACACAGGAAATGCTTTGTGAGATCAGGCGGATGAGGTCTGACACGGAGATTATGTATGATTTACTGAAAGGGTTTATCGGCTCGATCGAAGAACTGTCACATGCGAATCAGAGAAAATTAGATGAATTGAAGGAAACTGTGGCAGGGGTCTTTGTCTAGTGGTCAGGTTCTGTTTTTAGATCGTTCTGCATCCGACAGAAGCATTCCGGCATCTGGCGGATGCAGGGTGATCGTATGCTGTTTTTTATACCGTGTTGTCTATCAAAGAAAATCTGCTGTATAGAATAATATTGCCAAATAGCGCCGGCTCACATGCGTCGTTATCATGAAGCATATGGTAATCTTTATCGCCTGTGAGTATATTTACAGTTCCTAAGAATCGACTGAAATATGGTGGAAGAAGCATGATGAAAATAAGAAAAAATAAAATAAAAAAAATAATTAGCAAAAACAATATGAAAAAGGTGGAAACAGCCTTCGTGATCTGCATCCTGTCAGCTGTTTTGTGCTGCTCAGGCAGAGTGTATGCGAATGAAGATCTGATCAGTCAGACAAAGCAGGGGATTGTAGAAATATATTCAGGATTTTATTCAAAGGACGGCAGGTTTCATCAGATAAAAAATGCCAGCGGATTTTTGATTCATAATCAGGGAGGTCAGGCATATATTGCGACTGTCAGCCATGCATTAAAAAGCACTGAAAAAGAGAAAAAGAAATATTGTAAGAAAAATGAGCTGACATATGAAGAAAATGGGCTGAGAGATACAATACAGGTAGTGGTAAAAGGCGATATTATGATAGAGGCCGCTGTTGTGGCGGAAAGTGAGATCGAAGATTATAGTATTTTAAAGGTGCAGGATCAGATCAGCAAGAAGACAGCTGTACAGCTGGGGTCTGCGGAGGATGTATCTATCGGCGACCGTATTTACGCGCTGGGGTTTGAGGAGAATGCAGAAGAAAATGAGGGGAATGGAAACGGATATACGAATTTTTCTGCTATGGATGTTGTAATTAAGGCGGGGGATATTCAGGATGCAGACGCATATAGAAACGGGGTGCGGTATCTGCAGCATTCCGCTCCAGTGACAAGGGCAAATGCGGGAGGGCCGCTTTTAAACGAACAAGGATATGTGATCGGGCTGAATCTGGATGAATGGGGCACGGATGGGACAAATATGTATGGTTCACTGCCGATTGATACGATTCGGGATACTTTGGATAATTTTGGAATTGCTTATCTCAGCAGCGACAGGATGCAGGCTTTTGATGATTTTAGCGAGCTGGCAGACAGCATGGGAAAGCTGCTGGAGGATGAGACATACAGCGAAGAATCAAAAGAAATGCTGCGAAAAGCGGTGGACGATGCCAAAAATCTTGCATTGGATGAAAATACGGATATGGATGCAGTCGATGAGATTGCAGTCCGGCTGAAAGAGGGCCGTGAATCGCTGGAGCTGAAACTGATGTATATACCGCAGGTACAGGCCGCAGCGGTTGGCGCTGCTGTATGTCTGGTGATCGGAGGGGCTGCTGCATTTTTTATCTGGAAACAGAAAAGCGGGCGCAAATCAGCCCGCAGAGGGACAGAAAACGGAGCAGACGGTTACAAAGAGCAGGCATCGGGAAGGCGGAGAGCGGATGCTGGCAGAAAGCGGCGGACAGACAGCTGGGCAGAGGTGGTAAATGCGGGCAGAAAGCAGATGCCGGGCGGATGTACAGATGATGAAGAAACAGTATTGAAAAATCATTCGAGATACCAGAATTCGCATCAGAAACAGGCTGAAGATACAATGATGCTTTTAAATGACACGGAAAGAAACAGCCAGACGCATCAGAAACAGGCTGGAGATACGATGATGCTTTTAGATAATACGGAAAGAAACAGTCAGGGGCATCAAAATCATCCAGATGAAACGATGATGCTTTTAAACGGTACTGAAATAAGCAGTGTGACTGATCAGAGTCCGCACCAGAATCATCCGGATGAAACGATGATGCTTTTAAACGGTACTGAAATAAGCAGTGCGGCTGGTCAGCGTCTGCGCCGGAACCATCCGGATGAAACAGTGATGATTGTGGAGCGTTCAGATATAGGCGGTCCGAGGCAGCAGTATGAACAGCAGACTGGGGATGCCGGACGAAGGGATGCGTTTTTACAGCAGAAAGGCCGGAAAAATGGCATTAGGCCGTATTTTCAATACAGCGGGACGGATGCCGGCGCTGGCCTGCCGCAGCGTATCGAAGTGTACATGTCTGAAAATAAAAGATTTACGATTGGCCGGTTTGATGTAGTCTTAGGCAGTAAGCAGTCGGATTTTGAATTTGAAAAAAGCACGAAAGGAGTCAGCAGGCATCATGCTGTCATTGAAAAATTAGGCGAAAAATATGCAGTCTGCGACCTGAACTCTTCTGCGGGCACTTATGTAAATGGGAACAGATTAAAGCCGGGCCAGCTGGCAGTGCTGCAGTCTGGAGACAGAGTTTCTTTTGGATATGACGGGGCTGATTATATCTGGAAAAGCAGATAATGGAGGTATCATATGTTTGGAATTTATGGAGAAAGCCTGTTCCAATGCGGATTGATTGTGCTTGCGGCAGCAGTGGTGATTGGGCTTGTTTTTTTACTGGTCAATCTGATTCTGGGGAAAAATTTAAGAAAGAAGCTGGTGCAGGAATATGGCGAGAGAAAGAGTAAATAGCGTGATAGAATCTACCTATGAGATAGACCATGAGATCGGTTCCGGCGGCGGAGGGATTGTCTATCTGGCAAAGCATCTGCGTCTGGATAAGTATGTGGCTCTAAAGGCCGACAAAAGAGAGCTTCATAAAGGCCATGAAGAGCTGCGCAGGGAAGTAGATATTTTAAAAAATCTCAGCCACACGTATATTCCGCAGGTATATGACTTTATTCAGGAGGATGGAGTGGTATATACCGTGGAGGATTACATTCCCGGAAAAAGCTTGGATAAATATCTAAAGGAAGGGAAACGATTTTCTCAGGCACAGATTATTACATGGGCGTGCCAACTGCTAGAGGCTCTCAGCTATCTGCACAGCCGTCCGCCGTATGGAATACTGCATGGTGATTTAAAGCCTGCGAATGTCATGCTGCGGGCAGATGGAAATATCTGTCTGATCGATTATAATATCGCTCTGTTTTTAGGAGAAGAAGGTGCGGTGCAGGTCGGTTCAAGCATAGGATATGCCTCTCCGGAGCATTATGGGATTGATTACAGCGGCGTGGCAGAGACTTATATCAGAAAGTCAGCTGCCCGAACAGAGTATGGATTAAAACGACAGAGTTTATATAGAAATAAAAATGAAAATCAGACAGCACAGACGCAGTACAGCAGGGCTGACGAAGATGACGCTGCCCGGACAGAGTATGGATTAAAACAACAGACTACATACACAGCACAGACGCAGTACAGCAGAGCTGACGGAGATGACGCTGCCCGGACAAGCTATGGAACAGCAGGTTCTGACAGATCTTTAAACAGTACGGGCTCAGGGGAAAAAAGTATTCTGATCGATGCGCGCTCAGATATTTATGGTCTGGGAGCTACACTGTATCATCTTTTGACAGGAAACCGGCCGGCACGGGAGGCTGCACAGGTGGAACCGATCAGACAGCCTGATGTGTCGAAGGCTGTGGCAGACCTGATACAAAAGGCGATGGAGCCGAATCCTGACATGAGGTTTCAGACAGCCGAGGAGATGCTGTATGCTTTCCGGCATCTGCACGATCAGGATTTTCGTACCAGACGGCACAAAAGAAGAGTCTGTATATGCGCGGTTATTTTTGCCATGATTTTGCTGGCCGGAAGTGCGGTGACCTTTATCGGGCTAAAGCAGATGGAGCGGATGCAGAATATGCAGGTGCTCGCAGAGTATTCTAGCAATGCGCTGCGGGAAGGAGATACGAAGCAGGCGGTAAGGCTGGCACTGGATGCAATGCCAAAAGCTAGAGGGCTGTTCGAGGTTCCGGCGCTGGCTGAGCCGCAGAAAGCATTGACAGACGCATTAGGCGTATATGAGTTGGATGATGAGTTTGGGCCGCATGATCTGATTCAGCTTCCGGCTGAGGTATTTTTCATGTGCATGTCTCCGGATGGAAATCGTCTGGCGGCAGCATACGCTTATGAAGCAGCTGTATTTGATCTGGAAAGCGGGCAGATGCTGGTGTCGCGGCCGATTGAGAGGTCGGCGCTGTCGGAAATCGAATTTATTGATAATGACAGGATGATCTTTGCCGGGCAGGAGGGGCTGGAAGTATATGACCTGTCAAAGAATCAGACCCTATGGACCGGAAAGCCGGCTACGGGCATTGCAGTCTCAGGAGATAAGCAGATTGCCGCGACAGTATATAAGGATGAATCAAAATGCTTTTTGTATCGGATTTCGACAGGAGAGCAGATTGCGTCGGTTGATTTTGATGGAAGAAAACAGTATGTGGATTATAACGATATTTTTGCGAATCCAAAGGAGAATCTGTTTGAATTGAATCAGGATGGCTCTCTTTTGGCTGTCAGCTTCCGCGATGGTTCTCTGGATGTCTTTTGTGTGGAAGAGCCGGATGAGAGTCTGTCTGTGCTGGATGAAGATAGCGGCTGTTTTCGTTTTAGCGGGGGATTTTTTCAGAAGTATTTTGCTTTCAGCGCGGCTGACAGTGAGAAATCAGAATTCTTTGTCATAGATACCGGGAAGGCGGTACAGACGGGCGGTTTTACACTTTCTGCAAAAGTGACTGTCTCCTGCGACGAGTCGGGGATTTATCTATGCAGCGATAATTTTTTGGAGCGCATTGACCCGGAGAGCGGCAGGGAGGAATCTGTAGCTTATACAATGGCGGAAATATTAAATTATGAGCGCATGGATGCGTTTACAGCTGTATCTACAAGTGATCATACTTATGAGGTATTCACGCCGGATGCACTGAAGATGCAGACATTTACATGTGATTTTACGCCTGATTTTGTATGTATTTCTGACAGGTATTTGTGTGCAGGCTCGATGAGCAGGACAGATATACAGGTACGCAGGCTCAAGGAGCATTCTTCGGCTCAGGTGGCAGCTTATGACGCATCCTACAGTCATTCAGAAGCGCGGGTGAATCCAAGCAGTCGGACAGCTATGCTGTACGACGAAGAGGGCTTCTGCTTGTATGACTATGATGGAAATGTCATAAAAAAGGAGACATTTGAAAATTCAGAACAGATGTATGACCAGCAGTATATACGGGATGGGGCGGAAAGTTATTTAGAGGTTACTTACTATGATGGGACAGTGGACTGCTATTCGGCTGGGGACGGTTCTTTTACCGGCTCACGCGTGATTGAAAAGCCAGATCGATCATTATACGAAGAGTTTTTTACAGATCAGTATAAGATTACATCGGATTTGAATGGAGCGCCGGGCGTGTTCTTAAAGTCGTCCGGGGAAAAGGTATGTGAATTAGAATCGGATGATTATCTTACCTATGTCACGCAGGCGGGTGAGTTTATAGTGACAGAGTATACGAACGCAGAGGGGGAGAGGTATGGGCTGCTGCTGAATCGCGATTGTGAAACGATCGCCGTTCTGCCTCATTTGTGTGATATCTTAGGAGCGCAGGGTGATATGGACGGCAGGATTGTTTTTGTGATGGATGACGGATTAGGAAGTCTTAGGCAGTGTGATATGTATTCTCTTCAGGAATTACAAGAGCTTGGAGAGATATATATAAATAAATGAGAGGAGAAGAAAGGATGAGAGGCAGTAAGAGCATGAACCGCAGGATTGCAGCACTGCTTGCGGCAGTCTTAATGGTACCGCAGATGCCGGTGTATGCGCAGGAAAGCGGAAACAGCCAGGCAGGCTGCGAGACGGTTCAGGATGCAGCGATGCAGAGCGCTGTGGCATGGGACAATGCGGCGGAGGGAAATAGGGCAGGAAAGGAGGAAACGGCACAGAAGGATGAGGCATACGAGCTGTCGGCAGAAGGACAAAACGCCGATGGAGCATCGAAGCAGGAGGAACCGGATTCAGAAAGTGCAGGAAATACGCAGGGACTGAATGTAAAGAATGAGCCAAAGCAGGAGGGACTGAATGTAAAGAATGAGCCAAAGCAGGAGGGACTGAATGCAAAGGATGTGCCAGAGCAGGAGGAGCCGAATGCGAAGGATGCGTCAAAGCAGGAAGGGCTGAATGCGAAGGATGCGCCAAATCAGGAAGGGCTGAATGCGAAGGATGAGTCAGGAGCGGAAGAATCAGATACAGGCCATGCGTCAGAGTCGGAAGAGCTGAATGCAGATGATGTATCGGAGACGGAAGAACCGGATCCGGATGTTCTGACGGAATCAGAGGAAAAAAAGCAGACAGGTTTAAAAAATTCTAACACGGAAAAGCGGAATAACGCGAAAGGAAATATCATCGTTGATACTGGCAGCAGCGCGGTGTCAGTCGGAGCTGAGGATTGTGACGAGACGTTCGAATCAGATGGCAGCTATACGATTCAGATTCAGGAGAAGAATCCATTTTTTCCATATGAAGTACAGTTTACTTATGATGGTAAAACGGTAAACAAATGGTTTATGGAGCCGGATGACAGCGTTCGGGTCGGAGGACATGATTTCTATCTGTCAGCGGATTTTGACGGCAGCGAGGTGACGCAGATGAGCCTTGAAATCGGCGGCAGTCTGGTTCCGGTATATCCGCAGCAAAAAGAATTTACAAACGGGCATCATCTGAATTCTCTTCAGCATCTGGAAAAGGAGAGATTTCAGGCAGACCTGCAGGGATATACACCGTTAGAGCTTAGTATGGTAAAAGTCGGAAAGATCTTTGCAGGAAAGACGGAGCTGGCGCCTTCTGACAAAATCGTATTAGCCACCAGATATAAAAATTATAAAGTGTACGATCAAAATGACGATGCCGATCTGTCCTCTGGAGGAAACGGGTATCTCCAAGTCACAGCGATTGTAGGCGAAGCAGACCAGCTGGCAGTCACAAACAAAATGTATGAGATCAGCTGCATGTGTACGAATGCATCTGAATGGCTGTCAGCAGAGGCATACAGACAGGGCAGTTCGGGGACAAAGACTGTATTCAGCAGGGCGAAAGCGAGCTGGTATTCCTATGAGACAGACAGCAGCCTGTATCTAAGGGTTCCGAAAAAAGAATATAAATCAGACGAGAAGGTATATTTTTCCCTGCAGCCGAAACTGGAGATGTTTGAAAATACACAGGTGAGCAGCATCAGGGCATTTGAAGGCCGCTATGAGTCTGCTGCATCTGCTGAGGCAGGGGGCAGGGAAATTACAAATGAGATCATTGGTACAAATGCAGGAAATAACGGCTATACACTCGATGCAGGCAATGGGCAGATAGACCGGACGGTGACAATGGCTGCTTATGATTCACAAAACAATGTCATTGGCTGTAAAACAGTGCGGATTATGATGGGACAGATGTCCAGCAGTGTGTCTATGTTTTTAAGAGATGAAAATAATGCAGTTTCAAGCTATTATTCTGACCATCAAACGTCTAAGGAAAAGATTGAGAGGACCATCTATATCGGCGGCGGTTATTCTGTGAATCAGGCTTATCAGCTGAATATGACTTATAATCGTGATGATGAAGCTGATAACTCAAAAGTAACGGCGGCTTATGAAGGAGATTATGCATCCATCGCTGCCGCGGAGTCAGCCGGAGCAAGAAACATTAAGGACGCGCTGTTTGACGGGGACAGTGAGAGCGGTTATCAGGTAAATCTAAGCCGCGGTAAGAATTTTTCGATTTTTATCGGTTCGGATGGAGACAGCGATCAGGAAGTATTTCGGTATCAGGTCAAAGCGGAAAATTCTGACGAAGGGCCGAGCAGCTCTTCTTATCTCAGTTTTTATGATCTGGCAGATAGGAATGGTGAAAAGATACCGGCGTATATTGTAGCCGAGCAGGATGATTCTTATTCCGAATACAATTATTCAACCATTCTGGTTTCGGAAGATACTGATCTGACCCAGATAGCTCCGTTTTTTTCTAACAGTAAAACATCCAGAGTCTATGCGGCAGGCAGCAGCTCGCCGGAAGTGAGCGGAAAAAGCTATCATGACTTTTCAAATGGACCGCTGCAGTATACAGTTTCCGCAGAAGATGGAAAGGCATCTAAAAATTACTGGCTGAATATCGTAAAACCAATATCAGGAGCCGGAGAATTATATGTGAACAGCTTATATGACCCAGAATCAGATACGCAGGTAAAAGACGGGGTCACAGTGACAAAACGAGAGATTCTCATAGACAGCTACCATGACAGCAGGCATGACATCTTTGTAGCAAATATGGGGACGGAAAATATAGGAACGATTGCTGTAGATGTGGATTCTGATGTCGTAGAATTAGATGAATATTGGACATTTACCGGAAAATATGACCTGATGGGATTTGAAGCCTCTCAGCTGCCGGGCACACAGACGCAGAGTACTGCAGCACAGACAGAGGGGCTGCCAAAAGAGTACAGCGCGGGTATGCAGAATCTTGGAAAGATAGTTTTAAAGCAGAGAGCCGGAGTGGAAGACGGTACAGAGGTTACGGGAACCTTAACGATTCGAACCGGGAGTAAAAGGCTGCTTGTCATGGAGCTGACCGGCACGGTCGGCGATCCGGTGATTACGACAAAAGAAGTTCCCAAGGCTGTAAAATATGTGCCGTACGGTTCTATGATTCAAAACAGCAATAAGTACAGCTGGAATATCGTTTCTTATGAAATAGAAGGCGATCTTCCTAAGGGCATGGTTCTGCGTGAAAATGGAGAGATTTACGGTGTACCGAAAAAAACAGGCAGTTATGCATTTAAAGTGAAGATGACAAACAGCTATCAGAGTTTTGCTCCTTCTGAAAGGTCTTATACATTAAAGGTCATCAAGAATACAAATAAAAATGTAGACGATGCGACAGATATGGGTTATGATGTCACAAAGCGTATTAAAAATATCACAATCGACGCATCGGGAGAGCAGGAATTTATTTCCGAGGGTACTTACGCGGAATTTGTAGCCGTATATCTGGATGGTGATGAGCTGGAAAAGGATAAGGACTATACGTCAGAGGAAGGCAGTACGAAGCTGCTGATTGCAAATAAGACGCTGAGGCGGTCAAAAAATATCGGAGCACATACAATCGGAGTCGAGTTCCGTACCAGCAGCGGCGATACCTTAAAGCGTGCGGCACAGAACTATCAGCTGAAGAAAAAGAGCGCTCCGGTTAAAAAGCCTGATTCAAAGCCTGCAGCTCCAAAGCCTGCAGTTTCAAAACCTTCGGCTCCAGAAAGGCCGGCTGCATCTACAGGCTCATCCAATACATCCACGGGCGCTGCATCGAACACATCGTCGAACGCGAATACACATACCGCGCCGAGTACAAGGCCGACTTCGTCTGGAAATAATTATACCTATACACATACTGGAAGAGAGACGGTCGTCAGATATGTCGTAAAAGAAGGAGACTCGCTGTGGAATATTGCAGTCAGATTCTATGGAAGAGGCGCTGACTGGACAAAGATTGCAGCGGATAATAAAAATGTAGTTCAAAATCCTGATTTTATTAAACCGGGTGATATTTTAAATATTTATATTCAAAGATAACTGCATACTGAATCCATTTCTTGCGGGGCTGCCGCACTAAGAAAGCACAACAATCAGCTTGTTGTATTTTCTTAGTGCGGCAGCCCTGTTTTTCGTTATTTTTCGATATTTCTGCCAAATTAACTGGTATTATCCATTCCATTTTAATGGCTTGTATGTTAGAATGGAATCAGTGCAGACAGCCGACCGAAAACTATGCTCATGAGAGGTAAAATATTCCATATAGCTTAGTGTGAAAAATAAAAACTGCTGTCTGTGCTAGAGAGAAACGAAAGGAATAGGTGATTAATATGAAACACAAGGGGATATTAGCATTATTTGCGGCAGCGGCAATCGGTGTGGGAGCATTTGCGCTCAATACACATACGCCGACATCATATTTTTTCGTACCAGGATCTGGTGCTTCGGTCTTAACTGCCGAGGCAGCAGCTTCGCCTAGCGCATCTGCTGTGGCAAGGGCTGTGAAAAAGGCATACAGCGGTGGTTATATACCAGATTACAAGCTGAGCAAAGATGAAATCAAGACAAGATATGGAGTAGATTCTTCTCTTTATTCATCAGCTTACGCACAAGTGCCGATGATCAGCGCACGTGTGGATGAGATTGTAATATTCAAGGCAAAAAATTCTGATTCAAAGAAGAAGATTCTGGCAGCGGTCAAGCAGTATCAGAAGAAGTTAAAGGATGACCGGATGCAGTATCCGTCAAATCTATTGAAAATACAGGGTTCAAAGGTGTATAAAAAAGGAAGATATATCTGCTTTTTCATGATGGGAGATGTCAGCAAGAGCATAGAAGAGTCTGGTACAGAAGCTGAGATCATCAAAGAATATCAGAATCAGAATAAAAAAGCAGTGAATGCGGTAAAAAAAGCAATAAAGTAGGAATTTCAATACGGCCTGCGTATTCACTGCGCAGGCCGTAAAATGTAGATTGGTGTCTTTTGGGCTGCTGCAGTTTTTATAATTGCTTTTCATCATTCGATACTGTATACTAGAATTATATATCATACAGCAGAGATAGATTGGAAAGGAAGTTTGATGTTGCAGAAGAAAGGCAGATCGGAAGAAATAAAGGAATCAGAGTACACATACGACCAGAAATTTAAGCAGCTGTTTCAGAATAAAAAGTTCTTGTCTCCGATTTTAAAGAATGTAGTAAAGGAATACAATGCACTGTCCCTTATGGAGATTGAGGAATTAATCATTTCCGTGCAGCAGGATGATAAGCTGGCAGCTGACAAATCTGGAGCAAGAGGATTATAGGAAGCTAAAGCCCGTATATTCTGTATGGATTATAGTGAATGACATACCGCGTGAGTTGCAGTACAGCAGGCATGTGTTTACGCTGTCCGGTACAAACAGCCGTATGGAAGAAAGCAGGAGATACAGCCGGAGAAAGAAAGCGGGATTTGATGCGGCAGTTAAAAAATTAAATCAAGAGGCAGATCTGATTCATCTGTGCCTTGTTTTTTTAGCAGAAAAATTTGCACAGAATATAGAAACAGATGACAGCTTAATCAGGTATCTGCAGGCAGTATTTGTGAAAAAAGCGGGAGATCCGGAATATAATCCTTATGCGGAATATTCCAAAAGTATTGTGAAGGAGGCGGATGAATGCATGACGATAGTAGGTATGTTTGAAAAGCGCGGAGAAAAACGCGGAGAAAAACGTGGAGAAGACCGTCTGAAAACATTATTCCGATACTTAAAACAGCAGGGACGGGAGAAGGATATAGATCAGATCATTAGTTCTGACAATACGCAGCTGTTAGAAAAGCTGTATGCAGAGTTTAATCTTAAATGTGAGAAAAACTGATAAAAATAGGGCTGCTTTTATAAAGTATTGCAGATGCTTATATAGGCCTGCGCATTTACTGTGCAGGCTTAATTGGCAGACTTTAATATCGTATGGACAAAAATATGGAGAAATAAAATAGGTATAAAAAGGTATGAGTAATAATCTGGAGAAAGATAGAAGAGAAAAAAGAGGCGGAACGATCCGCTTTCTACTGTTTCTGGCTCTTGTGATGCTGATGCTCGGCGGCAGCAGCGTCTATATGCGGCTTATGCCGGATGAGACATATTCTTCCAGTGAGCGAAGGATGCTGAGCAAGAGGCCGAAGCTTTCAAAAAAGACAGTTATGCGCGGCAGGTTTCAGAGGAAATATGAGGTATACCTAAGCGAACAGTTTCCGGGACGGGAGCACTGGGTCGCGCTTCAGACGAAATTATCGCGCTTAATCGGTAATAAAGATGCGAACGGCGTATATTTTGGAAAAGATCATTATCTGCTGGAGCAGTACAAAGAGCAGGATTTTGACTGGAAAAAAGCAGAAGAAAATATAAGATACACAGCTGAATTTTTGCAGGAATATCCGAATGCGAACGTAATGTTTGTACCGGTTAAAAGCAGCGTAATGGCGGATAAGCTGCCGATGTTTGCAGAAATAACAGGTGAGCAGAGATTTTTTGATTTAGTCAGTCAGCAGATTCCCGCAGAGCAGCAGATCGAGGTTGAAAGTGTATTGAAAGAGCACGATGCAGAATATATTTATTATCGGACAGACCATCATTGGACGACGCTGGGGGCATATTATGCGTATGAGCAGTGGGCTGAAAAAATGGGTCTTTCTGCCATAAGCCGCAGTGACTATACGATTACGGATGTGACTGACACATTTTTAGGAACGACCTATGCCAAAGTACGCACGGGCGGGCTGGCGGATACGATTTCCTTGTATGAACGGAAGGATGGAGCTGATTTTCAGCTCGATTATAATATGGGAGAATTTGAGTCGGACAGCTTTTATGACCTCACGAAGCTAGAGGGAGATGATCCGTATAGTGTATTTTTTGGAGGAAATCAGGCATTTATAGATATTAGGGCAGATTTGAGCGAGACTATACGGGACAGCAGTAAGAATCAGGCTGAAATCGAGACTGTTCGGGACAGCAGTAAGAATCAGGCTGAAATCGAGACTGTGGACAGCGGGAAGGATCAGGCTGAAAGTGGGACTGTGCAGGACAGCAGTAAGAATCAGGCTGAAAGAAAGAGGGAAAATGATCAGGCTAGCAAGAAAGGTCAAGCGAAGGCTCGAAAGGATAAAGTAAAAAAGCAGTCGGAAAAGACGCTGATGATTGTCAAGGATTCTTTCGGGAACTGTTTTGCACCGTTAGCGGCATCCCATTATGCCAGGACGATTGTGGTAGACCTGCGAAGTGTCAATATTCCTGTCGGCAAGCTGCTGAGGGTATATCCTGCGGATGATATTTTAATTTTATATAACAGTGTACAGTTTATGGAAGATGATAATATTGTGAAATTAAAATAATTTTTATACAAAGGATATGGAAGCCGGTTAGTCAGTTTAAAAAAACGGCCATAAAATGGTTTTGACTTCCACACAGCCTAATGAGTATACGCAGTTTTTTATAGAAAAATCGGATATATTAACTGCGGCTCTTTCATACTGCTGGGTGAGCCGTTCGAAATTATTCTGTTAAAAATTTAAAGTCGTTATAAATTCGCTGTTAGGAACTGTTAAGAAATAAGGCGAACAATCGTTAAGAATGGAGGAGGTACAAAGGTGAAGTATGACGTGATCATCGTGGGTGCAGGCCCGGCAGGTATTTTTACTGCCCTTGAACTGGTTAAGAATAACAGTAAATATAAAATCCTGATTGTAGAAAAAGGAAAAGCGATCGAAGACCGCAGATGTCCGAAAAGCAAGACGAAAAAATGTGTCGGCTGTCAGCCGTGTAATATTACGGCTGGTTTTTCTGGTGCAGGTGCATTTTCAGACGGAAAGCTTTCATTGAGCTATGAGGTCGGCGGGGATTTTCCGACGCTGGTAGGTGAAGAGTTTGCGCAGGAGCTGATTGATTATACGGATAAGATCTATCTGGAGTTTGGCGCGGATGCGCATATTGAAGGGGTCAGCGAGCCGTTAAAGGTGCGGGAGATACGAAAACGTGCGATTCATGCCGGGCTTAAGCTGGTAGACTGCCCTATCCGTCATATGGGGACGGAAAAGGCTCAGCATATTTATAGTTCCATTCAGAAATATCTGCAGGAAAAAGGCGTAGACATGATCTTTGGATGCAGCTGTCAGGATTTGATTATGGACGAAGATGTATGCCGGGGCATATTTTTAACAAAGGAAGGAAATGGGCAGCAGGAGCGGTTTGAAGCAGACCATGTGATTGTTGCTGCCGGAAGGCGCGGCGCGGACTGGCTGCAGACACTCTGCGCAAAGTATGACATCGCGCATAAGCCGGGCACGGTAGATATCGGCGTGCGTGTGGAAGTGCGCAATGAGATTATGGAAGAGGTAAACAAGGTACTGTATGAATCGAAACTGATCGGTTATCCAAGACCGTTTAAAAATAAAGTGCGTACCTTCTGCCAGAATCCGGGCGGATTTGTCAGCCAGGAAAACTATGATAATGATCTGGCGGTTGTAAACGGACATTCCTACAAGGATTTAAAGTCAGATAATACAAATCTGGCGATTCTTTGTTCCCATAATTTTACAGAGCCGTTTAATCAGCCGATTACTTATGCACAGAAAGTCGGTGAACTGACGAATATGCTGGGTGCGGGGCAGATTCTGGTGCAGCGCTATGGCGATATTCTGGACGGCAAGCGTACATGGCCGAAGGAGCTGGCGCAGTCAAATGTGCGGCCTTCTCTGCCGGATGCGGTTGCAGGAGATATTACAGCAGCAATGCCGTATCGTGCGATGGTGAATATTATTAATTTTATTCAGGCGATGGATCAGGTAGTGCCGGGATTTGCAAGTACGGAGACACTATTATATTCGCCGGAGCTGAAATTCTACAGCAATAAGGTACGCATGGATAAAAATCTGGTAACAAATGTAAAGGGCTTGTATTGTCTGGGAGATTCCAGTGGCTGGACAAGGGGGCTTATGATGGCTTCGGCAATGGGGGTGCTGATGGGGCGGAAGCTTCTGGAGAGAGAGCAGCAGCGCTGAGCGAAGCAAAGGCAGGATGTATCATGCAATCCTACGCACTTTTCCTCTTAATCAGAGAGGTTGATATTTCGATTTTATACGGCTTGGCATCGGATTCTTCAATGAGTTCATGCAGCCGCCTGACAGCAACCGTGCCCATATACTGCTTTGGAACATGAATTGTAGTAAGGGCCGGTTCGATATAGGTGCAAAACGGCATGTCATCAAAGCCGATCACTGCAACATCTTTTGGGATACGCAGACCGGATTCACGGAAAGCCCGCATAGCGCCTGCGGCAATCAGGTCATTGTCCGCAAAGTAGCATTCGGCAAGTGGTTCTCCGCTGTGAATGAGCTCAAGCATGTCAGAATAAGCTCCTTCCATAGAAGGAGTGAGCATATGTACGATGGAGCGGGAGGGGGACATGCCGCATTTGCGGATGGCTTTGTAAAAACCGTCCGCTCTTTCGTCAAAATTGCTGATCGGGTAAGAAGAGCGCAGGTATCCGGGCTGTGTCCTATATTTATGAATCAGGTAAGATGCTGCACTGTAGGCGCCCTGGATATTGTTAATCAAAACGCTGTTTAGATTCAAGTCTTCAAAATAATTATCCAATAAGACAAGCGGAAGCTTGTTCTTCATATTCTGCGCGGCAGTGTACTGTGGTCTGGATTCGGGCTGCTCTGCATGGATAAAAGGCGTAAGGTCATGGATGGTCATTTCAGTTCCAAGTAGAATAATTCCTTTTGTGCCGGCACACTGCCAGTCAGTCAGCTGCTTTTCTATATTGCTTCCCTCATATAAATAGTTAATATTCAGATAATAATGGTATTTTTTGCAGCCGGCATCAATCCCTTCGGAAAGCTGTGAAAAAAACGGCGTATCGGTTACGACAGCTCCATTTTTCCGGTAAATGACAAAATAGATGGAGCCATTTGGCGCAGCCGGTGCATAGGTCATGCGTATGCGTGAAAAATCATATCCCAGTGTTTCTGCAGCTTCCTGAACACGTTTTCTTGTCTGTGTGCTGACGCCGGGCTTGTTGTTTAATGCCAGTGAGACTGCGGATTCTGATAAATTTAGTTTCTTTGCAAGTTCTTTTGCGGTAATTGTCATAAATTTTTCCTTTACAGATTTATTATTAGTGGCCTGGGCGGTTCTGTGGCTGTCGATGTTAAAAGCGCTTCCCGAATGTCCGCTCAGTTATATAGTGTCAATGTCATGATGAAGCACTAATGTACTGACACGATGATATTTGAACTGACTCTATCAGTCACAATGCTTTTATATTAGATCAAAGATCATTATGTCAGTATGCCGGTTGTTATTTTAATAGAAATTATATAGAATTTAGTAAATTTAGTCAATAATATATGATACTTTACTAAATAATGTATATGAATTTAGTAGGATGAAAGCTATACTCGTATTATCAAATAGAAAAATGATCTGGGAGGAAGAGTATGGCTCATGTGAGGATAGGACTGGCGCCGACAAGGAGAAGTATTTTCTCGGCGCCGGATGCTGTAAAGTATGCGGACTTAACAAGGAAAAAATTGGCGGAGCTTGGCGTGGATTTTGTGGATATTAAAGATCTTACAAAAGACGGGCTGCTGCATGATGACGGGGAGCGTATTCAGATTGCGGAAAAGTTTAAAAGTGAAAAGGTGGACGGATTATTCTTCCCGCATGGAAATTTTGGTACGGAGTATGAGGTGGCAAGGCTGGCAAAGGAGCTGCATGTGCCGGTGCTTCTATGGGGGCCGAGGGATGAAAGGCCGGATGAAAACGGGATTCGGCTGCGTGACAGCCAGTGCGGACTTTTTGCGACAGGAAAAGTACTGCGCAGATTTGGGATTCCATTTACATATTTATGCAACTGCCGTCTGGAGGATGCGGAGTTTGAGCGAGGCATCCGTAATTTTCTTGCGGTGTGCAATGTAGTAAAAGTATTTCGCAGTACACGCATTCTTCAGATTGGGCCGAGGCCTTTTGACTTTTGGTCAACGATGTGTAATGAGGGAGAGCTGTTAGAAAAATTCGGTATTCAGCTGTCGCCGATTCCTTTGCCGGAATTAACGGCACAAATAAAAGCAGTAAAAGCGACAGAAGATGGAAAGCAGGCGGTAGAAAAAGTAATCGCTTACTGTCTGGAGAATTTTACTGTAAATATCAAAGAAGAAGAGCTGGAAAATGTAGCGGCATTAAAAGTGGCTATGCGTACTCTGGCAGACCGATATGGCTGCAATGCGGTTGCGATCCAGTGCTGGAATGCACTGCAGGGGGAAATCGGAATTATGCCGTGTGCGGCAAACAGCCTGCTGAATGAAGAAGGGCTTCCGGTGGTATGTGAGACGGATATTCATGGAGCAGTTACTGCGGTATTGTGTGAAGCGGCAGGCATGGATGAAGCGAGGACTTTTTTTGCTGACTGGACAGTGCGTCATCCAGACCGTGAAAACGGAGAGCTTTTGCAGCACTGCGGGCCATGGCCGCGATCCTGTGCTTCCGGTAAGCCTGTGATCGGCTATCCGCTCGCTTTTGATCATCCGGGAGCAGTGGAAGCAGAGGCGAAGCATGGAGAGATGACGCTCTGCCGGTTTGATGGCGATCATGGTGAGTATTCACTGCTGCTTGGCAATGCAAGAGGTGTGGATGGGCCTTATACAAAGGGGACATATGTCTGGGTAGAGGTAGAAAATATAAAGCGTCTGGAAGCTAAGCTTGTGGAGGGGCCTTATATACACCACTGTGTAGGAATTCACAAGGATGTCGTGCCGGTGCTCTATGAAGCATGTAAATATATCGGCGTGAAGCCGGATTTGTATGATGACAATGAGGAAGAGGTCCGGGCATTTATTCGCGGAGAATGAGAGTATACGCAAATACAAAATAGTACAAATATCAAGCAGATAGTACTCTGGCTAGAGGATACAGAACTTGTAAGGAATAGGAGGACAGATATGGATTTGACAAAGACAGCAGACAGACTGCGCAGGGATATTATTGAGATGGTGTACCGCTCAAAAGCAGGACATGTCGGCGGAGATTTGAGTGTAATTGATATATTGACCGTGCTTTATTTTAAAGAAATGAACGTGTCTCCACAAAATTGGGATTCACCTGACAGAGACCGTTTCCTGCTCAGCAAGGGACACTGCGTGGATGCGCTGTACGCCGTACTGGGTGAAAAGGGATTTTTTGATAAAAAAGAGGCGATAGAGACATTTTCAGCTTATGGTTCAAAATATATCGGGCATCCGAATACAGATGTACCGGGAATTGAAATTAATTCCGGCTCACTTGGGCACGGACTGGCGATAGGCACAGGCATGGCGCTGGCTGCAAAGATGAATGGACAGGGTTACCGGACGTATGTCGTATTAGGAGATGGAGAGATGGCAGAAGGATCGAACTATGAAGCTATGATGGCAGCAGCCCATTATCATCTGGATAATCTATGTGCGACAGTAGATTTAAACGGTCTTCAGATCAGCGGCACGACAGCGGAAGTGATGAATTCTAAAGATCTGGGTGAAAAATTCGCTGCGTTTGGGTGGAATGTCATCAAGACGGATGGAAACGACTGTGCAGCGTTGTCTGACGCATACGATCAGGCGGCGGCCTATAAGGGAAAGCCGAGTGTCCTGATTGCTCATACGATAAAAGGCAGAGGGGTATCTTTTATGGAAAACCAGAAGAGCTGGCATCACGGAGTCCTGACGCAGGCACAGTATGAATTTCTGACTGATTATTCGAACGCATCACGTACACAGCTTTTTGATATTCACAGGCTGCAGTGGGATGAGAAGATGTGCAGTATATTTGGCATAGATGTAAAGAATCTGCCGAACGTGTGTAATTCTGATGCTGATTTTGGACAGACCAGTCTGGGCGGCTATTTGGAGCAGCCGATACCGATTCATTGTGTCATGGGGGATTCCCATGGGGCATTATTTGGCCAGGGCTGTCTGGAAGCAGGCATGGTAAAAGCTACATACGGCACAGGCTCATCCGTCATGATGAATATCGGGGAAAAACCTGTGATAAGCAGTCACGGCGTGGTAACTTCGATTGCATGGGGCATGAAAGATGGTGTAAACTATGTATTGGAAGGCAACCTGAATTATACGGGAGCAGTCATTACATGGCTAAAGGACGACATGGAGATGATTCAGACGCCGGAGGAGTCAGAGCTGCTTGCGTACAAAGCGGCGGCAGATGACAGCCTATATCTGGTTCCTGCGTTTTCCGGTCTGGGTGCGCCGTACTGGAACAGCAGCGCGCAGGCAGCAGCTGTGGGAATGACCAGAACGACATGGCGGGCAGAATTCGTGCGGGCAGGACTGGAGTGCATTGCCTATCAGATCACAGATATTATCAAAGCAATGGAGCAGGATGCAGGCATGAAAGTCCGTCAGCTGCGTGTGGACGGCGGGCCGACGACTGCGAATGGGTATTTGATGCAGTTTCAGAGCAATATTCTGGATGCTAAGATTCAGGTGCCGGATTTGAAAGAGCTGTCTGCAGTCGGGGTGTCTTATGCTGCAGGAATGGCAGCCGGGCTTTATGATGCTGGTATTTTGGAAAAACTGCGCAGAAAAGAATATGCGCCATGTATGCCGGATGAGGAAAGGACAAAGAAATATCAGGGCTGGATCAATGCAGTAGGGAAAATCTTGTAAGACATTGTACCTATGATTTATAAAAATAAATGAACAATATTCGTGAGCCTGGTTGATTTACAAATTTTATGATCACAAGTACTTAGTAATTTATGAAGTGCTATTTTGATTTTGTAAAAGTTCTGTTGGAGATGATCATTAGAAAGATAAAGCAGTGGTGCAGGCATGATTTCTTGTTACAGCTTAGCCTGCGGTTTTACTGTAACGAAATCCGGTTCACTGTAAGAAGGTCTTTGTCGAGGAGATTGCAGTAAATGCATATTATCTGCAATATAAAAAATATGGAGGAGACATGATATGGAACGAGTAGAACAATGGGGACTTTTTGAAGCAGCAGTTGAAGGAAAAAAGGATGGGAATCCATTTACGGACTATGAAATTCATGCAGAATTTAAAAGCGAGCAAGAGACAAAGCTGGTAACAGGCTTTTATGATGGAGACGGGATCTATAAAGTACGCTTTATGCCGACGCAGACAGGAGTGTATCATTATGTTATATCAGGAAGCTTTTCAGATGTGCAGACCGAGGGAGATATAGAGGCAGTCTCGCCGGAAAGCGGGAATAACCACGGCATGGTGCGTGTGCTGGACAAAAGGTATTTGGAATACTCTGATGGAACGCCGTATTATTCTGTCGGGACGACCTGCTATGCGTGGGTTTATCAGATCGAGGAATTACAGAAGCAGACACTAAAGACACTGGCATCGAGCTGCTTTAACAAAATACGTTTCTGTATTTTCCCGAAATTTTATAAATACAACGATACAGAGCCGCAGATGTATCCTTATCTTAGGGGAACGAAACGTGGAGTGGATGAAGAACGGGTGAAAAAAGCGATCAATATACCGTTTCACACGGATAAGAAAATAGAGGATATTACGGATTTTGACTGTTACCAGTTCAATGCAGAACTGTTTCAGAAGATGGATGGGCGCATCGCGCAGCTGTGTGAAATGGGTATCGAAGCGGATTTAATCCTGTTGCATCCTTACGATAAATGGGGCTTTTCAAGTATGACTACAGAATGTGAAAAGCTGTATCTGAATTATGCAGTGGCACGTTTTGGTGCATACCGTAACGTATGGTGGTCGATGGCAAATGAATATGACCTTACAACAAAGACTGTGGATGAATGGGAAGAGCTGGCACAGACTGTAAAAGCTGCTGATCCATATGGGCATTTGATCTCGATTCACAACTGCATGGGATTTTATGATTATCATAAGGACTGGATTACGCACTGCAGTATGCAGCGTCAGGATTTTTATAAGCATGTCGAATTCAGATGATTATCTAAAGGAATATGAAAAGCCTGTCGTATGGGACGAGATCGGCTACGAAGGAAATCTTGCTATGGGCTGGGGGAATATGTCTGGTGAGGAAATCGTGCGCAGGTTCTGGGAGGCATTTGTGCGCGGCGGCTATGCGGGACACGGCGAGACCTACGAAAACGATCATGACATCCTCTGGTGGTCGCACGGCGGCGTGCTTCACGGAACAAGCGAGCCTCGTCTGGCATTTTTGAAAAAGATTATGAAAGAAACGCCGGGGAAATTCTTAAAGCAGGTTCCGCGGATGTTTGACGAGGTCGTGGGTATTCCTTACCAGACGAAAGTCCCGGAGCAGGTTTCGTTCTTTGATCCGGTCGTATATTATGATTATGAGCTGCATTATTATACGTACAGCAGGCCTTCTAATAAGGAGTTTGATTTTGAAGAGAATGAGAAATTCCAGATCGATGTGATCGATACATGGAACATGACGGTAACAGATCATGGAGTCCACAGCGGCTATACGAAGATTCAGCTGCCAGGTAGGGAATATATGGCAATACGGCTTAGAAGAGTGAAATAGTTATGTGAGCAGATGCGGCTGGAAGCAGTACTCACTATTTGCTAAAAGAGCATTCCTGATGAACGGCATGAAAAATTATATTACCTGTGAGTATAAAATAAAAAACAGGAGCCTTCACTTTGAGGTTCTTTCTGAACTCTGGGTATCTGTATATTTCATAATTTGCCTGGCAAAGCAAAATGAAATAAACAGAATTACCCAAACATCAGAAAGAACCCACTCTGAAAGCTCCTGATCTTTTCATTAATTATTTTTTTCTGATGCGTCTTTATCGAATAAACGATCAGAACTTTTCTTTATGTCTACGCCTGCCATTGTAGCATATTTATGACTGTTTGCGATGACAGCCATGATCCATAATTATTTTCTTCATAGGCATGGCCTCCCTCCTGATTGTGTTCAGCTTATAAAAGAGATTGACTGCTATATAACAAAAAATAGATGCCGGGTGAGGGGGCTGTTTTTGATAAAGCTTAAAATGAAAACGTAATATATGCCGGCAATTTTTATCTGTGAGCGCTGACCAGAGATCAATGGTCTGATACAGCCGTGACAGACAGGATCATGGTCGCCTTCAAGAAGTTCTATACAATAAGTATGGTTTGCCATATCATTACACCTCAATCTGATTTTATATAATGATATTATATCATACTTTCTAAACTATGAGTTATTTATTTTACGGTGTACTAGTCACACCCTGACCTGACACCCGCTGTCTGGGCATGGTCAAAGAATGCGGCTCGCCATGCATCCGGCCTATTGAAAGTTCGCCTTTGGTTAGGAGTCGGATTCCCGATTGGCAAACTCAGGCAGGGTGTCTCAGTTTAGCAGGCTGGACGCTGGGGAGGATCATACTTCAATATAATAAGAACAAATATCTTCATACTGCCCATTTTTCAGCCGGAAGCCATTTGGAATCGTTCCCAGCTGTGTAAAGCCAATTCTTTCGTATAAGTGTCTTGCATGAAGATTGGTTGAGACAACAGCATTGAACTGTAATATTTTAAATCCGAGGTCATGAGCCTTTTGGATACAATTCAATACTAGCTGTTCGCCGATATGCATTCCTCTGTATTGGGAGTATACCGCATAGCTTGCATTGCATATATGCCCGCATCGGCCTATATTATTAGGATGCAGGATATACAAACCAAGTATTCTGCCGGATGTGATTTCTTCTGCGATACCGCTGTAGCTCTGGCTGGCAAAAAAATCTCTGCCGGAAAGCATGGCAAGGCATTCTTCCTGAGGGAATGCGATGCCCTCTTCTACGACTTCATTCCATATAGAAATCATAGAAGGAAGATCATTTTCTTCATAGTGTCTTATCGTAATATGGTCTATCATGTTCATAAGTTTTCCTTTTTGTTATGCAGATGCAGCTGAGTCCGTGGATCATTCTTTCGTTTCGATTGTCTGATAAGTCTGATTCATTGCACCTCTGCTGCGGCTGTGGATTTTAATTTCCTTTTAAATATGGATTTGATATTAAAATATAGAGCTCACCCATCAGCTGAGATTTTCATAATGCTGTATCAGTGTATCCATTTTAGCGCTGAGATTTTCCAGAATCAAATCTGCAAGCGTGACTGCAGCCATAGCTTCTACAACGACCACTGCACGAGGTACAATGATTGGGTCATGGCGGCCCTTGATGTTTACTGTAATATTTTCACCATTTTTATTCACAGTATCCTGTGCAGCGCTGATGGACGGCGTAGGTTTAAAAGCAGCGCGAAATAGAATGTCTGTCCCGTCACTGATGCCGCCCAGAATACCGCCGGCATGATTTGTTTTTTTATGTATACTGCCGTCTTTATCATAATAAAATGCGTCGTTATTCGTAAGGCCGGTGGCGCGGGCTGCCTCAAAGCCGTCTCCGATTTCAAAGCCTTTGACTGCGCCTATAGAGAATATAGCTTTTGCAAGCTGGGCATCCAGCTTGTCAAATACTGGCTCGCCGATCCCGGCAGGTATGCCTGAAATGATGCATTCCACGACGCCGCCGGAAGAATTCTGTGCACGCAGGCATTCTTCTAAATACTCCGAGGCCTTTATGGCAGCAGCGGCATCCGGCATACAGAGCGGGTTTTCACAGATCTTGGCTGCATCAAAATTGGCCGGAGTAATAGTAATGGGGCCGATACTTTTCGTATAGGCCATAAGCCGGATGCCTAGAACGGCTAGTATTTTTGCGGCAACTGCGCCTGCGGCAACACGTCCGATTGTCTCGCGGGCAGAAGAGCGCCCTCCGCCGCGGTAATCTCTAATACCATATTTTGCATCGAATGTATAGTCTGCGTGGCCGGGCCGATAGTAAGAAGCGATTTCGCTGTAGTCAGCGGATCGTTGGTTTTTATTATGTACCATCATTGAAATCGGGGTGCCGGTAGTGCGTCCTTCAAAAATGCCGGACTGGATTTCGACAAGATCGTCTTCTTTTCTGGGTGTGCTGAATCTGGACTGGCCGGGTTTTCTGCGGTCTAAATATTTTTGAATGTCTGCTTCGCACAGAGGAAGTCCGGCAGGACAGCCGTCTACGATG